>DAOMFR010000091.1:0-20446 GCA_035429885.1 Blastocatellia bacterium
CATCGGAATGTTCCGTTGTGAACGTCATTCCCCAGGCGAGTTCTTCCGGACTGGCTTCGCGGCCATACAGCAGTTGGTAAAGTTTGGTAATTCGCTGGCGCGGAGTTTTCGCTGCTGCGATCTCTGGTCGCGTCAACAAGGCTCGCGCTTGTTCGACGACGAACGGATTGTTCATCAGATAAAGCGATTGCTGCGGAATGGTTGTTTGGTAGCGTTGGGCGACGTGAGCGTCTGGGCTGGCAAAATCGAAGGTCAGGAATTCAGCCGCCAATTTCGCGCGGTTGTTGTAACCGTAAACCGTTCTTCGCAGGGCAAATGGCCACGACGTGATTTCGTCCGGCACACCGCCCATCTTCACATCCAGCTGCCCGCTGGCCGCCAACATCGCATCGCGCAGCGATTCAAAATCCAACCGCTGCCGGTTCATTCGCCACAGCAACTTGTTTTCAGGATCGCGTTGTCTTGCCGTTGGGTTATCGGCGCTGGATTGTTGATACGTCGCCGAACTCAGAATCAGCATGTGCAGCTTTTTCAGCGACCAGCCGTTTTCCACAAACCACGCCGCCAGCGTATCCAGCAATTCGGGATGCGTTGGAGCGTCGCCGCGGGACCCAAAATCGCTCGGCGTGCGAACCAAACCCTGGCCGAAATGCCATTGCCAGACGCGGTTGACGATCACGCGAGCCGTCAGCGGATTGTTGCGATCAATGATCGCACGGGCGAGTTCCAGCCGTCCGCTGCCATCGGTGAAAGTCGGGCGGTTTTCTCCGGCCAGCACCTGCAAAAAGCGGCGCGGGATCTCCTCGCCTTTGTTATTTGGATTGCCGCGCACGTAAATGTGCGCCGGCTTGAGTTCGGTCGCATCTTCCGTCGCCATCGCTCGCGGAGCGGCTCCATCAAAAGAGCGCGCGGTAATCATTCGCTGAATTTTTTGCCGCTGATCAGTTTCATATTGGCTGTCTTTGACCAGGCGAATGTCGTTGTAATCCTTGAAAGGAACGTTGGCGGGTGAATCTTCGCCATGCAGCACTTGCCGCATGGCTTCTTCGCTGGAATTTTGCAGCGGCTCCGCTTTGTCGAATTTGGCCAGCAGCTTTCCATACATCGCTGCCGCTTCTTCAATCGTCGCTGGAGCTTTGGCGAATTCCTGAGCGATCAACGGATTGATTTGCTCTCTGGCGCAATCGGCAATTGCCGACGAAGCTTTGGCGGCAAACTCTTTTTCCGGAATTGCCACCAACGCGCGCCAGATCGAAAAGACTGAATCGCGATTGTCCCCGGCCTTTCGCAAAAAGCTCTGCCAGCGTCGCAGCATCGCAAAGTTGTAATCCTTTTCGACGGTCAACGCCCGAACATCAACGTCTTTTTTCAGATCGCGAGCCTGGTACACAGCAATCAGGTATTTGGTAATTTGGTCGGCTTGGCGATATTCGGCTTTCAGTTCTGGGAAGCGTTTGACGCGATACTTCTCCACTTCTTCGTTGATCTTGGCGATCTCTTTTCTGAACTCAACTTCTTTGGGATCGTTGGCCGAGGCCGCATTCAACAGCGGCAATTCATCCGGTTCGCGCGTGTTGGCGAACACGCTAAACAGCGAATAGTAATCCGCCGTCGGAATCGGATCGAATTTGTGATTGTGGCAGCGCGCGCAGCTCACGGTCAGGGCCATCGTGCCGCGAATGGTTACGTCCACCTTGTCATCAATTCGCTCTTCGGTAGTGGTGGCGAATCCTCCGCGCCCAACGGTCAAAAATCCCAGCGCAGCCAGATTCTGCGTGTTGTTGTTTGGCAACCGGTCGGCGGCGATTTGCTGCAACAGGAATTGATCGTACGGCAGGTCTTCGTTCAGCGCACGAATCACCCAGTCGCGATACGTGTAAGCAAACGGATAAAGCAATGTTGTCGTGTCGTTGACGCCCTGGGTGTCGGAATACCGGGTCACGTCCAGCCAGTGCCGCGCCCAGCGTTCGCCATATCGCGGCGAAGCCAGCAATCGTTCGACGACTTTGGCAAAGGCATTCGGCGAACGATCCGCAAGGAAAGCTTCCACCTCTTCAGGCGAAGGCGGCAATCCAGTCAGGTCAAAACTGGCTCGCCGAATCAGCGTGCGTTTGTCGGCGGATGGGTTGGGACGCAGGTTGCTGGCCTCTAGTTTCGCCAGCACGAAGCGATCAATTTCATTTCGCGACCAGGCAGGATTGGCGACTTTGGGAAGCTCGGCCTTTCGGATCGGCTGATAAGCCCAGTGATTGGAACTCGCGGGGTGCGGAGTCCGAGTTACGGATTCTTTGGCCCAGACAGCGCCATCTTTAATCCATTGCCGCAAGCTGGCGATGTCTTCGTCTTTCAGCTTCGGTTTGACTTTGGGCATTCTCAATCGGCTGTGGGAATAAGTGACGGCTTGAATGAGCAAGCTTGCTTCGGGCTGATTCGGAACGATGGCCGCGCCGGAGTTTCCTCCCTTTAATAAAGCTTCGCGCGAATCCACTCTCAGTCCGCCGCTTTCTACAGACGTGTGGCATTCGTAGCAATTCGCCACCAGCAAAGGGCGAATGCGCGATTCGAAGAATTCTTCGGGCGTTTCGGAGATTGGGAGTCTTGACGTTGAATCCGCAAACGCCGGGAGAATCTGCCAAAGGCCGCCGCTCAGTATGAGCAGGGAGGCAGTCAATAATTTGAACTTACGCTCAGTCCGAAGCATGGTTGCTCCTGTGGTTGGAAGATGAATTCGTCCGGATTACAGCACACCCTACTTCTTGTCGGAAGAGCTGTCAGAGTGTTGGGCGCCTTATCGCCTTAAAAAATACAGCTTGCATGGATTTTTGAGGCTATGTTATTAAACTGTTGCGTTGGCCGGTAATTTCCTCACCGTTCAATCGCTAATGTTTCTTGCCCCCCAGTTCAACTTTCGAAGATGTTTTTTATGAAGCGGGAACATCTTTCCCCTAGGGGGACTAATAACTGCCGAATCCTTCCCCCTCGAACAATTCAAAATTCAAAATGCCGAAGCAGCGTAAAAAGCTTTTAGTGCGTCCAAGCGCTGCCTTTTTTACGACCTAACCGAATTCAACCTAATGAATTGAGAGTGTCGTTCAACAGTCAGATTAACCATGCCGATTGGCATTATTATTTTCGGAGGTAAATTCGATGATCAGAAGTTTTATGAATAGTTTCGTAAAAGACGAACAGGGACAGGATATTGTTGAGTATTCGTTACTATTAGTTCTGATTGGCGCCGCTGCCGTTTTTGTTTTAACTACGATGGGGACCAGCATCAGTCAGATTTTCAGCAAGATCAATACCAAGCTGGACACGGCTAATAACAGCATTTCATAAGTTCTTTGGACTTTTTGTTAAGCAGGCTGAACCAGGATTGGGTCATACAGACTGTCCTGGTTCATTCCTGAATTTTGCCGCCAGTCTTTTCGTCAGCCCGGTGTGCCATCTGAGCTTTAGTTCAAGGCTACGGCATCTCTCCTTCCCTCAAATCAAATCAAAAGTCGCCAGTTTAGGCAAAAAGGCGGAAAACCAGTTGCCAAGATTAGCTTTTCGATGCGAATTTCGCCTTACTGCTTCATTTACATCGCCTTTTGCTATATGCTGAGCGCCGCAAAAGGCAAATAACTCAATCATATAAGTTCTGAGTGGTTTGCACGATTGCGACTTAAGCCGAAATTCGGAAAGGTTGTCATTTCACACTAAATGAATTTACGTTCGATTTTTAGTCTTTTTTCTAGCGACTTGGCGATTGACCTCGGTACCGCAAACACACTGGTGTTTGCTCGTGGCCGAGGCATTGTTGTATCTGAGCCATCAATCGTCGCGATCAACAAGGTCACTCATAAAGTCGAAGCCGTCGGCAACAAGGCCAAAGAGATGCTTGGGCGCACGCCCGGCAATATTGTGGCCATTCGTCCGATGAAAGACGGGGTCATCGCTGACTTTGAGGTGACTGAGAAGATGTTGCAATACTTCATTCAGCAGGCTCACGGCGGCAAAACCTGGGTTAGCCCGCGCATTGTCATTGGTATCCCGTCGGAAATTACACAAGTGGAACGCCGCGCTGTAGAAGATAGCGCTTATCGCGCCAAAGCCGCTGAAGTTTATCTGGTCGAGGAAGCGATGGCTGCGGCCATCGGCGCAGGGCTGCCGATTACCGAGCCGCATGGAAATATGATTGTCGATATCGGAGGCGGAACTTCGGATATCGCGGTCATTTCTTTGTCAGGCATCGTTTATTCCAAGAGCGTCCGCGTCGCGGGAAACGAGATGGATGAATCTATCATTCAGTACATCAAGCGCAAATATAATATGCTGATCGGCGAGCGCACCGCAGAGCAAGTAAAGATTGAGATTGGGTCGGCGGATACTCTGGACGAGCCGAGAGAAATGGAAATCAAAGGTCGTAACCTGATCGAAGGCATTCCGAAAACAATCGTTGTGACCGACGAGGAAATCCGCGAAGCTTTATCCGATTCAGTAATGACCATTATCAACGCTGTTCGCGTCGCGCTGGAACGCACGCCGCCCGAATTGTCCGCAGACATTGTGGATCGAGGCATCGTTTTGACCGGGGGCGGAGCATTGTTGAAAAAGCTGGATGTTCGCTTGATGAAAGACACTGGGTTGCCAGTTTCGCTCGCGGAAGATCCATTGTCCTCAGTTGTGCTTGGAGCAGGTGCGATGCTGTCGGATTTCGATCTTTTGCGCCGTGTGCGCTGGGATGGAGCAACTTTGCCGTCATGATTGATGATAGGCGGCCTGCTTCAATCTTGAATGCCACCTGTCACCTAATCCCTAGCATCTGACATGTCTCTAACCGACAAGGCGAAAGATAAAGCCAAAAAAAATCCGACTTGGCTGCTTGGGCTACTGCTGATCCTGCATTTGTTCGTGATTTTGCTCAATCGGGTTCCAGGGCAGCCGAACCTAAGCTATTTGCAGCATGTGATGATGAGCGGAATGATGCCGTTCCAATGGGGAGCGACGCGCTTAAGCGGTGGAGTCACTGGCCTTTGGAAGGGGTATGTTGATTTACGAGGAGCTCGCAGTGAAAACCAGCAATTGCGAGATGAACTGGGGCGGCTCAGAAATCAAGTAACTCAGTTGCAAAGCGTGGCCAGAATCTCCGAACAGCAGGAAGCGTTGAAAAAAGCTGCGACTTCTTATCAGGGAGTAACAGCCAGAGTCATCGGTCACGATGCAAATCAGTGGTTCAACACGATTATTATTGATAGTGGCGCTTTGGCCGGAGTTGAAAAAGATCAACCGGTCATTACCGCTGACGGCTTGGTTGGGCGCGTGATTTTTGCTGGACCGGTTTCATCGCAAGTGCTGTTGATTTCGGATGAACGCCACGGAGCCGGAGCAGCAGTGATAGGCCAAACGGCGGAAAGTCGCTGGCTGGGTATTCTGGAAGGGAAAAGCAAAGCGCTGTGTGATATGCGATTTCTGGTTCCTCCGGATAAGTTGGAGCCGGGAGAGCGGGTCATTACTTCAGGTCAGGATGGTTTGTATCCTGCGGGGTTATTGATCGGTCAGGTCAAAGGCAATGGCACTTTGCGTGCCCCTGTGCTGGTCGAGATTGAACCGGCGGCCAAACTGGGCAAGCTGGAAATGGTGATGGTGCTGAAAATTCCTCCGTCGGAAATCCGTGGCCCTGTTGACGATTTGAAGAAGAAAGAAGAACAGGAGAAAGCGACCGAGCAAAAGAAGTAACTTAATCGGTCGCGGCTGAACGCGGTGGCGCCCGCTTGGGAGCTAAATTAAGTTCCGCGGTTCAGGGCTGAAAACAAAAGTTTGAATATACGGTAAAGCATAGTTGGAGAAAGCATCTCGCGGTACGTCAATAAAAATAGCAGCCTGTTTGCTGGTCGCCGTTTTTGCACAAACCACGCTTGTTAGTTTGGTTCCTGAGGCAATCGGACAATGGCTGGCCTACATTGATTGGCTGCTGGTTGTCGTCGTTTATGTTTGTTTGGGACGCGATCCCGTGCAAGCGCTGTTGACGGCAGTGGCTGCTGGTGTTCTGTATGATGTTTTTTCCAGAGGAATGGCCAATGGTGTGGACACCGCCGTTGGTGTCAGCGGTTTTGCTTACGTGTTGTCGGCTTATGTCGCGGATCGAATTGTTTCGATCATCGTCGCTGACAACCTGCTGGTCCGATTTGCAACTGTTGCCAGCGCCAGCCTGCTAAATACGCTGACTCGGTACGCCTTTTACAAGCTGCTTAAGTTCAAGCTTCCCGTCCTGACCGGTGGAAGAGGTTTAGCTGCTGCCATTGTCTTCGGACTTGTGACTAACCTGATTGCCGCCGCCCTGCTTTATTCGTTTTTCGACCGTCTCTTCAATAAGAACTCGGCTTTGCGCGTGCGCCGTAGCGAAGCTCGTCGAGGAAAGCCCTGGTTTAAACGCTAGGGAGTCCCGATGTCTTCTGGTTCCAGCCTGATTCGAAATCGGTGATTCGATTTGAATCGAAAGGTTAGCGTTATGAAGTCAGTCAAAGAATCCGGATTCGATCCAGCCGAAGACCTGCGGCAGGTCAGTCTGCGCTTGGAAGTCATTCGCTACCTCGCGATAGTGATTGTTGTGCTTCTGCTGGGCCGATTGTGGTATTTGCAGGTGATGAACAGCGAAGTTTACGCTGAGCGTTCGGACAAAAACCGCACTCGTATTCTTCCGATCCCGGCGCGCCGGGGCACAATCTTCGACCGAAAAGGCCGCATTCTGGTCACCAGTCAACCTTCCTACAACATTGTTTTAAGCCGCAAAGACATCAAAGAAAAAGACTTTTCGCAAATTGCCGATCTGCTGGTGAAAAACCTGGGGATTGAGCAAAAGTGGCTGGCCAATCGGTTTGAGGCGGCAAGGCACGAAGCAAAGT
The DNA here is from genome assembly GCA_035429885.1 of Blastocatellia bacterium. GTDB lineage: Bacteria > Acidobacteriota > Blastocatellia > RBC074 > RBC074 > RBC074. The sequence continues at coordinate 6,885 of DAOMFR010000091.1, forward strand.
ATGAATTCATTGTCGTCAAGGAATTGGCGACGGCCGCAGATGTCGCCTGGGTTAGAGCTCACCAGTACGAATATCCGATGATTCGTGCGGAAGAAGCTCCGCAGCGACTTTATCAGTTTGGGACTCTTGCCGCTCATGCCTTGGGCTATGTTGGTGAAGTCAGTCCGGAAGATTTGAAGCGGAAAGACGGCCCGTTCAGTTATGAAAAGGGCTACAAACTGGGCGACATAATCGGGAAAGCAGGCATCGAGCGTTCGCACAATGATATTTTGATGGGCAAGGACGGAGAGCTTCGTGTGTTGGTGGACAGTCGTGGCCGAATTCAGAAAGTTTTAGACACCGTTCCCCCAGTTCCGGGCCGGGACTTTTATTCGACGCTTGACCTGGACATTCAAAAGGTTACCGAACAGCAGACGGATTCGATGCCTTCGGGAAGGGGATCAATTACTGTGGCCGACCCGAATAACGGCGAAGTTCTGGCAATGGCGAGCCGCCCGGTGTTTGATCCAAACCTCTTTTCGCAGCGCGCAAAGACGCCCGAAGGAAAAGACGAAATTCGCGATCTGCAAACCGATGAAGACAAGCCGCTTTTTAACCGTGCCATTCAAGGACAATTCCCGCCCGGTTCGACCTGGAAGCTGTTGACCACTGTCGCGGCTCTTAACGAAGGCGTCATCACGCCAACCAACAATCGCGTTCAGGACGGCAGCATCCAGATCGGCAATTATCTGATGAAGTCCATTTCAAACTATGGCGCGCCGGATGTTGTGACCGCAATCGCCAAATCCGCCGACGGATACTATTACCGGCTGGGGCTGAAGATGGGGGTTGATCGGTTTGAAAAATGGGTCAACCTGTTCCGATTCGGGCAACGCACTGGCATTGATTTGCCGGGAGAATACAAAGGGATTGCGCCGACACGCGAAACCAAAAAGGGTTCTTGGGCGAACAAGATCAAGAAAGCCCAACAAGCGCTGGACGAGGCTCCTGCCAATGAAAAAGCTGCGAAGGAATTTCAGCTTCGGCAGTATCAACGCGAATCCGAATGGACGGATTACGACATGGCTTCGTCTGCATTTGGGCAGGGACAAAACGCTTCGGTGCCAATTCAATTACTGCGTTATGTCAGTGGCTTGGCTGTCGGCGGGCAAATGTACACGCCGCATTTGATGTTACGCGTGGTGGCTGGAGTTGATCGCTTTGGCAATCAACAGCCAGAGATGATTTATGAAGACGCGAACAAGTTTTCTGTGCCGATGAGCAAGGAGATTCATGACATTGTGCTCAAAGGCATGAATGGCGCAGTTGAATACGGGACGGCTGGCGCGGCGAAAGTCGAAGGATTTGATGTCTGCGCCAAAACCGGAACCGCCCAGGTTGCTTCGACCGATCGTGTGGGATCCAAGAACAAAGACCATGCCTGGCTGATCAGTTTTGCGCCGCGCGACAAGCCTGAGTTGGCCATGGTGATTTTGACGGAAAACGTTGGGTTTGGCGGCACGCACTCTGCGCCGCGCGCCAAACCGATTTATGAAGATTATTACCGCCGCACTCGCAATTTGCCGGCAGAACCGTTGGCGCAAGCGTCGCCAACCCCAGAAGCTGGCAAAGTGGCAGCGGCAGCGAAGGATAAAAGTAATCGGAGTTCGGGAACAGGCGTTCGGTAGCCGCTAAAGCCGCAATGCTTGGCAATTGGCTACTGATTAGCAGTCACCGATCACCGATCACCGATTATTCAATGTTCGGCATCAACCGCAGATACCTGACTGATTTTGACTGGCCATTGCTTGGCCTGGCGATGCTGATTGCGGCGTTTGGAGTGCTGGAAATTTCCAGCGCCCAGCCGCTTAGCCCCGGCATCTGGAAGCGCCAGCTTATCGGAGTGGTCATTGGTTTGGTTCTGCTGTTTGTGGTGACGATGTTCGATTACCGCAGAATCGTCAACGTCGCCCCATACCTTTATGGAGTTGGTGTCATTCTGCTTGCACTGGTGCTGACGCCGCTGGGGAAAACGGTCAATGGCAATCGAAGCTGGCTGGACATCGGCGGATTCGCTTTTCAGCCGTCTGAGCTGGCCAAGATGTTTACGATTCTCTTTCTGGCGTACTATCTGGCAAGCATTAAAAAACGCCCGCTGGATTTGCGGACGGTCATTACTGCGGGTTTGATCTGGGCTGTGCCCGCCGGGTTGGTGTTCGCTCAAAACGATACCGGCAGCGCGCTCAGCTTTACATCTTTTCTGGCGGCCATGCTCTTCCTTGCGGGAGTGCGTTGGACTTGGATTGTTGCCGCTGTTGTTTCAGTTGCGGTGGTGGTTGTGCTGGCAGTTCCGCACTTGAAAACCTGCAAAGGTTACAAATGCGAGCGCATCAGGGCTGTTTATTGGCCTGAGATGGCAGACAAAGGTTACCGCTATCAAAACGATCAGGCGGAAATCGCAGTCGGTTCGGGTGGCATTTTTGGAAAAGGGATCAGACAAAGTACTCAAGGGGCGCTCGGCTTCGTGCCGGAAGTCCAAAACGATTTTATTTTTGCCGTCGCGGGCGAAGAAACGGGATTCTTCGGTTGCCTGCTGGTGTTGACCTTTTATCTGCTGATCATCATTCGCATGATTCAAATTGCGCGGGCATCGCGCGAACGAGTCGGGTTGTTGTTGGTCGGCGGTCTCGCAGCTTTGATGCTTTACCACATTGCGGTCAACGTCGGCATGGTCGTCCGTCTTTTGCCCATTATGGGTATCCCGCTTCCGCTGATGAGTGCGGGCGGCACATCAGTCATTGCCACATTGTTTGGCCTTGGACTGGTGTTAGGCGTGCGGTTACGCAGGTTTGTGAATTGATGGGGTTCGGTCGGCAGTGGCCGGTTGTCGGCAGGTATGACAACCGATTGCTTTCTGCGATCACGGATCACAGTTTGCCAACCGCCGCATGCAAGGTTTTTCCAATGACAACAATTCAACGCCGCTTCGAGGAGCGCACTTCAGCAGTTTGGAGTAGCGCCCGGCGGCAGCAGCAGTCCGGCTGGCAAGCTCCTGTGCTTCGGTCTTTCAACCAAGTGCAGGTATTGGTGTACCTGCTTGCCGGCAAACTGGCTGCGACGATTTACCCAGCAGTTCCCATTCTCAAACAGCGCACTTTTGGCGCGATTGGAGTGTTGGAACTTCTCCCAAGCGAGTCCCGAAAAGTCAGATACTAAGACGGTCAGGTTGGACGGCTTTCGCTTTTTGAAAGTTTGGCAACCTTCTCAAGACTTCGCGAGACGGATTCGGGGCGGCTTGGCCAGAGACAGGAGACTTTTGAATGTCCAAAGAAATGATTATCAGCGTCAACGGACGCGAAAAGAAAATTGCGATTATCGAAGACGATGTCGTCACGGAATTTTATGTTGAACGCGGCGACGAAAATCAGGGCATCGTCGGCAACATCTACAAGGGCAAGGTGATGAAGGTGTTGCCCGGTATGCAATCCGCCTTTGTCGACATCGGCTTGGAGCGCGATTCCTTCCTTTACGTGTCGGACTTCTTCGATGAAGACCTGGAAGAAGATGATCTGGAAAAAGCGGAAACTCCGCGCCCAGCTCAGAAAATCGAACGGCCGCAACGGCCTCCGATTATTCGGCCATCGTCCAGAGTCGCTGCCGAACCCGAAGTCACCGCCGACGCCGATGCCGAGGATGAAGTGGACTTGCGCGTGGCTGCCTTGCATCACATCGAAGAAATTTCTGCCGAACCGATCATCGAGCCCGCGCCGGATGATGAAATTCTGGACGATGAGCTAGCCGCTGTTGGAAAAACGGAAGGGCGCGGTTCGCGCCAACGCCGTCAAAAACGGTTGCGGTATTCCGAACCAGAAGCCGTTGAAGAAGAAGCCGTGGCCATCGTTGCCGATGCTGAGCGCGTTGAAGAAGACGCCGCAAAAGCAGATGCCGATGGTGAAGAAGAATCGGGTGGCCGCCGCAAACGTCGCAGCCGTGGACGCGGACGTGGACGAGGGGAAGAGGCTCCGGAAGTCGCCGAACCTGAAAACACAGAACCTCCGGTCGCTAAATTGGGACTGCGCGAAGTTCCGCAGCAAGTGCTGGTTCATCACGAACCGTTCGAACGCGTCATTGACGACGAAGACGAAACCGCAGGCGATATGTTGAGAGATGCAATGATGCAGGAACGCATCGCCGGTTGGATTCACGAAGAAGAGCGCCGAACTTCGATTATTGATGTGGCGCCCACGCCGGAAATTCATGTTGGCGGATTGCAAAACGTCCTGGCGAAATCTTCGGATTTCGAGCGCGTCAGCGACGGGGAAGATTTGTATGTGTCTCCGGTGGCGACAACAGTGTCGGAACAGACCGCCGAAGAGATTGCCGAAGCTTCAGCGTACGCAGAAATCGCCGAACCGGCAGTTGCCGAAACAGAAGTTGATCCTCACGCCGCGACTCAACCGCTGGTGAGTTGGGAAGTCGAACCGGTTGCTTGGCCGGCGAGCGTCACGCCGGAACCGGCTCAAGAACTTCCGGAACCAGCCCCTGTCGTTGAACCGTTTGTTGCTCCGATTGTCGAAATGCAATCGGACGTTGAAGTTCTTTCCCTGAATCCGCCGGATGCAGAATTCGGCCAAGCTGTGGAAGCGGTTGAAGCCGAAGCTTCGGAAGAAACCGCAGAAGCGCCGGAAGAATTGAAAGATTCCACCGCGAAAGTTCGCGGGCGTTCACGTAAAGGTGAAATGGCGACTCGGCGTGGCGGTCGTGGACGTCGCCGCAGTTTTCGCCAGCGCACAACCACTGATGCGACGGTTGACGCCGAAGATCATGACGATCAGGACGCGGATCAGGCTGATGAGCCTTTGCCGGTCGCTGCGGCATTGCCGACGCGCTCACATGAGCCCCGCACAAATGACCGAAGCGGATCAGATCGTTATCAACGCCCTGTGATTTCTGATCTGCTGCGCGAAGGCCAGGAAATCATTGTTCAAATCGCCAAAGAACCCATTGGGCAGAAAGGCGCGCGCATCACTTCGCACGTCGCTTTGCCCGGACGTTACATCGTGTACATGCCCACGGTTGAACACATAGGCGTGTCGCGCAAGATCGGAACCGACGAAGAGCGCCAGCGGTTGCGCCGGACTCTGCACCAGATGCGTGCTGAAGCCGGAGCGCCCGGCGGATTCATTGTCCGCACGGCAGCCAGCGGTTGCACGACTGAAGAATTGCGCGAAGACATGAACTATCTGATTCGCACCTGGACGGACATTCGCCGCCGGTCGGAACGGGTCAAATCCCCAGCCATTGCTCACCGCGATCTGGATTTGGTGCAGCGAATTCTGCGTGATCAATTATCGCAGGATTACACCGCCATTCGCGTGGACAACGAATTGGAGTACGAACGGATTGTGGATTTCGTCAATCGCTTTGCGCCGAAGCTGGTCAATCGCGTCAAGCTGTACACGAAAGAAACGCCGATTTTGGATGCTTACGGAGTGCAGCCGGAAATTGATAAAGCCGTCAAACCGCGCGTTTGGCTGAAATCTGGCGGTTACATCGTCATCAACCAAACCGAAGCGTTGGTGGCGATTGACGTTAACACCGGTAAATTCGTCGGCAAATCGAATCGGTTGGAAGACACCATCGTCAAAACCAATCTGGAAGCGGCGAAAGAAATCGTTCGCCAGATTCGATTGCGCGATCTGGGCGGCATCATCGTCCTGGATTTCATTGATATGGAAGAGCGCCGCAATCGCGCCAAAGTGATGGCTGCGCTTGAACAGGAAATCCGCAGCGACCGTTCGCCGTCGAAGATTTTGCAATTTAACGATTTTGGCTTGGTGGCCGTGACGCGCAAACGCGTCAAACAGTCGCTGGAACGCACGCTCTGTTCGCCGTGCAGCTATTGCAGCGGCGGTGGCATGATCAAAAGCGCTCAAACCGTTTGTTACGAAATCCTGGCCGAAGCGCGCCGCATTGCCAAAGACATTGACGATACAAACGAAGTCATTCTTCGCGTCAATCCTGAAGTGGCCAAAGCGTTGCGCAATTCGGAACGTGACGTTCTGGCGGAAATCGAGGCGTACCTGGGCGGCATCGTTTCGATCAAGAGCGACCCGACCGTTCATCAGGAACAGTTCGACATCGCACTGGCCTAACTCCAACCCTCTTGCCTCTGGAAAAGTAGGGAGCGTTCTCGCTCCCTACTTTCATTTCGGACTTCTCGCCTCAAACGATCATCTTCCACACCGTCAGCAAAGATTTGATCGCATACAGCCTGCGAAGTAGAGTACGCGCGTCCAACCAAGGTTCCATTTGGCGCGAGTGATTGCTCGCGCTGATCATCACATTTCAGGCGCGGGCAACCAACCCGCTCCAAATTTTCAGCGGAGACTTTTTATGCGCTTATTGATCGCCCGCCGCTTGCTCGCCTTGTTCTTTTTTCTGGCTTTGATTTCGCCGTTTGTTTCCACCGCTCAAACTCAACAAGCTTTTACTGCTGAAGACGTGCTGAATGTGGTGAACGTCAGCATCGCCGATGTCAGCGACGATGGGCGTTGGATTGCCGCCACGGTTGGCAGCCTGCGCGATCGCATTGGCATAGATAACTCGCGCTTCGGCGATCCGACGTATTTCGCGCCCGCGAACGCAGACGTGCTGGTGATTGATGCGCAAACGGGCAAATCCCAAAAACTCTTCGGTGAAAAACGTCAGGTGCGTCAGATGAAATGGTCGCCGGACGGCAGCCGGTTGGCGATGTTGGTGTTCAACGGAGAGCAGTTCGAGCCTGCCATTTGGGAGCGCACCAGCGGCAAAATGCAGTCCGTCAAATTGCCTGCATCAAAAATGATCGCCGGAAACTCCGACCTGATTTGGACACCCGCCGGAGATCAATTGCTGTTGACGCTGCGCCCAGCAGAATGGCGCAAACAAGCCCACGAACGGTTTCTGGCCGAAACCAAAGCCACGGTCGTCGTCCATTCCACCAAAGAACCATTTCTGGCTTGGGATGAGTTGCGTCGAATGGCGGCGGATCGTTCGCTGGCGGCTTACGATTTGAAATCCGGCGAAATGCGCGAACTGATTGCTCACACCAAACTCAACGATTACAGTCTCAGCGAAGATGGCCAGCTGCTGACCTTTCAGGAAGACATCACCAAAAAAACTGATTATGACGTGATCTTCGGCAGTGAAAATCAGCTGATGTCCAAATCCGTCACCGGCGGCGAAACTCGCACGCTGATCAAATCCACCAAAGGCATCTCGCTGATCTGGTCGCGCGACGGACGGCATTACGCCTATGCCAAAGACGGCAACCTGTTTACGGCTTCGGTGGATGACAAGGAAGTTCGCCAACTTACCGGAGTCAGTACCGCGACTGGTAAGGAGCGGGTCGCAGACAATGCCGATGACAAGAAGAAAGAGAAAGAAAAATTCAGCGCCGTGCGCCTGAACGCCAAAGGCGATTGGTTGATTGCGTCGAACAAAGAAGGTTTGTGGTTGGTGGATGCGGCAACGGGGACGAAAGAGAACTTTCTGAAGATGAACGAAGAGGACAAAGAAGCACCGCGTTACCAGGTCGTCGAATGGAACGGCGACGACATTTATTTGACCTACGCCGCACGCACGAAGTGGGAACGCGGCCTGGTGAAATACAATCGTGCCAGCAAGCAGATGACTGACCTCGTCAAAGACGCACGCATTTATTCGAACTTCAAACTGTCGAAAGACGGCAAGAGTTTTGTGTTCAGCGCCGCCGAAAGCAATCGTCCGGCGAATGTGTTTGTCGCCGACGCGGGATTCAAAACCATTCGCCAATTGACCGACGCGAATCCGCAACTGAATGCCAAACGTTTGAGCAAAACCGAACTGATTTCGTATCTCGACGTAGACGGCACGCGCAGCTTCGGCGTGGTGTATTACCCGGTGGATTACGAACCGGGCAAAAAATATCCGACCGTTTTTAACATCTACGAACAGTTTTTCGACGACGCGCTTCAAGGAACGATCAACGTGTTGACCAACAATGGCTATGTTGTCGTGCAACCATCCGTCAATCTGGAACAGGGCTATCCCGGCGAAGCCTGGGTCAAAGGCGTCACCGCCGCCGCCAACAAACTGATCGAACTGGGCATCGCCGATCCCGAACGCCTGGGAGTGCAGGGAACCAGCTACGGCGGTTACGCGACGAACTTGTTGATCACGCAAACCAACCGGTTCAAAGCCGCGATCAACATTTCAGGCAAAGTGAACATGGTCAGCTTTTACACCGACAGCCCGCGTCTGGGTGTGCGCAACATCCACGCGCCGGAAAAGAGCCAGGACCGCATCGGCGCAACCTTGTGGCAGCAACCGCAAAAATACATCGCGCATTCCGCGATTATGTTCGCCGACCGGATTAAAACGCCGCTGTTGCTGATGACCGGCGAACAGGATCACAACGTCCCCGCGCGCCAGGCGATGGAGATGTATTACGCGCTGCGCCGCCTGGGCAAAGAAGTCGCCTGGGTCAGCTACACCAACGGCGGCCACGGCATGCCGACTTCGACCATCGAAGAAGTGAAGGATTACCACCAACGCATCCTCGATTGGTATAACGACCATCTGAAAGGCGATTTGAAGAAAAAAGCCGACGAGGCGAAAGCGGAGGGAGGGCAGCAGTGAATTCGCGACTTCGGTTGCCGCGACGCATTGGCCGAACTACACTGCGACTTCAGCAACAGAAGGTATGTTTTAACTGAGGAGGTGCAAATGACAGTGACATTTCCTTTAGAGCTTGAGCAACAAGTCAAAACCCAGGCAGCCAAAAAGGGGATGGATGTGGTGACGTACTTGCGTTCCCTGGTGCAGAAAGACTTAAAAACTGCCGATTCGTTTCCTAGGGAGTCTGACGATTCCGACCCTGATGCGCTGAACCGAATGATCGCGACCATGACCAGCCGAACACCGGAAGAAAAACTGGCGGCTCGCCAGCGCGCAATCCAAGAAAGTTTGCCTCAGATTGAGCTTGCGCCCAATGTGTCGCCGTTCGACGTAATGCCAATTGTCAGAGGCGATGAAACCGATGAAGACGTCATCGCCGCCCTCAAAGAACTAAGCTAGAACAGGGCAACGGAATGTAAGGCGGGTTTTCCAACCTGCCTTGGTTTTTTCCATCGTAAATGCCAGGGCAGATTGAAACGTCTGCATTCCACCTAACGGAAAGCCGACCTCAATGCCAGACCTTTATCTTTTCGATACCAATATCCTGGTTCATTTGGTGCGTGATGATGTGACAGGCCAACAGATCAGGACCACGTACAAACCATTTTCGTTCGATCCCAAACCGCGTTTTTGTGTGGTTAGCGAAGGCGAAATTCGCTCTCTTGCCCTGCAATTTCTATGGGGTGGCCAAAAGCTGAATCAAATGGAATTTGCGCTCGCCCATTTAGGGCGACTGACCATTGAATCGCCCGAAGTAATCAATGCGTATGCAATGCTCGATGCCTATTCCAAAACCCAGGGGATCGCGATGGGCAAAAACGATTTGTGGATTGCTGCTGCCGCGTTTTTCGCTGATGCTCGGTTAGTGACTACAGACAACGACTTCAATCACTTGACGCCAGATTTCATCCGCGTTGATAAAATTGAATACGCAACGACATCGTAAGTGACATCGCGGCGGCTATCGTAAGTTCTCTCTTTGCCGCGACGCAGTGGATGCGTTTAGTCCGGTGCTTTGATGTTCAGGCGCAAACGACACGACTTACAAAAATTTGGCAAATGCGTTTTTGTCGAATCCGATCACGACGTCAGCGCCTTTGCGCAGGATGGGGCGACGCAACAGATTTGGTTCGGCAATGATGAGTTCGATCAATTCGCGTCGCGGCGGAAGTTGGTTGGCAAAGCCGCGTTCTTTGTACACGGCGTGGCGCGTGTTGAGAAACGGCGGAATCGGATCGGCGCCGAAAATGGTTTCGATCTCTTCCACGGTCAACGGCTTTTTAGCGTAATCGCGTTCGGTGAGTTGGGTTGGATCAGATATCAGGTCGCGCAGGAAACTCCTGGCATTGCGGCAAGTGGTTCAAGTGCTTTTGTAAAAGAAGTTCATCTGATTCTGGATTTTGAATTTTGGGTTTTGGATTCATAACTCAAAATCCAAAACCCAAAATTAGTTAGCCTTCTGTGCGGCCAATGATGACCAGTCCAATGGAAAGTGGGCCGGATTTGGTGTTCAGTTTGGCTTCGAGAATGACGTGTTCGTGTTCGTTTTTGACGATTTTCGGCAAGTCTTTGTCCGCCGAAGTCGCCATTCCAAAGTACCACGGCGACGGGTGACCCGCGCCAGCGGCGGTACGGCTCAGTTTCAACAGGTCTTCCATTTTCAGCGCGGCATTCGGATCTTTGTCGTCCGCGGCGGGGCAAATCAAAAAGAAATCGCGTGCCGCCGAAACTCCCAAATGATTGCCGTCCTGCAAGATCAGGGCATACCGCAGCGTGTACCAACCAGCCTTAATGCCCTGGCCGCGGAAGTCCGAAGTGTTGGCAGGGAAGTTGATCACTCCGACCAAGGTGCCCTCAGCAATTTGACCGAAACTGGCGCCGGGAATGTCGGCTTTGCTGGTCGGAATGTCTTTGCGAAACCAGATGTCGCAAATAGTTTTGCCTTTGCTGTCGGCGACGCGCAGGCCTTTTTCTTCCACCGCGCCACGCACGGCTTCCGCAACTGCGGCGTCTTTCAGCGCGCCAATGGATTCGACTTTGTAGTCTTCAGCAAATGCCAGGGGAGCGAAAACCAATAACAGAAGAAAAGCAAACAACTGCTTTACCATCCAAACTCCTTCTCAATAAAAATAGACAGGATTTACAAGATGAACAAGATTCGTCGCTAAGGTCGTTTGAGCTAAGCCGTAAATCCTGTAAATCGTGTAAATCCTGTCTTGGTCCAACTCTTACTTGGCGAAATGGCCGACGAAGGCGCTGCGTTTTTCGCGCAACGACCAGCTGACGCCCAGGCCTTCGCCTTTGAATTGATCCAGCGACGCGACCGCAGGCATCGTGTGCGAAGTAGCGGTGAGCGGCGGATAGTAGGTTTGTTCGTGGCCGCAGATTTTGTCGCGTTGCGTGAACGGGCGAGTTTCGACGTTCGCCAGTTGCCCCGCGTGCAATTCGCCGCCAGACGGATGTTCGCCGGTGAATTCCAGCGAAATGCTGATCGGAGCGGCTTCGGTGCGAATGACGTTCTTCAGCAATTCGCCGCCCATTTCCTGAGCGAATGCTTGCAAGGCAACACGCTGTTCGGCGGAGGCCTTTTCGTCAAAAATCAAAATCGCTTTTGCCGGGAAAGGATTTTCGTAGGGGCTGCCCAGAGTGCCGGAAGCTTTGGCGACGCCGACGACGCTCAACCCATCCAGTTTGACGCCGTTCCATTCGCCTTTCGACACGCGCCAGCCGACGATGGCTTGATCGCCCATCAGGTTGACTTCGGACATTGCGAAACAATGTCCCGTCCAGACATCGGCATTGCGAGTTTCAATGTAATCGCCATAAATCTGCTGCGCGCTGGCTGATGAAGCCAACAGCGCCGCAAAGCAAAACGAAACAATCAAAGTCAGTTTGCGCATTGTTCTCTTCTCCAAAGTAGCGCAGGTTTTTCAACCTGCGCCCCCGTTTACTTGTTAAGCCATGGGATCAGCCAGGCATCTCAATCGAAAAAATGAGCAGGCTGGAAAACCTGCTCTACGAAAATCAGGCTACTGCGATTTCCTGGCAATGGCAACCGCGCTCACTCTGGTCGCAATTGCCGGGTTCGGCCAGTTGTCCATCCGGTCCCAACGGCCCCTGCGTATGCAAACACCAGAACACTCCGGTGTGTGTGTGATGCGGGTCGTCTTCAGACCAAACGAACATGCTTTTCGTGCGCAGCGAAGCGCACAGGTTCGGACGATTCGGGTCTAAGTTGTGAAGTTCAGCCATATTTCCTCCTTGGGAGTTAGGAGACGGGAGTTGGGAGATGGGAAAAACACATTTCACCAACTCCCCACTCCCGTCCACCGACTCCTATCCAGCCGCCTGCAGAATCGCGCGTTTGACGGCGACCTGGGCGAGTTGAATCTTGTACGCGTTACGACTCATCGCTTTGGCGTTGGCCACGGCGAGTTTGCCAGCTTCGGCGGCGACGTCTTCGGTGATCGTTTTGCCGACCAGGAATTTCGCAGCATCGCTGGCATTCCACGGAGTCGGCGCAACGTGCCCCAAAGCGATCCGAGCCGACGTGACTTTCTTCGTCGCATCGAGCTTGAATGCTACGGAAGCTGCCGCCAACGGCCAATCCAGAGCTTCGCGCTGACGAACTTCATACGTGGCGCTGCGAACTCCCAACGTGGACGGGATGGTGATCGCCGTCACGATTTCGTTCGGCGCCAGCACAGTTTCGCGTTCGGTGGCGGATTTCGGCGTGACAAAGAATTTGTCCGCGTCGATTTCCCGCGCGCCTTTGGGCCCGAAGACCGAAATCTTCGCGGCCAACGCAATCAGGCCAGGTCCCAAGCTGGACGCGCTGACGAAATACGCCGGGCCGCTGTTTCCCAGAATGGCGTGGTAACGATTGTCGCCGTTCGGAACCAATGGTTCGCCGTTTTCGGTGATGGCCAGCAAGCCAAAACCTGCGCGGAAATACCAGCAACGCGGACGCTGGCACAAATCGCCGCCGACAGTTCCCATATTGCGAATCTGTGGACTGGTGATTTCTTTGGCAGCATCGGTTAATGCGCCATAGCCTTTGCCCAGACGCTCGATCATTTCTTCCAGCGAAGTCAGCGCGCCGATGCGAGCGCCGCCTGCGCGGTTGATGGTCACGCCGCGAAGTTCGGCGATGCCTTTGATGTTGACCACTCGTTTGGGCGTGACCAGATAATCTTTCATCAGCGAAATCAGATCGGTTCCGCCAGCGATGACTTCCGTCTCGCCCCATTGTTTGCCGAGCAGTTCAACGGCTTGTTCTTTGGTGGTTGGGCTTGCGTACTCAAAATTTTTCATTACGCCTTGCCTCCTTTCTTTGCTAAAGCGGCCAGCACACGATCCGCTGTCAGCGGCAACGAAGGCACGCGCACGCCGATGGCGTTGGCGACAGCATTGGAAATCGCCGCGCCGGGCGAAACCGTCGGCGGTTCGCCGATGCCGATGACGCCGCGTTCGTCGTAGCCTTTGCCGGTCATCATATGAACTTTGAAATTGCCGATGTCGCGCAATCCGGCCAGGCGGTAAAACTCCATGTTGGCGTTCAACATCTTGCCGGTGTGGTCGTCCATCACGCGTTCTTCGTATAAGGCATAGGTCACGCCCATAATCATCGCGCCGAAAACTTGGCTTTCCGTCGTTTTCAGATCAATGATCAAGCCGCAATCCTGCACGGCGACGAAGTTGTTCATTTTGACGACGCCGGTTTCGATGTCCACGGAAACGTCGGCCATCTGCACGCCGCCGACGCCGCCCGTGGTCAAAGTTTCCTTGCCAGGATTTTTGCCGCGAGTCGTCAACGGTTGTGTGCCGAGTTTGGCGCAGGCCTGTTTCCAGGTCATCGCGTTCGTCGGTTTGCCGATTTCCTG
>DAOMFR010000091.1:20546-28798 GCA_035429885.1 Blastocatellia bacterium
TTGATGGTTTTGGAGCTGCCCACAGCGCCTTCGCCACGAGGCCGCCACAGCTTTTTCCATTCGATCAACTCGGCCGCTTTCATCAGTTCGTCTTTGTAAACATTCTGGCGAACTCCTGCGAGCGGCAGGTTTTTCATGAACAGATCCAGCGGATCCATCCCGAGTTTCGCTGCCATGTCTTCAAACGCAGCCATTGTGATCAGGCAGGCTTGCGGATGATTCGGCGCGCGCCAGGCTCGTTGCGGTCCGGCGTTGACCGGGACGACCGAAAAGACTTCTTTGCGATCTGGGACTTTCAGCACGTACGGAAGCTGGTTGGCGAAGCTGAAATTGCCTACGCCGCCCGATCCCCAGGCTTGAGATTCCCACGCGACAATGGTTCCGTCTTTCTTCGCGCCAATTTTGACTTTGGCGTACGCCGACGGGCGATTGCCCGCGACCATCAATTCGGCGTCGCGCTCCAACATCAACTTGACCGGCTTGCCGCCCGCCATTTTGGAAAGTTTGGCCGCTTCGATGCCCCAGCGATCCACAGGGAATTTGCTGCCGAATCCGCCGCCGACGTGATCCATCTTGAGACGGACATTTCCGGCGGGCAATCCCAATGCGCGAGCGAATTCGCCTCCGTTGGCCGAAACCGATTGTGTGGATTGATGCACCAGCAGGTTTTTGTCGTCTTCCCATTCGGCAATCAAACCGTGAGTTTCCAGACAGCAATGGGTGATAACGTCGTTGCCGTATTCGCCTTCCAGCACGACGTCGGCGCTGGCAAAGGCTTTGGCCGGATCGCCCGCGACGTTTTCGCTGGGTTTGCGGCGACTGGCTTCCGGGACTGCATCCCAGTTTTTCTCGTTGACCAGATGCGGCAGCTTTTCATACACGACTTTGATGGCGCGCATGGCGTCTTCAGCCTGCGCTTCGGTTTCAGCTGCCACCACTGCGATTTCGTCGCCCGCCCACTGAATTTCCGTGCCGGGTTCCTGAATGATTTTGGCCGCTTTGACGCCGGGCATCTTTTCCGCGACGCTCAGGTCAATGCTGACGATTTTTGCGTGGGCGTGTGGCGAACGCAGCACCTTGCCAAACAACATTCCCGGGCGATTGATGTCGTAAGTGTATTTGGCGCGACCGGAAACTTTGTCCGGGCCGTCCAAACGCGAAATGCGTTTGCCGATGTGAGTTCGTTTGCCTTCTTCAGGCCATTTGTACTCAGCCATTGCTCTTACCTCCTCTGGTCATTTTCGCTGGGCCTTTTTTCAGCGTCGCCGAAGCTTGCGCGATGGCGCCTTTGATACCGTGGTAGGTGCCGCAGCGGCAGAGATTGCCGCCGACGCCCATTTCAATTTGCTCTTCGGTCGGCGAAGGATGTTTGTCGAGCAAGGCCTTGCAAGCCATGACGAAACCCGGAGTGCAGAATCCGCACTGTTGCGCGTCGTTGTCCCAGAACGCTTGCTGCACCGGGTGCAGTTTGTCGCCCTGAGCCAGGCTTTCGATGGTTTCGATTTTGTGGCCTTGAGCTTCGATGGCCAGCATCGTGCAGGAGTAGACCGGTTTGCCGTCCACGATCATCGTGCATGCTCCGCAAGTCGCGCGGTCACACACACGCTTGGCTCCGGTGGTGTCCAGATCATTGCGGAGTGTGTCCAGCAATGTGGCTCGCGGCTCAACGCTCGCCTGTTTCGGCGACCCGTTGACGGTGAGCGTGATGTTTACTTTATCCGGGCCAAAAATTTTGACTTCAGCCCCGGCGGCTTTGACGACTTTTTCGCCGCCAGCCACCAGCGGAATCGTCAAGGCGACGCCTGTGCCTTGCAGAAATTTGCGGCGCGACACGCCGGACTCCGTGGAGTCGGTCGTGGGGTCATGCCGTTCGTCAGAACTGCTCATCAGTTACCTCCGTTTGGTCTAAATAGAAGTGGAGTGAGTTTGCGAAACTTTAGCCGTCCGTCTGCTAGAGACGTGCGCGTAATGGTTCGGTTACAACCAATTTCCAAGTGGATTACTGCAACGATTGATGTGTGGATTCGGAGTATAGCAACGGGGTAGGGAGGTGACAAGAAATCGTTTGGGAAGTGCCACTTTTCATTGGCAGTGGAAGTGTTCTGTCCTGGACGCCGCTATTCGGTTCGTTTTGTCCGGCGGGAAAATTTGAGCGCCGCTTCCCAGCGCCGCCGCCAGAATCCTTTGCGACTTTGCGCGAAGCGGCGAAACCGATCTTTCAGTATTTGCGATTGGCGGTGAACGCGCTGGTAAATCTGCGAAGCTTTGATCGTGGCATACACGCGAGCTTTGAATGCGACAAATCGGATGTGCAGCCAGGCGAACCATCCAATCAATAACAGCTTCGGTTCGGTCAGCGTGTAAATGCGTGCGACCAACGCCGTTCCGGCGATCTTGGCAAAGACAACCACCAGAACTCCGAATGCCGCCTGTCCATGCGCCATCAACCACAACGCCGCCAGTTTGACAGGAATCAGCAGCAGCGAAGGCGCTCCGAAAATCGCCAGGGCTCCGTAAGGCGGCAAGCTGGCAATCAGTGATTCAATTTGGCGAAAGACCGGCAAGCGTCCGATTGCAGCTGCCAACCGCTGCAAATCGTCCCACAGCCAATCTTCGACCAGGACGATGATCGCCGCGACCAATACGAAAGGGGCAGCCAAAAGTTTTTTCCATCGGAATTTCATCGTGTTGAGAACTCAGCGGTTTTGGCGCTGTGCATCGCGCGCGAGCATCGTTTGAATGTCCGATTCTGGTGGCAACCGAAAATTGGTCCGGCGAATTGCTTCAATCGTTTGAGGTAAATTGATCAGATTTCTAGCGGCTGCAATTTCAAACAAAGTGAACAAGGCAATGGTTTGCAAGTTTAGCCGTTTCGCTTCGGTCAGCGCATATTTGTCATCCAGCAAAACGGCATCGGCGTTCAGTTCAAGGGCTAATGCAAACGCTTCACGCTCACCGTCGTCAATTTTCTTTTGAGGTGTGAAGAATGTCAGGTCGGCTTTCCTGACTTCCAGCCAATCAGGCAGAGCCTGCATCCAGCTTTTTACTTGGTGCGGTGTTTTAGGGTGCTGCAACTCTTCCGCGACTTTTTCCGGAATAATGATTTTGCCGAACAAGGTTTCCAGAATGTGCACTTGCTCGATTTCAATCAAATAACGCAGAGGAGTTGTATCGGAAATGACGATCATCTGCCATTCCTGGCCAATAACGCTTCCAGGGCTGCTCCTTCGGTTTCAAAGTCTTCACTGGTGTATTTGCTGCGCACGTCATATCGCTTGAAAAAGTCATACAACTCTTCTTTGTCCTGAAAGCCCAGCATTTCCATGACTTCACGTTCAGTAATCAAATCAGATTCATGGGCTTGAATGGCAGATAGTTCCAGCAACCTGCGCTCAAGCGAAGCGCCGAAGTTATTGCGAATTGACGCCGCGATTCCATCGGGAATTGTCAGTATTGCCTGTTGCATAAATTCACCTCTTGAAACCGAGAATACATCGTTGTGGACAGGCGTCGCAATGAAACGTTCAACGTGCGCTATAGTTCTTTTTTGCGCGCCTGAGCCTGCACCGCCGTGATGGCGACGGCGTCCACGATGTCTTCCCATTTGCAGCCGCGCGACAAATCGTTGGCGGGTTTGTCTAGGCCTTGCAGGATCGGGCCGATGGCAGTGGCTCCGGCCAGACGTTCGGTCAGTTTGTATCCGATATTGCCGGCGTTAATGTCCGGAAAGACCAGCACGTTGGCGCGCCCGGCGACGGTGGAGCCTTTGGCTTTGGATTGGCCGATGCTTTCGACCAGCGCGGCATCCAGTTGCAGTTCGCCGTCAATTTCCAGTTCGGGCATGCGAGCGCGAACGGTTTTGGTGGCTTCGATGACCTTGTCGGCCAACGGATGTTGCGCGGAACCTTTGGTGGAAAACGACAACATCGCGACGCGCGGTTCGGCATTGAGCAAGGCTCGGCAGGTTTGCGCCGACGCGATGGCGATTTCGGCAAGCTGCGGAGCTGTCGGGTTAATGACCACTGCAGGATCTGCGAAGATCAATGCGCCTTCGACTCCGAAAGCGGTGTTTGGCACAACCATGACGATGACCGAAGACACCAGCGAAAACCCTTCGCGCAATCCGAGCGTGATCAGCGCCGAACGAACCGTGTGGGCGGTTGTGTTAGTCGCTCCGGCGACGGAACCATCGGCTTTGCCATTGCGCACCATCATGTTCCCGAAATACAGCGGATCAAGAATCTGTTTGCTGGCTTCGTCCAGCGTCGCGCCTTTGGCTCGGCGGAGTTCGTACAGTTCCTGCGCGTAACGCTGCAACTCCGTTGAGCGGCGGTGATCCAGAAGAATGACATTGGTCAGGCTGACGCCAAGAGCCGAAGCGCGACTGCGAATTTTTTCTTCATCGCCAAGCACTGTGACACGCGCCAAACGCTCTTCGGCGGTTTTGGATGCGGCGATGATCGTGCGGTCATCATCGCCTTCAGGCAAAACGATGTGTTGCGGTTGCGTAGCGGCTTGAACTCTGAGTTTGCGAAGGATTTCCATCTAAGTGAGTTTCCCATTTCCCCTGCTCAGCCTCCTTTTCGCCGCTTTGATGGCGGCTGAATTTAGTCCGGCGTTTCAACGCCGGGAAAGGAGGGAAGTAGCTCCACGTCTCCACGTCGCCTCAGCGACGTATGAATTCAGTCGTCGCTGACGCGACGCGGGAAAATGTCGCATCCCTCCGTGGGTTAAAACCCACGGCTAAATTCAACCGCCACTAGCGCGGCGAAGAGGTCGAGCAGATAATTTCAATTTTCGACGGTTGGCAGGGTGCGGCGATTTTTCAGATAACGCCATCCGAAAACAGCCAGCACAGCCAAAACGATGACGGTGACGACAGTGCTGTAAATGCTCAGATATTCGCCAACCTTTTGCCAGTTTTTGCCGAAACTCATGCCCAGATACAGCAGGATTGCATTCCAGGCTGCTGCGCTGAGCATGCACAAGATTGTCGTCACCAGCAGATTCATCTGCGACATTCCGGCAACGAACGAAACGATGGCGCGCGTTCCAGCCAGAAAGCGGTTGGCGATAATGACGCCGTAACCGAATCGCCGGAAGAGTTTTTCGACCTGGGCAATGGCGCTCAGCGGCAAGTAACGACTCAAACGTCCGGTGACAATGTGTTGCTGAAAATATCTGCCGATCACATAGGCCAGCACAAAACCACACGTGCTGCCAAGCGTGGAAACGACCAGCGCCGAAGTGAAATCAATCGTGCCAAGACCAATCAGTGTTCCGGCAAAGACCAACAGCACATCGCTGGGCGATGGGGGGAAGATATTTTCAATAAATGCCAGGAAAAACATCAACCCTAGCACGCCGGAAGGTGGCAGATGCTGAAGCCAGTTGATGCCTTGTTCGATAACGCCCATAGCTAATTCGTGGATGGTGGTTGGTGATCGATGGCTGCCGTCGTTCTGCTTGCAACCAGTTGTTCGACCAGATCGGCGATTAAATCGTCCAGTTGTAAGCCCGAAAAATCCGTTTCGGAGCTTTTCCAAAACTCGTGCAAGGATTGCGCGCCGCCTTTTTCATATTCGCGGGCTTGCAACAGCAAGTCGAGTTTGTCAGCGGCCTTCACGATACGCGATTCCAGGCTGATGCGTTCTTCGTATTCCTGCAACAGCAACAAGTACTCTTCGCCAATAGCGCCCAGGCCGGAAAGCATTTCGTCCGCGATTTGTTCACCTGCCGCGTGTAATGCCTCCTTGTCGAAATACCGTTTGATTGTGTTCGGCAAGTCGCCAGTTCGAGCTTCGGTCAAATCGTGCAACAGCGCCATTCGTAAAACTTTTTCGATGTTGGGTTCCAGTCCTTGCCGCTGAGCTTGGTCGGTCAGCAACATTGCGGTGAAGGCGACGCCGAAAGAATGATCGGCGACTGATTCAACGTCGCGGACTCCGCGCAACAACCAGCCCGTTCGTGGCACGGCTTTCAGCCGCATCACTTCACACATAAATTTGATGATATTGGAGCTTTCTGTCATTACGTCCCTCAAGCTATCGGTTTTGACCAGTGCCGTCAACCGTGTGCTATAGTCCAAACTGCCACCCTAATTTCAGCAAGGGATAAAATGAATACTATGCACAAATTGGTTTTGACTGCATTGATCGCTGGATTGTTTTGTGGGACTGCTTGGGGGCAAGCGCACATGACTGATGCGCAGGCAGACGGCCTGAAGGGAAAGGTCAAAGAAGTTTCGTATGAGATGCAACGAATAGAAGAGAAAAATGGGAAGTCGAAAACCGGACAACGCTTCGTTTCGCATATCACGACTTATGACCAGAAAGGCCGAGAGCTTGTATCCACTTCTCATTCTATGCAGGGAATGTTCGAGAAAACGATTTATCTGGAAATAGATGGGCATCGCGCCATGAAAAGCGAGATGACGCGAAAAGAATCTGGGCCTCCGCCAATGTTAATAGTTGGGCCTGCGCCCAGGAGTACGCAAAAGCCGGATCCACGTTACGAAATTAAATACCTTGATACCTACGACGAGCGAGGAAACCGTACGGAAGTTTTACTGGTTGGCAATGATGGCCGGATCATCTCTGTACAAACTTATAAGTTTGATGAGAGTGGCAATCAAATTGAATGGGGTCAGTGGAAGGAACTTGAAGATGCCAAACAAATGAATCGGGCAATTGTTTACCCCAAGCGTAACTTCGATAAGTTGCCTCAACGAACCATTGAGGTTGAAGGTCGAAAATTAGTGATTGTGCGGAACTATTATGTTGCTTCCAAGTATGATGCCACCGGCTCGCTGACAGACAGTCTTGAGTTTGATGATGATGGAAAAATAAGTCGCCACGTTCGGTATGGAGAATGCGAGTTTGACGCTCTTAAAAATTGGATCAAGCGCACCAACTTTCGAGTCGAAGCAAAAAATGGAAAAGAAACCTTGATTCCGGAAATGATTGAGTATCAAGCCATTAAATATTATCCGTAATCCAGAAGTTTTTAGGTTGTTATGTCCGCTGTAAGTGAAGTTTTGAAATCCGCCATGCAATATCCGCAAGCTTTCGAGATTGCCGACCGCAAAATCTCGCCGCCGTTGGTGTTGTCGCCGATGGCGGGCGTCACCGATTCGCCCTTTCGCCGGTTGGTGAAACGCCGTGGCGGCGTTGGCCTGTTCGTCACCGAATTCATCAGCGTCGAAGGTCTGACGCGCGGTAATATTCGTACTCACGATTTGATGCGCTACAAACCGGACGAAGAGCGCCCGATTGCGATTCAGATTTTCGGCTACGACATTGAGCGCATGCGCTGGGCTGCGGAGATTGCCCAGGAAGCCGGTGCCGATTTCGTAGACATCAACTGTGGCTGTCCGGCCAAAAAAGTCGTCAACGGTGGTGGCGGCTCGAACTTGTTGCGCGATTTGCCGCACCTGGAAAAAATCCTGAAAGAGGTCAAACGCGCCATTTCGATTCCGATGACCGTCAAGATTCGCGCAGGCTGGGACGACAAATCCATCAATTGCGTCGAAGTCGCCAAGCTGATCGAAGATTGCGGCGGTTCGATGGTCACATTGCACGGGCGCACGCGAGTTCAGGCGTACAAAGGATTCGCCAACTGGGATTTGGTGCGCGCAATCAAGGAAAACGTCTCGATTCCAGTGTCGGGCAGTGGAGACATTTTGGTTCCCGAGCACGCCATGGATCGGTTTGATCGCATAGGCTGCGACGCTGTTCACATCGGGCGTGGAGCCATTGCTAATCCGTATATCTTTCGGCAGACCTGGGAAGCGATGCAGGGGTTGGAACCTTATCGTCCGACGCCAAAAGAGTTGCATGAAACTCTACTGGAATTCCGCGACTTGCTGCGCGAACACATGCCGGAAAAAGGCGTCATCGGTCGAATGAAGATGATGTCAGCTCAATTGTTGCGCGGAGTTCCGAACGGAACTCCGCTTCGCCAAATGGTTCTGCGGTCGCCCACCGTCGAAGGAATGGAGCCGTTGTTTGCTGAATACTTTGAGCTGGCAGAAACTTACGGCTTCAATTATGAGATGCAATCCGCGCCCGCCGAAGATGCCGAATTGGCTGAATGCGGTGTGTAAGCGAAACTGCAAGTTGAAAGTGGAAAAATTTGAACGCCCAGTTGACAGACCAAAACCCGGTCAGTAGTATGCGCCTTCGATTTTTTCAGGGGCCAGGTAGCTCAGTTGGTAGAGCAGCGGACTGAAAATCCGCGTGTCGGGGGTTCAA
>DAOMFR010000092.1:0-16499 GCA_035429885.1 Blastocatellia bacterium
CAGGCGCAACATTAGCTGGCAACCAAGGTATTGCCACGATTTTGAACGATGACAGCACGAACTGTTCGACAATCACCTTGGCTCCGGCGAGCCTCTTGAATGGATTGACCCAGGTTGCCTATTCGCAAACTCTATCGGCAACTGGCGGAACCGGCGTCTATACATTCAGCCTGACATCAGGGGCGTTGCCAACAGGATTGATGCTTAGCGGAAATATGATTATTGGCACACCAATCTCCGCCGGAGCTTCCACCTTCACCATTCGTGCCACGGACGACAATAACTGTTTTGGAGAACACACTTACACCATCGTCATCGGCAGCACCGGATTGATGTATTACCCGCTGGCTCGACCTGTGCGTTTACTGGACACTCGATCCGGAGCCAGTCCGAATGCTTGCAATCAGCCGAGTGCGCCCATTACCGGCGGCAGCACATTCACAGTAACAGCCCACGGAGTTTGTGACGGAATCACGATTCCTGCCAACGCGACAACGCTGACTGGACACGCCACGATGGTGCAACCAGCAGGAAATGGTTTCCTGACATTATTTCCCAGTGATGCTCCGCAACCTACTGTAGCCAATTCCAACTTCCTGGCTGGGGAAGTTCTCAACAACGCATTCACTGTCGGATTGGGCGCGGCGGATGGAGCCTTAAAAATCTTCACCACAGCAACCAGCCATGTCGTGATTGATGTAACAGGTTATTACGCACCACCCGAGTCAGAGGGGTTATATTTCCACCCACTTCCGAAACCCATTCGATTGCTGGAAACGCGTCCGGAGTTTTCAGGGTGCAATGCCACAGGAACGAAATTGCTGGCCGGTTCAACGCGATTGCAAACCGGAGTGCTGACTTGCGATGGCGTCACCATCCCCGTTGGAGCACAAGCGTTGGTCGGAAACGCAACCACGGTCAATTCCGCGGGCAATGGTTTTTTAACGCTGTTTCCGGCCAATGCCGCTCAACCAACAACGGCCAGCTCCAACTACACAACAGGCGTTAACCGTAATGCTCCTTTTACCGTTGGCCTGTCAGCCCAGGGCGAATTCAAAATCTTTACTTCGCAAACAACAGACCTGGTAATTGATCTTGTCGGGTATTACAGCACGCAAGCCAGTGACATAAACGGGCAAGGGCTGCTGTTTACCTCGCTGGGTTCACCGCTTAGATTGCTCGATACACGCGCCGGTCAGCCAGCGTGTTATGCGCCCGGCGCTCCAATGAACGCCAACGCCGTATACACGCAAAACACGCAAATCCCTTGCACGAACCTGACGGCTTCCGCCCGAGCCTTGATTGGAAACGTGACAACCGTCTTGCCAACCCAAAACGGATTCCTCACCTTCTGGCCGAGCAACGCAACTCAGCCCACCATTGCCACAACCAACTACCAAACCGGCAGAGCCTTTAATCGGCACTTCACGGTGGGCCTGGGACCAGATGTAGCTTTCAAACGTTATTCGCTGATGACAACCGAAGTGGTAATAGACATCTCAGGCTTCTTCGCTCCTTGATGAACAATCGCACCGCTCAATCAGCATCAATTAGCAGGGAGCCCGCAGAAATAAGACACTTCTGCGGGCTCCCTGCTCTTCGGGTTAAACCAGAAAGACGTTGTTATTTCAAAACATTCACTTTTAACCTAGTCGCGTATTTGCTCGACCGGTAAATCCGCTGCGTCGCCTTCTGAAAGTCTTCGTCCTTGGCTTTGTAAATGTTTAGGAACTTTTGCGGATTGCGGTCCACCAGCGGAAACCACGAACTTTGGATATGGACCATTATTCGATGCCCTTTTCGGAAGTTGTGATTTATGTCTGGCATTTTGAATGGAATGTGAGTCACTTCGTTTGGCTTCATCGCTTCTGGCTTCGACCAGCTGTTGCGATACTTGGCACGCATTGGCTCTCCACGAACCAGCATTTGATACCCATCCATTGGGTCTTGAGTTCTATTCGGGTACACATCGATCAGCTTGACGACATAATCAGAATCCGTGCCCGAAGTCGAAACATACAGATCAGACAAAATCTCTCCTGAAATCGTCACATCTTCTGCCAGCACATCACTTTGGTAAACCAACACATCCGTGCGATTACTGGCAAACCGCTGATCGTCCACCATGTACTCATAGCTCATTCCGTTCGCAATGCGACTTTGGAACGGCACAGGCTTGCTGGGGTCACTGACATATTCGTCGTAACCGGAAACAGCTTTCGGCGAATCGAACGACAGCTTGCCGTTTGCCTGAAGATAAAGGCTTTTTTCAACCACATTTTTCGGAGGCCAGGATTCGTATGTCTTCCAAGTGTTCGATCCACTTTCAAACATATAAGCTTCCGGCAACTTCATTTCGCCTTTGTCTTTTAGGAAATAGACAAAGAATGGGAATTCAATGTTTTGCTGGTAAAAAGCCGAGGTGTTGGACCCAAACTTTGCCCCACCAAGCGAGCTGCCATCTTGACGCGCCCAGCAACCGTGACACCAGGGACCTTCGACAAGCACATTCCAGGCTTTGGGATTGTTCTTTTCAATTTCGCGATAAATCCACCAAGGCCCTTGCACGTCTTCTGCATCAAACAATCCTCCGACAGTCATTACCGCCGGAGTGACTTTCTTCAAGTGCTGCGGCACATTCTGAGCCTGCCAATATTCGTCGTAATCGCCGTGCTCCATCCATTCATTCCACAGCTTGATCTCGTTTTTCATGTACTTCTGCGCGTTTGGCAGCGCGCCCATTTCCAGAAAGAACTTGTAGCCGTCATTCGTCCCGTGGTCGAACCGTGCAAATTGCGGAACTCCGGGCCCAGTTCGCGGTCTCCCAAATCCGATGATGAAATTGAATGCATGAGGCAGAAAAAATGCTCCGTTGTGGTGCATATCGTCTCCCAGCCAGTTGTCTGCCATGGGAGCCTGCGGCGAAACAGCTTTGAGCGCCGGATGCGGATCAATCAACGATTGCGCCGAATAGTGGCCAGGATAGGAAATTCCCCACTGCCCTACTCGCCCGTTGTTGTTCGGGATATTTTTCAACAGCCATTCGATGGTGTCCCAGGTGTCCGTCGTTTCGTCCGCGTCCGTCGGGCCAGACTTTTTCGGCTTATAAGCCCGCATCCAGGCAAAATCGCCTTCGGACATTGTCCGCCCGCGCACATCCTGGTAAACAAAGATAAAACCTTCTTTGGCAAACAGCGGCGAAGGGCCAAGTTGGTTCCGGTAATTATCCGGGCCGTACGGAGCGACGCTATACGGCGTGCGCTGCATAATCATCGGATATTTTTGCGAAGTGTCTTTTGGGACATACACCGAAGTGAACAGCTTGACCCCATCGCGCATGGCGATTTGGTACTCGTGTTTAGTGTAGTTTTCTTTGATATTGAAATTCCCTTGCGCCGAAGACGATGGCAGGGCGTTAAACAGGAATGAGGCTGGAATGAGCAAACCCAGCAGCTTGAGCAAAAGCGAGCTTTGAGCTTTCATCGCTTGATCCTCCGTTGAGTAAAACAGTTTTTGGGTAATTCGTAGAAGATGACGGTCAAAAGGAGGGTAAACTCATCAAAGAAAACAGGCAAGCACTTGAATCAACCGGTTTGCTAATCCTCCATGGAGTTCTGCTATAATCCGTCGCGCTGGTTCATGAATCACCCCTCGTATCCGAATTGAAAGAGCAACCAAACTTTTTAGCGAGTAGTATTTAAAGTTATGAAGGATTTCGCGTTGGATAACAGCGAATTGCTCGAACGTATTCGCCGCTCTCGGCAGCGTGCAATTCTGGTCTCTGTCGCAGCCTGTTTTCTAGCTGCCGGGGTCATAATTGGCGCGATGATTTCCCGCCAACCCAACCCTGTCAAAGCAGGCGATAAGGAAGTTAATTCTGAATTGGCTTCCGCTTTTGTTGAAGTTGCTCGCCAAGTCGAACCGGCAGTCGTCAACATTTCGACTGTTATCAAACCTATAAAGCAGCCGCGCGACACTGAGCTGTATTCCCTCCCGCGCCCATCCCTTGATTCGGCCATTCCCTATTCTGGCGGCGAGCAAGCTCAACGCGGGAATGGCTCCGGCGTCATAGTTGATCCCCAAGGTTACATTCTGACCAATCGCCATGTTGTGAATCAGGTAGATCGAATCAAGGTTCGCTTTTCTGACGGAACCGAGCTTCCCGCACGGTTGATTGGCAGTGACGCTGAAGTTGACTTGGCTGTGGTGAAAGTTGATCCGATCGCTCCGTTGACAGCAATTCGATTCGGCGATTCGGAAAAAATGCGTGTCGGAGATTGGGTACTTGCCATTGGTTCCCCATTTGGATTAGATCAGACAGTGACGGCTGGAATCATCAGCGCCAAAGAACGCGACTCCTCTGAGCTTTACAAACGGGTCGGCTTCCAATATTTTTTGCAAACTGACGCGGCAATCAATCGAGGAAATTCCGGCGGGCCGCTCGTCAATTTGTCCGGCGAGCTAATTGGGATCAACTCTGCCATTGCTACCAGCACAGGCGACTACAATGGAATCTGTTTCGCCTTGCCTTCCATGGAAGCGCTTGGTGTTTATAAGCAGTTGGTCAAAAGCGGCCGCGTCGTTCGCGGCTTTCTAGGGGCAATGACTGAGCGTGTCACTCCACAGATTGCCAAGATTTATCATTTGCCAGTTGTTCGCGGAGCGATCATTAGCAACATCAGTGAAACAATGCTTGTTGGAAATCGTGCCGTTGAAAGCCCTGCTTCCAGGGCGGGCCTAAGGCTCAATGATATTGTGATCGAATTTCGCGGTGCCAGAATCAAAGACGATTCAGATTTGATTCGACAGGTTGCGGCAGCTCCAATTGGAACATCCGCCCCGATCAAAATTTTCCGTGATGGCAAAGAAATGACATTATCAGTGGCCATCACCCAACGGCCAGATTCAACTCTTATTGAAAATCCAGAAGACGCCAAAGTCACCGAAGTCGAATCTTTGCCACGACAGAACATAGGCATTTCGGTTCAAACGATGGCGCCGACTCGCATCATCGAGCGTTCACTTGGCCAGGTTATCGGAGTCATGGTGATACGCGTTGAAGCTGGCAGCATTTCTGATGATGCAGGATTGAAGGTTAATGACGTCATTGAAGCGGTGAATCGGCAACCAGTGAAGAACGTTGAAGAGTTCAAAGAGGTTCTTTCCAGCCTCAACACTGGCGAACCGATAGTGCTGCAGATTTATCGGCAAAAGCTCTATCCCAACCCGCGAATTTTTATCTCGTTTAACAGGCCGTAAAGCTCACACTTGACGGCTTAAGTCCTTCACGATAAATGCATTACGCAAATGTTGTGAATTTAGCTTCTCGACAATCCTATGCCCCGGAGGTCTACAAACAAATGTTCTTTCGCAAACTCTCCCAGGCCCTCACTTGCCTGTTGGTAGCCGCACTGTTGATCGCGGTGAACGCAAGTTCAGTTGAAGCCAAAGGCAAAAAGAAAAAAGCCGTGGTGTCATCCACCAAAGGCAAACATGCAAAATCTTCACGAAGCCGCGCAATCGCTCATAATCGCCGTGGACACAAGCGGTCGCGACGTTATGCAGAAGAAAATTTCCGCCCCGATCCGTCGCCTGCCGTTGTTCCCGACAATATCGAAGTTGTGGAATACGGCGCAACCAACACCGCTGATCTTTCCAAATGGTTGAATCCTCCCAAGCCGAATACTCAGTCTGGCACTGATGTCGGAACCATCACTCCATCTCGCCGAGCCAACATTGACGTAATGCGAGTGATTCAGATTCAACAGGCCTTGACGGGCAAAGGCTTTTATTCTGGAGAAACTTCCGGTAATTACGACGAAGCTACGGTTGATGCCATGCGCCGCTTTCAAGCCGCCAACAAAATAACAGCCACTGGCTACCCGACAGCGCACGCATTGAAACGATTGGGCTTGGCAAGCTGGTAAATTGCCATCATAAACCACCGAATTTTGCCTTTAGCCGCGAGCTTCTCTTCAAGAAGCTCGCGGCCCGGTGGTTTCTTGTTTAACAAGCCCTTGATTTGCCGCCGACCTCATTTGATAATTGCATTGGTCAAAATTTGAAGACCTGATTTAGCCTGCGGTTCAGCAATTCCTTCACAATCGGTCAGTTTCTATCTGGACATTTAGCTAAGTTGCATCTGGCTATGGCTGGAAAGCCAGCTGAATTCGTGGGCCAGTGGTAAAACAGACGGCTTCCCGTTTGGTCCTAAGACGGTGAGGCTGCCACCTTTTTCCTTATTCCGAATGCGCAATACATGGCAACCAACGCCGGAGGATTTCAGTCTCTTTCTTCGCTGGCTGGATCAAGACGAAGAAAAGGCGGCTCAGCGATACGAAAACATTCGCCGCAATTTGATAGCCATCTTCAACCGAAGAGGCTGTCATTGCTCGGAAGAACTCACCGACGAAACTTTTAACCGCGTAACTCGTCGATTGCCTGGAATGATTGACACCTACGTCGGCGAACCTGCTCGTTACATCATCGTTGTAGCGCGCAATCTACACTTGGAATATGTCAAGGAAATGGAGCGCCAGGAGCCTTTACCTGAACACGATCATACTGATTTGTCAGTTGAGACAGCTGACGAAACCAAAGAAGAAGAATATGGCTGTCTTGAACATTGTCTAAAACAATTGCCCCCGACCCAACGCAAACTTGTTGTGGGCTATTACCAGGAAAGCAAGCGAGCCAAAATTGACCATCGCAAACAAATGGCTGACGAGATGGGAATTGGACTCAACGCCTTGAGGATTCGCGCTCACCGGATCAGAACGACCCTGGAAGAATGCTTGAAGCAATGCCTGAGATATTAATTCCACAAGCGAAACACTTCCCCAAACAATCCCTTAACCGACCAGCAGAACATTTATCACAAGAAAGGGGCTGGGCATGTAAATGAATAAAGAAGTTGTAGAACATGACACGCAATTACGTCGCTACTTGCTCGACGAATTACCCGCAGACGAACAACAACTCATTGAAGAACGTCTGCTGATTGACAATGATTATTTGGAACAGATGTTGGTTGTTGAAGAGGACCTGATAGATGATTTCACAACCGGCAAATTATCCCCGCAACAACAAGCCAAGTACCAAAAACTCTTTTTGGCCTCTCCCGAAGGTAAAAAGAAACTGCAAATCTCGCAGATTCTAAAGAAACACCTTAATCATTTCCCTTCTGAAATCGCTCCGCAAATGACTTTGTGGGAGCGAATTCAAAATGCCTTGCATCAAACAATATCCCTGCCGGCGTTGAAATTCGCAACGGCGGCAATGCTGGTTCTAGGTTTGAGCGCAATTAGTTGGTGGGCGTTCTTTCAATCCGACCTGAAAACGGGGATCAATGCCTTGAAAAGTGCCTACGGCGAACAACGCCCGCTCGAAGCTCGAATTACAGGCCTTCCCTACGCCAGCTTTTCCAAATCAACTCTTCCCCATAGTCAAACCAGCGTCACCAAACTGAAGGTCGCAGACAAAGCTTTTCAAGAACTGATGAAAGAAAAGCAAACGGTGTCTTCGCTCCACGGTCTTGGAAAATACTATCTGACTCAAAAAAAGTTTGATGATGCCATTAGCTCTCTAGATGAAGCTGTGAGGAATGCTCCCAACGATTCGAGCATTTACACGGACTTGGCTGTGGCTTTTTTGGAAAGAGGCAAGCTTTACCAGGCTGGTGCACAGCTGGAAAAGGGACAAATTGATTTTGACAACTGCTTGAAACACTTGAGATTTGCTCTGGCTCAAAACCCGCTGTTGCCAGAGGCCAATTACAATCTGGCCCTGTATTATCAAACCACTCAGGCGTGGAAAGATGCGGAAGAAAACTGGCAAAAGTTCTTAAATCTGGAGCCAAGATCAAAATGGTCGGAAGAGGCCAGACACTATCTGAGTATTGCTGTTGAAGCACAAAAAAAGTGAGATCCCATTCTGCTTGTCATAAAAAGCGCCTGACTTCCAAACACAACCAACAGGAAGCCGGGCGCTTTTTTTTGATCACGTAGCCTTCCATCAACACCCTTTGCAAGCCATAGTCTGACCGCCGCCTGAACTATTCTTGGTCACTTGAACCCAATCCGCCAACGTGATTTGTTTGCCGTCAGTCGTATAAAAATAAAATGTGATTGTCGTATTCGTGGCTTCAGCCAGGATCGCGCCGTACTCGCCAGTGATGTATTTTTCGTGACCAAAATCGCTCCCCAATTTGCTACAACTGTGCTTCAACTCAGTACCGCCCGCTCCATTCGTGATGTATGGGTGATCTTTGTAACTCTTTTTGGAAAAGCGCTGATAAATATGCTTATGCCCGGTCAAGACTGCGTTGGTCCCCAGGTTTTCGAAGTCCCACTGCATCCAAGGCGAATTATCACTGTCGTTGTTACAGGCATAAGGCGCGTGATGAAAATACGCAATTTTCCAAGGTTCTGTCGCTCCACCGACCGCGTTCGCATACCACTTGTACTGAGTCGAACCAACGGTCGCACCATCCGGTTCAAATGTGGCAGTACCTTTAGTCAGCTTACAATTTGCCTCGAAAGCTTGCGAGTCTTCACTGTCTATTGAAAACAAATGCACCGGCGATGTTTGGTTGTCACGTGTTTTCCAGGTCAGGTCATAATACCGCTGATTAGGTTGAGTCCCGCTACTATTGGTGGGCAATCCTGTAAAGAATTCCAGATACGGAGTCGCGTTTGCCGAATACCATTCGTGATTACCGGGAGCCGGAAAAAATGCATTTAACTTATTGGTCGTGGCTGTCCCCGCACAAGATACTGGCTTAGCGCCAGGGTTATAAATGTAATCGCAGTACGGCTGGCTATTGGCAAAGATCGTGCTAGCTTTGCCACAGGGGTAATTGTTGTCGCCGACTGTGATAATGAATTGTGCATCCCAACTCAAAACCATCGCCGCCACGTTCTTTTCCGGGCTGCCATTACTGTTGGCTTGATCGCCGAAATCTCCGAGCACCGCAAAGCGCACACATCCTTTGGCGTTTTTATCGCACTCGGGACGAGGGTCAGACGAAGGAGTCGGCGAGGAAACTGCCGCTGTTTCTATATTCGGTTTATTTGGCTTGCGGTCACAGGATATGCAAGCGACTAAGCCAACGATAGCAAGCACACCAAGAAAAGTCTTTTTCATATTCGTACTTAATCAACGAGGAGCGCCAACAACCAGGAAGGAAGAGCCAGAAATTGCAAATGGCCTATAGACTGGAAGACATTGAGTTGGCAGCAAAGTCTTCCGGTCTATAGGATCTAATACCGAAATGAAGTCTAGGCGCGAGACAGAGTATCGTCAACATCCACGACTATTCAATGAATTCGAAAGACAACTATTGAGCCTGTTTACAGAATGCATTCTGACTGGTATTTTCTGTTGCCTTAACTCTATTTAAACCCATCATTACCTAAACTTACCGGAGGCAAGATGTCTGCGTCTGCACAAAGTCTGCGACCTTCAAGTATCGGGCTATTGCGAAGGCTATGGCAGTCTTCGCTCGGCAAAAAATATGTAATGGCCATCACGGGACTGGGACTGTTCGGTTTTGTCCTGATTCATATGATCGGCAATCTGCAATTTTTTGGCGGGCAAACACTGATCAACGAATACGCCGAAACCCTGAAATCAAAACCGCCGGTGCTTTGGGGAGCTCGCCTCGCATTGCTTACAGCTGTGGTGCTGCACATCACCGCTGGAGTTCAGCTTGCTCGAGCCAATCGCCAAGCCCGCCCAATGGCGAATGCTGGCGGCAAAGTTCTAGCTTCGACCCTGGCCAATAGAACCATCCTGATCAGCGGATTGATTGTGTTCGCGTTCATCGCGTTCCATCTGGCTCATTTCACGATTGGCTGGGTGAATGCCAGTTACCTCACGTTAACGGACGTCGGCGGGCGACACGACGTTCGAGCCATGATAATTGCGGGTTTCAGCAATCCGGTAATTTCGGTTTTTTACATTGTTTCAGTGGGACTGCTCTGCCTGCACCTGAGTCACGGCGTAGCCAGCACTTTTCAGTCGCTTGGGTTACGAAGCAAAAAGACCGAAGCGAATTTGAAAACATTCGCCAAGGTTGCAGCCGTTTTTTTGTTTTTAGGGTTCTGCGCGATTCCAGTCGCAGTGATGACAGGTCTGGCCAAGTAAAACTTTGAGCTAATTTATGAGCATACAACTCGATTCCAAAATTCCTTCTGGCCCGGTGGGTTCAAAATGGACCAAGTACCGGCAAGACATGAAACTGGTTAATCCAGCCAACAAGCGCAAATTCACCGTCATTGTCGTCGGAACAGGTTTGGCCGGGGCATCCGCTGCGGCGACGCTAGGTGAACTGGGCTACAACGTCAAAGCATTTTGCTTTCAGGATAGCCCGCGCCGCGCACACTCGATTGCGGCTCAAGGCGGCATTAACGCCGCCAAAAATTACCGCAATGACGGCGACAGCGTGTATCGGTTGTTTTACGACACCATCAAAGGCGGCGATTTCCGCGCGCGTGAAGCCAATGTCCACCGTTTAGCCGAAGTTTCCGTCAGCATCATTGATCAATGCGTAGCCCAAGGTGTTCCGTTCGCTCGCGAATACGGCGGCTTGCTGGACAATCGCAGTTTCGGCGGCGCACAAGTATCCAGAACGTTTTACGCTCGCGGACAGACAGGCCAGCAGTTGTTGATTGGCGCATATCAAGCACTGGAAAGGCAAATTCATCTTGGCACAGTCGAAATGCATGCGCGCACTGAAATGCTGGACGTCGTTATGGTTGATGGCCACGCCAAAGGAATCATCACCCGTGACCTGGTCACCGGAAAGATCGAAGCCCACGCGGCCAACGCAGTGGTGCTGGCGACAGGCGGCTACGGCAACGTGTTTTACCTTTCGACAAATGCCAAAGGCTGCAACGTGACAGCAACCTGGCGAGCGCACAAAAAAGGCGCGCTGTTCGCCAATCCCTGCTACACGCAAATTCACCCAACCTGCATTCCTGTCAGCGGAGACCATCAGTCCAAACTGACGCTGATGTCTGAAAGCTTGCGCAACGATGGACGGGTCTGGGTTCCCAAGGACGCCAAAGAGTGCGGAAAAGCTCCCAGCAGCATTGCTGATGGCGACCGTGACTATTATCTCGAGCGCAAATATCCGAGTTACGGCAATCTGGCTCCACGCGACATTGCCTCGCGCGCAGCCAAACAAGTCTGCGATGAAGGCCGAGGCGTTGGCCCTGGCGGACGAGGCGTATATTTGGATTTTTCAGCTTCAATCAAACGGTTGGGCGAAGACAAAATTCGTGAACGTTACGGCAACCTATTCGATATGTACGAACGCATCACCGGCGAAAACGCATATCAACAACCGATGCGAATTTACCCGGCGATTCATTACACAATGGGCGGCTTGTGGGTGGATTACGAATTGATGAGCAACGTGCAGGGATTGTTTGTAATCGGCGAAGCCAACTTTTCCGACCACGGAGCCAACCGTCTGGGCGCGTCGGCATTAATGCAAGGTCTTGCTGACGGGTATTTCGTTCTACCGCAAACCATCGGTGGTTATTTCGCCAGCGGGAAAGGCGGCGCGCCATCAGCCGACCATCCCGAATTCAAGAAAGCGCTCGAAGACATTCAGGCTCGAAGCAATAAATTGCTTTCCATCAAAGGCAAACGAACAGTGACGGAATTCCACCGCGAGCTTGGCAAATTGATGTGGGACAATGTCGGTATGGCACGAACCGACGCCAGTTTGCGTCACGCCCTCCAGCGCATTCCTGAAATCCGCAACGAGTTCTGGGAAAACGTCAACGTGCTGGGTAGTGCCAATGACCTGAATCCTGCCTTGGAATACGCTGGGCGAGTAGCAGACTTTCTGGAATTTGCCGAATTGCTGGCCTACGATGCACTGCAACGTGAAGAATCCTGCGGCGGCCATTTCCGCGAAGAGTATCAAACGGAAGATGGCGAAGCTTTGCGACAGGACGACAAATTCGCTTACGTCGCTGCCTGGGAATTCAAAGGCGTTGATCAGTTCCCGGAACTCCATAAAGAGCCGCTGGTTTACGAAGAAATGCATATGACCCAGCGCAGCTACAAATAAGAAAAATGCGATTCGAGAGTGCTGCGGCTTGGCGCAGCTTTAGCATTCGCGCTTGAATAGATAAAGGTTTTCAACGAAGGAGCTTGAGTCATGAACCTGACACTTCGTGTCTGGCGGCAGAAAAATTCAACCACGAGCGGGCAATTCGTCAGCTATGAAGCCAAAGACATCAGTCCGGATATGTCATTTTTGGAAATGCTGGACGTAGTCAACGAAGGATTGATTCGGCAAGGCGAAGAGCAAATCGCATTTGACCACGATTGCCGCGAAGGCATTTGTGGAATGTGCAGCCTGGTGATCAATGGCGCACCACATGGCCCAATGCCGGCGACGACCACCTGCCAATTGCATATGCGGCTTTTCAAGGATGCCGACGTCATCACCATCGAGCCGTGGCGCGCATCGGCCTTCCCTGTGATTAAAGACCTGGTTGTCGACCGCACTTCATTTGACCGAATCATCCAATCAGGCGGGTACGTATCGGTTTCAACCGGCGGAGCACCAGACGGCAACGCGATTCCGATTCCCAAAGATGACGCGGACAAGGCGTTTGATGCGGCAGCCTGCATTGGCTGTGGAGCCTGTGTCGCAGCGTGCAAGAATGCGTCCGCCATGCTGTTCGTTTCCGCGAAAATCTCACACCTTAGCCTGTTGCCACAAGGCAAGGTCGAGGAAACTCGCCGAGCATTGAATATGATTGCGCAGATGGATGCTGAAGGCTTCGGAAATTGTACCAATATCGGCTCATGTGAAGCGGCTTGTCCGAAAGAAATTACGTTGGACAACATTACGCGAATGAACCGGCTGTACGCCAAAGCATTACTGAAGAGCAAATTAGCCTGATGCCTGTGGAATGGCTTGTCGGTTGAGTGTCAGCATCCTTTGGCCAACAGGATTGGCACTAACAACCACATCAAGCCCTTGGCCAGGAAAAATAAAAAGCCCATCACTCCAAGCCGCTTGAGCCAGAAAAGAATCTGGCTCTGGCTTGTTGGTTCATCAGGCGTTTCTGTGCTTTTCTGAATGGGGCTTTTCATGTGTCACTTCAAGACCACATTACCGTTGGAAGTTTTCAGCGTGGCTTTGATAGCAGGCGAATTGGACTTGGAAATTTTTGAGTCAAGACCAAGTGACTTCATAACCTCCGTGATCCTGTCAGCCTCAGGATGTTCAAAATCTACAGACAGCAACTTGCAGCCCATTGGAGAATCTACTGACGGGTGAAGAGAGTCCTTATCCCACTGAATAAAAAACGGCACGATGTTGAAATAAATCAGTTCCTTGTCAGCCTCACGCACCACACTCAGCGAGCGCCATTTCAACAATTTGCCATCTGGCCGTGCCCGTGATCCGTCAATCGGCCCCATTGCCAGAAGCTTGGCAGTTTTTGCCTGTTGAGCCAACTCATCAATAGACGATGTCGCCGAAGCCCACAACACCAGCCGAGGCTCGGTCAGCTTCAACAAATCAGCAGCCCGTGGGTGACCGGCTTGCTCTGGATCAGGAGCCAGCAATTCCAAGTATTGCCTATTCCCGAAAGACACCAGAGCATTCTGAGTTCCTCGGTTTGGATGCTTCCCGCCGAAGACCGGACGAACGCCGGTTTTGGCTTCAAACCATTCAATTCCCTTCTGCAAATCGCTGACTCCCAACACTAAATGATCCACGGCATCTTTTGCTTCTCTGAGTTTCATTGCCTTTCCCGCCGCAACTCCGCCAAACGCTGAAGCCAGCAAAGCGGCATTGCCCAGATGTAAAAACGTTCTTCGTGAAAGTGAAGCTTCGACTGGCAGAACCACTGCGCTTCGATTTTCCATTCCGCTTGCCCCTGTTTATAAACCTGTTGGATTTGTTTGAAGTCAGACAATAATTGATCAGAGAAAAACTTTCCACTTGCCGCGAGCCGTGCCAGATGGCAAAGTCGTTTCTGGCAATCGCCACGAAATACAATTCAATCTCAAAAAAGGATTCATCAATGAGCCAGGAAAAAGTGACTGTTATTGCTTACATCGAAGTCAAACCAGGAACGGAAGAGGAATTTCTGAAGCACGCGTCAGCAGTCGTCACCGCTACGAGAGCCGAAACAGCTTGCATCAATTACGACCTTCATCACGCCGCTGATGCCGCACACAAATTCGTATTTTATGAAAACTGGACGAGCATGGCCGGGCTGGATCAGCACGCGAAATCGGATCACATCAAAGCGTTTCGCAGCGGCATCGCCGACCTGATTGCCAAACCAACCGAGATTACAATCTGGAAAATGGTCACTGAACCTGCCAGCTAATCCTGATGGTGAAGTGAAATTGAAATATGAGAGCAAGCATCAACCACAGCAACGTTTGGGGAAAACACAGTCTTTTGTTCTGCGTGGTAATGCTTGCTCTGCAAACCCACGCAACGGCAGATCGCCGCATTGTTCAAACCGACACGTTACTTTCCAGCATTCGCTATGAGATCGAACTGAATCTCGATTACCACAACACAGCATTTTCAGGCGTTGAAACTGTTCGCTTCACCAACTCTAGCCGAGAAGAAATTGACCAAGTCAATTTTCATCTCTACCCCAATGTCGGCCTGGCTGAGGATGACGATTCGTGGTTGAGCGTTCGTCGTATCACTACCAACAATCGAGATCTGAGATACAACCTGCGATCCCGTCAGACCGTTGTCAGAGTGGAGCTGCCGGCGAAGCTCGCTTCCGGGCAAAGCATTGAATTGAAATTGGAATTTGCCGGACGAGTTCCGCAAGTCCAACGTGAAGAAGCCAGCTTGTTGGCGCATTTTCTGCAAGAGGTCAACGACGCAGTAAACGAAGAGCGCCCACCGCGAGACGCGCGCGATATTTTCTCCGCAGGCGAAGAAGCCATGCTAATCGGATATTTCTATCCGATCCTTGCTGCCAGACCCTCACAACTCACTGAACAAAGCCTGGTTGCCGGAGCCAGCGGCATTACCGTCAGCGAAGTGGCCAGCTACGAAGTCAAAGTCGTTGTCGCGGACGGTTTGACTGTGATTGGATCCGCGCCTTTGATCAAGACTGAAGACATTCCTGCTTCCACTGAAGCGGAGAAACGGAAAAGCTACTTCTTTCAAGGATCGAATTTGCGAGGATTCGGACTGGCACTCGCCGAGCGAATGAAAAGCGCCGAGCAACAGCTTGGCGCGACACGAGTTGTTTCGTACTTCCGCGAAGGCGACGACCGGTTGGGAAAACGCGCATTGGATGTTTGCCTTCACGCGATCTCCACATATTCGCAAGCGTTTGGCCCATACCCTTACCCGCTGTTGCAAGTCATCGAAATGCCACTTTCCGCCGGCCACAGCAGCACGGAACTCACGTCACTAATGGCACTGGCTCAGGCATATTACATTGACTTCGATTCGCCGAAATCCTCACGTTTACCTGGGTTTCTGCGCGAACAGGCAGATGTCATCAAAACGTCTTTTGAATTTTCGCTGGCTCATGGCGTAGCCAGGCAGTGGTGGGGGGTGGCAGTTGGGAGCGATTCCGAACGGGTTCCTTACCTGGACGAGGCGCTGGCCAGTTACTCGGCGGCTTATTATCACGAAGCGGTTTACGGAAAAGGCCTTGGCGACATTATTCTGAAGCAGCAACTCAATGGGACGTATCAGGCATATCGAATGCTCGGCGGCGCTGATCTGGAGGTAGACAAACCGGCAAGAGAATTTCGTAACGCCTTGCAATTTACAGCCATCGTTCAGGCCAAAGGAGCAATCCTGTTTTCCCTGCTTCGTCAAGAACTCGGAGACAAGAAATTTTTCACCGCGTTGAAAACATATTACTCGACAACCAGATTCCGGCTGGCAACACCGGAACAATTACGGGGAGCATTTTTGAACGAAGTCGAAGACCAACGAAACGTACGCGCCCTGTTCCAACGTTGGCTGAGAGAAAAACGCGGCGATGAAGACATCGGGACACCGGACATGACCTTGTTATCACCATCAGTTTCCAAGATTCGAGCGCTCGGCCGCGTCTTTGTGAAGATTGGAAAGACGGCAGCCAAACCGTTTTGATTATCCCGGAGGCCAAGTCATCGGACGTCCGCCCATCACATGCAGATGAATGTGAAACACTGTTTGTCCGGCGTCGGCTCCTGTGTTGGCGACAACTCTGAACCCGCCTTCTGCAATTCCCTCTTGATGAGCAATCTTTCCGGCAACCAACATCAAATGTCCTAAGGCTGCGTGATCGCCTGAACCAGCTTCGTTCAGCGAGGCGATATGCTTTTTGGGAATCAGCAGCACATGAACGGGCGCTTGGGGATTGATATCACGAAAAGCGAAGGAATGATCGTCTTCGTAAACTTTCGTTGCCGGAATCTGCCCGGCAATGATTCGGCAAAAGATGCAATTGCTGTCTGACATTCTTTCTCCAGTCGTATTATGT
>DAOMFR010000092.1:16599-27078 GCA_035429885.1 Blastocatellia bacterium
TTGTAACCGCTCTCTTACTTTCCACCGGCTGTGACATCAGCCACGCCAACAGTTCCGGTATTGAGCAACAATCCGGCGCTCCGTTTCGGGTTCAGAACTTCACGTACGAAGTGGTCAACTCTTACCCGCACGATCCAGCGGCGTTTACTCAAGGATTGCTTTATAACCAAGGAGTCTTGTACGAAAGCACCGGATTAAACCAACGGTCGTCGCTGAGAGAAGTTGAACTAACCACCGGACGGGTGATTAAGAAGACCGACCTGTCCGGAGAATACTTTGCCGAAGGTTTGGTGCTGTTCAACAACCGCCTGTATCAACTGACCTGGCAAAATCAAAAGGCACTGGTTTACGACTTTACCTCTTTTGCTCAAGTAAACACGTTTAGCTATTCCGGCGAAGGTTGGGGGCTGACGCACAACGGTCAGTCTTTGATTATGAGCAATGGCAGCAGTCAAATTCGCTTTCTTGATCCTGAAACGTTTCAAATTCAACGAACCATCAACGTGACCGACAACGACCGGCCCGTTCCACAGTTGAATGAACTGGAATACATCAAAGGAGAAATCTTCGCCAACATTTGGTTGACGGACAAAATCGCGCGCATTGACCCGACTTCTGGCAAAGTCACAGGATGGATCAATCTGGCGGGTTTGCTGAAACCCGAAGACCGAACGGGTGCAGTAGATGTATTGAACGGAATTGCGTACGACGAAGCAGGCGACCGGCTGTTCGTCACGGGCAAACTTTGGCCGAAGTTATTTCAGATCAAACTGATTTCGAGGCGCGATCCGGTCAGCCGATAACCACCCAGCATTAGCTCGCAAAGTTTTGCTTAACGCCCAATTCAGAACCATTGATGGCATCAAAATAAACCGTCCAACTCAATCCCTTTCCGACCAGAACCGGCAAGGCCAAATGAATTTCCAGGCGGTTTCCTTGTAGTTTAGGGTACACGATCAGATCACCAATTTTGACATCCTCGCGTTTGCTTAGCTTATAGCTTTCCGGGCGACCGGCAATGGTCGAGTAGCTGAATTCGCGGCCCAGCAGTTTGTCATAAATTTCCTGGCTTTTGATTTCGGGCTTCGTCGGCAGATTTGCTTCCGGCAGCAGACTGCTGCTGACCTGCAACAACTCTCCTTTTTTGCTGATGACAAATCGTAATTCACCGTAGCCTTCCGCAATGGGAAACGGATAGTTGGCTTGCCAGAACAGCGCGCGAAAGAAATTCCCTTCATCCGTGAACGACACCAGCGATAGGTTGCGCAAACTAATCGAATCACTGCTCAGCACCGCACCGGATCGGTCAATGAATCGCCGCAATGCCTCTTTCGCTTCCATCTCACCGAAACTTCCGGCTTTGGTGTTGATGTTGATTCGCCCTGCAAGTTCCATCGGCAAAGCACGCGGAGTATTCAGCACTGGCATCAAATCCGGCTTCACGTCTAACAATCGCCATTCAGTCAGAAATTTCTTCCAGGCTTCCTGAAAAGATCGTTGGCGGTCAGGCGTGTCTTCGATAAATGGCGGGTAACTGTTCTGTTGTTGCTGTGGCATATTTGTCGCGATCTGTCCCGGCGCAGCACAGCCGCCAAAATACATTGTCAGGCAAATGATCAGGCCAATTCGTTTCATGGCAGCGATGATTCCACCACGGATTGTTAAAAGCAAGATAGCCGGTTGACGATTTTTTGACATAACCTTTATGATGCCTTTGCTCACTGGTCTTACCTACCTTAATGCAGTTCTATTAAGGGTATCCCTATCCTGTGATTCGTTTTGCCCAATTCATTTTGTTGGCAACGGAATCCCTGAATAACCCATTGGTTTGCATCATCCCTAAGTAAGGAGATTCATCACGTGAAGAAAAGGTTACTGATTCTGCTTGCAGTGCTATGCCTGCTCACTTTGCCACTGCTGTTGCCGGGCACATCGGCACAGGCAAGAAAATTTCTGGCAAGTTTAACGATTTCCACATCGGCACAAAGTTCTCCCTGGCCATCACTGGAAGAACAATTGAAAGAAGCCAAAGCTGAACCCGGCAGCGCGTTCGCGCAATTGATCAGAGACAATCAGGAGTTCGGAATGCTTCGCTTGGATGAATCCGGCGACAAGCGCCGATTGCCTCCCTGGATCAGAGTTTGGTGGCGCAAAGCGCACCCGGAACTGGTCTATTCCAGCACGGACCCGACCGGTGGTTATCCGCTCGTGTTGAAGGAAATTTTGGAGTGGATGGAAAATCACCAGGATTTGAAGGCGGCATTGGCCGATCCGCCGTCGCCTCCGTCAAAGACTCCAAACAGCCCTGAAGAGATTGAAGCAACCATCACCGGCGAACAGCGCATTTCAGGCGCGCAAACAACGTCGCGCAGCGAATCAGACATTCGCATCAACTACTTTGATCCGACCAAGATTTTATCGGCGTCGAACTCCATTGTCAGCGGCGGCCATCAGGCCGTTTTCTATTCAACCGACAGCGGCGCGACCTGGGGGCAAACCTCATTGCCATTTACTGCCAGCGACGCATCGCATTCCGACCCAACGGTAGATTGGACTTCGGACGGTCGAGGTTGGTCGTCAACGCTCGGCGTTCAAGGCAGCACCTTGCGATTAAGGAATTACTTCACGACGGACAATGGCGCAAACTGGACGTTTGAAGCGACTCCTTCCGGCACACAAACCAGCGTAGACAAACAAATGGTCTGGGTGGATCACAATGCCGCTTCGCCGTTTTTCAACCAGCAATATGCCATCTGGCACAACGGCAATCCGGCATTTGTCAGCCGTCGCACTGCCGGGGTAGCTGGTACCTGGTCTGCCCCGCTTCAGGTCAGCGGAGCGGAAAGCACTGGCACCGCAATTGGCAGCGACATCAAGACCAACAGCGCTGGCGACGTTTTTGCTTTCTGGCCGACGACCACGAACCGCAAAGTGCTGGTTTCGAAATCAACCAACGGTGGCACGTCCTATGGAACTCCAGTTCAAGTTGCCACGACGTTTGATGGATTCGACATCGGAGTCCCATCGTTCTCTGGGCGCCGCGCGCTGATTTACACGGCAGGCGCAGCATATAAAACGGCGCTGAAAAATCTGGTCTACGTTTCGTGGACGGATCTGAGCGGCGATAGTGGTTGCACAGCCGCAGCCAATGAACCGGGCACGAACGTCGCTTCTACCTGCAAAACCCGCATCTGGTTTTCGCGGTCAACGGACGGCGGAGCAACGTGGGCCACTCCGGTCAAAATCAACAATCAAGCCGGTCTCAATGATCAGTTCAATCAATGGCTGGTCGTGGATGAAACAACCGGCGCATTGGCGATCATGTATTACGACACCGTCGCCGATTCAGGCCGCAAAAAGGTTCACGTTTACTATCAAGGCTCTTTTGATGACGGCGTGACCTGGTCAGCACCGCTGCAAGTAACGACGGCTCAAACGGACGAATCGGTCGCAGGAGCCGACAGTGGCAACCAATTCGGCGATTACAATGGTTTGTCGGGTTATGCGGGAATCTTTTTCCCCTCCTGGACTGACCGCCGTAACAATGCTCGCGAAGAGGTCTGGACAGCCAAAGTCAGTGATCAAACCTGCACAGCTCCCGGCGCTCCAACCGGGCCCACTGCAACGGCAACGGCAGCCAATCAAATTACCGTCGCGTGGTCAGACGGTTCCCCTTCGTCAACCAAGTTCAACGTGTATAGAGCCTCTGGGGCTTGCGCGGCACCGGGTTCATTTACACTGGTCGCCTCGAACGTTATGGGAACCAATTATGTAGACACAATGGTATCTGGCGGCTCGACGTATTCATATAAAATTACAGGCAAAGATGCGACGGGCAATTGCGAATCAGCGCAATCCACTTGCTCATCAGCAACGGCAACCGGCGTTTGCACCTTGCCGCCAACTTTTGCCGGGTTGACCAGCGTGACCAATGCAACGTTGGCAACCTGCACGCTTAACCTCTCCTGGTCTGCAGCAACGGCCAATTGCGCTGGTCCGGTCAGCTATACGGTTTACCGCTCGACAACGTCCGGTTTTACTCCCGGAGCCGGAAATCAGATTGCAACCGGACTTCTGACAACCAACTACACCGACACTGGCGCGTTGATGAACGGCATCACGTATTACTACGTTGTTCGTGCAACAGATGGCTCGAATTCCATGACAGACAGCAACACTGTCCAAAGAAGCGGGGCTGCGACCGGACCTGTCACTTTGAGCACGTTGACTGAAACCTTTGAAGGCGCACTCAGTGGCGGCGGGTTTGATAATGCAGGCTGGACGCATCAGGCACTAGCCGGAGCCGTTGATTGGGTTTGGTCAACCGCGCAAGCGCAAACCCCAACACATTCGTGGTTTTCTGCCAGCCAGACTTCTGTTTCACAGCGCGCATTGGTTACGCCAGTATTTGGCGTAAACGCCAATACCACGTTGAGCTTCTGGCACACCTTCAATTTTGAAACCAATACTGCGGGAACGACCTTCTTCGATGGAGGCACGTTGGAATATTCCACCAACGCTGGCGCGAATTGGACAGTCATGCCAGACGCCAACTTCACGGCTGGAGGCTTCAACGCAACTATCAGCACCGGATTCAGCAATCCGATTGGCGGCTTGCGCGCCTGGGGCGGAGGAACTATAGGCGCAATGACTCAGGTGACGGTAAATCTGGCTTCGCTGGCCGGAAATAACGTCATGTTACGCTGGCGCGAAGGCGACGACAGTAGCGCAGTCGCAACCGGCTGGTTCGTGGATTCTGTCACCATTGCCAATGCCGGAGTTGCCGGTTCATGCGCAACCACCGGTGGTTGCCCCAGCATTACGGTCACCCCTGCGACTTTGCCAGCAGGCTTCATCAATGTTGCGTACAATCAAGCGTTAAGCGCATCGGGCGGAACTCCCAATTACACATTCAGCTTGGATTCAGGCTCCTTGCCTGCGGGCGTAAACATTTCCGGCAGCAGCTTGACGGGAACACCGACGGCCACTGGCGTCTTTAACTTTGTTATCAAAGCCACAGACAACAACGGTTGCACCGGAACCCGAAATTACACTGTAGTAATCAGCGGTTCTGGATGGATGTATTACCCAATCACTCCGTGCCGCCTGCTGGATACGCGACAATCACCCTCTGGCCAGCTTCTGGGAGGAGACACTCTCACACAAGTCGGGCGCGGCCTCTGCGGTGTACCTGCTGGAGCCAAGGCAGTGGTCGGCAATGTCACAACTGTGGCTCCTGCCGCTCAAGGCTTCCTGACTGTTTACCCAAGTGACACCACTTTACCGCTGGCCGCAACCACCAACTTCCCCGCAAACGAAGTGCTGAATAACGTCTTCACTGTCGGGCTGGGAAATGCCGATGGAGCGTTCAAAATTTTCGCCTCCAATATCACCCATGTAGTGGTGGATGTCTCAGGCTACTACGCTCCTCCTGGTGACGGCGGTTTATATTATCACCCGCTCCCTCAACCGCTGAGGTTAATGGATACCCGAACTGGGGCAACGGCCTGCATCACCCCTGGCACGGCTTTGACCAGTGGTGTCGCGATTAACGTGCAAGGAACGGGCACGTGCAGCAGCGTAACAATCCCAAGCACGGCTAAGGCCCTGGTTGGCAACGCAACGACCGTCGGCCCAACCGGACAAGGCTTCCTTACGCTTTATCCAGCGGATGTGGCGACACCGCTAACCGCCAACGGAAATTTCAAGACGGGCCAGACTCTAAATTCCCAATTTTACGTTGGCCTGTCAGCCTCAGGACAATTTTCAGCGATTACCTCTATCGGAGGAGGCGGCACAACCAATCTGGTCGTTGACCTTCACGGCTATTTCAGCACGGAAGCAATGGATGCAAACGGGCTGGGATTGCTCTTTGCAGCACTAACACCCACCAGGCTACTTGACACGCGTGCAAGTGCAACGGCCTGTTTTGCGCCGGGAACTCCCATTGCGGCGATGACAGAAACGTCACAGCTTGCCCGTGGAACTTGCACCATTCCTGCGACGGCGCAAGCTGTCGTGGGTAACGCCACCGTCGTTCAACCTTCCGTCAACGGGTTCCTGACGCTGTGGCCGAGCAACGTCACTAGACCCACAGTTGCCAGTTCCAATTATGTGGCGGGGCAGATTCTCAATCGCCACTTCACAATTGGTTTGGGCACTGACGGAGCGTTCAAGCATTACTCAGTCAGCGCCACGAATCTGGTGATTGACGTGTCCGGGTATTTCGCGCCGTAATCCAGGCGAAAATCTCAGGCTGTATTCAACGCGCAAGGCTTCGATTGAAGCTTTGCGCGTTTTTCTTTCCAACCGTCAATGGTGACGAAAGCGTCACCAAACCATCTGGCAAACCTAATGAGCCCGATTCATAACTTGAACACAATGCGCCGTTTTCGAAGGAGAAACAAAACAATGATGACTTGCCATTTTTCACCCCGGACAACCAGCAATCGTGCCGATGGATTAAGAGTGCTGATAATCGTGGTCGATATCTGAAATTGAATAATTAAATATCTTGCCAAGCTC
This sequence comes from Blastocatellia bacterium, assembly GCA_035429885.1. GTDB lineage: Bacteria > Acidobacteriota > Blastocatellia > RBC074 > RBC074 > RBC074. Next base: position 23,125 of record DAOMFR010000092.1, read on the forward strand.
TCTTGAGCACCTATAATCCCCGCCAGTGCCCACGACCTTCCCCTAATTACTTCCCCCCTCACGAAATTCAAAACAAAAAAAGACTCTGTAGGTGTTTCGGCGCTTTCTGTGTGTCTGCATATAGCAACTTTGCTCGGAACTGCGCGGAAAAGACTGTTGAGTCAAAACAAACAGGGAGACGATCATGAAGGCTCGCCAGGGTTTAATGTTGAATTCCATCTGCCGCACATTTTTATTCATGTTGTCGTTGGTTATGTTGACGATTGGCCTACATCATTCGCAAGCACAAGGGAACCGTCCGGAACAAACTCGCTGGGGAATGCGGGGGCAAACCGCCATCAATCAATTAGGGGCAAGACTGCCCGAGTTGGCTGCTCGTTACAGCCTGGCACCAGAAAAACTTCGCAGTATCTTTCAAACCGATTCCAACTTATGGTTGGATAACGAAGATCGGTTGATGTTTCTGGACGAGTTTGTTCCTCAAGGAGGCAGCACTTCGACATCGTCCACGTCAGTAACTGTCCAGGGGCCGCTTCCGTATGACCAAACCTTTTCGCTTCACAGCCTGCCCGGCTCACCGAGAGCCATTTATCTGGATTTCGATGGGCACACGACCACAGGAACCTCCTGGAATAACAGTTACGGAACCACAATAACTTCGGCGCCTTTCGACCTGGATGGCGTTCCCAGCTCATGGAGCACGACGGAGCTGGATCGCATTCAGTACATCTGGCAGCGTGTAGCAGAAGATTTCCTGCCATTCGGTGTAGACGTGACAACACAAGACCCTGGCGTCGAAGGCTTGCGCAAGACAAGTTCGACTGACGAATACTATGGCCAGCGTGTAGTGATCTCGCCGACCAATTGGTACAACACGGGCGCGGGAGGAGTTGCTTACATCGGCGCATTCAACTGGAACACCGACACCCCTTGTTTTGTTTTTACGGCGCAACTTGGCAACGGTCACGAAAAATACACAGCCGAAGCTGTCTCTCATGAAGCCGGTCACACGCTGGGGCTTTACCACGACGGTAAAACTGATGGCACGTCTTACTATGAAGGCCACGCCAACTGGGCACCGATCATGGGCGTCGGGTATTACAGGGAAATTACTCAATGGAGCAAAGGCGAGTACGCCTTGGCCAATAACACTCAAGACGATCTGGCAGTGATCACGTCCGGTTACGGAGTCGCCTATCGAGCCGATGATCATGGCGGCAGCATTAGTTCTGCGACTCCACTGACTGTAACCAATGCAATAAACGTCAACGGTAAAGGCATTATTGAGCGCACGACAGACAACGATTACTTCTCTTTTCTGACAGGCGCTGGAACCATTACCTTCACGATCACTCCGGGGCCGAGAAGCCCGAATCTGGATATTCGAGCCGACTTGCTGAATTCAAGCGGGGCATTGATTGCGAGCAGTAACTTGAGCACGCTTTCTACTTCTATCAGTTTGAATGTCCCGGCGGGAACTTACTATTTGGCGATTGACGGTATTGGAACCGGCGATCCAAGCGCGGGATATTCTGATTATGCCAGCTTGGGCGAATTCAACATTACTGGAGTCATCATTGACCCTGGCGCATTACAACCACCAACGGCAAAAGCTTCTGCCAATATCACCAGCGGCAACGCTCCCCTCGCCGTTAATTTTTCCAGTGCAGGCTCGACTGATCCCGATGGGTTAATTACCAATTACAGTTGGAATTTCGGCAATGGAGCGACCTCGACCTCTGCCACACCTTCGTACACGTACACCTCTAAAGGAACGTACACGACGGTTCTGACCGTAACAGACAATGACGGGCTGACCAGTTCATCCAGTGTTGTCATTACTGTGCTGTCACCACCTGCTGCTCCCAACACGTTGAATGCATCCGCCATTTCATCCAATCAAATCAATTTGACATGGCTGGATGGCTCTTCAGATGAATCAGGATTTAAGATCGATCGTTCGACGGACAATGCCACTTGGACGCAAATCGCCACCGTCGGAGCAAACATTACAAGCTTCAGTAACACCGGCTTGAATCCGAGCACATCTTATTACTATCGAGTGCGAGCTTATAACGGTGACGGCAATTCTGCGTATACCAACACAGCAACCGCGACAACTCTGGCAGCGATCAACTTGCACATCGGAGATTTGGATCGCGCGACCACAGCCGGTTCAGCGGGAAAATGGAACGGGATTGTGACTGTGAATGTACATAACCTCACGCACGCTCCAGTAGCAGGCGTATTGGTGAGCGGTATTTGGGGTAATGGAGGCTCCGGCACAGGCTCCTGCACAACCGATGCCAATGGCACCTGCAACATCACACTGAGCAACATCAGGAAAACTATAACCAGCGTTTCCTTCACAGTGAGCAACGCATCCAAATCAGGATATGTATATGTGACCAGCGGAAATCACGATCCAGATGGTGAGAGTAACGGAACGACAATTACGATCGTGAAATGAGGTTAAGCGGGTTCTGACCGAACCCTGTTTGGCAGCACAGTTTCAATCGCCTCGGCTATCCCAGCCGAGGCGATTTGTTTTCACTGGCATTATTCCACCAGGCCAATGCGTTTAAGCAACGCACCAAACTTGGGCAATTTGCGAAGCGGTTCAAACAGCGGCTCGACTTTCAATTCAACCATACCGCCGTCTTTTTCGGTCAGGCCCTTTTCCAACGCCGCTAAGGCCAAGTCGGTTTCACCAAGTCGAGTGTGCAGCGCTGCAATTGACGAAGAAGGCACGTAACGCGTTTTCGATTCCTCACTCAAATGCTCAAGCTCACGCTTCCAAAAACCGTCCGCGTTTGTTTCGGCATAAGCTTTTTTCAGCGAAGTCAGATAGTCGCCACGCTCGCCCATCAACAATTTAGCGCGCAACAATTCCATAACCGCTTCCTGTTTTTTGCCGGTTTGTTCAAAAACCAAACCCAAACTGGTGTGCGCAGGAGCATAGTTGTCATCAATCGCCAAAGTCTTTTTCAGATGTTCAACTGCGTGATCAAAATCTTTGGCGTAATACTGAATTGCGCCAACTGACTGATTGACCGCCAGTGAATGAGGGTCCAACGCTCGCGCTTTCCAAACTTCGGAATTGGCTTCCTGATGCCGTCCCAACAGCGCCAGAAACTCAGCGTACCGTTGATGAGCCGTGGCATTTTTAGGATCGAGTTCAATCGCGCGCTTGAACTGCCGCTCCGCCGAAGCGAAATCCCAATCATACCGGAAATTCACCGAAGCCAGAGTCAGGTGCGCATCAACCAGCTTCTCATCTTTTTTCAAAGCCGCCAAAGCGACTTGCTTGGCTTTGGTCATGCTTTCCTGTGGAGTGTCACCGCCCGAACCTAAGGCGTGACAGGCGGCGCATCCGGCAATGGCTTCCGCATAAGCCTCATCTTTCCCAGCGGCCGCTTCAAAGAATTCGTCGGCCTTTTGCATTGCTTCGGGGGTGCCCTGATTCCAGAAATACCGCCCTTTCAAATACAACTCATACGCTTCGGCATTTTCTGTGCCGGCTTTCGCCAATGAGCTCTGCCTGGTTTGAGCAAATCGCGGACGAAGCTTGCCAGCCAACTTCTGCGTGATCTCTTCCTGCAATGCCAACAGGTCAGATGTCCGTCGCGAGAAGTTGTCCCCCCAAATTTGACGACCGTTGCGCGCATCAACCAGTTCAGCGCTAACACGAACGTCATTGCCGCGACGTGTCAGCCGTCCGATCAACACCGCTTTGACCTCAAGCTCCTTGCCGACTTTGCGAGCATCCTGCTCTTTGCCTTTGTACTGAATGACGGCATTGCGCGAACTGATGCTCAGTTCCGGTAATTCCGACAACGTGTTAATCAAGCTTTCCGTAATGCCTTCGGTCAGATATTCCGCTTCAGGATCCTGGGTTTCATTGACGAACGGCAGCACGGCAATGGAATCAATGGCATCGCTGCCACGAGCGAA
>DAOMFR010000092.1:27178-28731 GCA_035429885.1 Blastocatellia bacterium
TCACTCGAAGTGCTTGCAGGCGCAATGCTCGTCGCGAAATTGTCCGGTTGTGGCGACGCCTGATTCTCTGAAGCCTGATGTACCTGCAATTCCGCCGTAGGCAATTCTATCAACGGCAACGTTTCGCCCGTTTCCACGCTTTCGTCATAATCCAGGCCAAGCAGATCAAGCCGCGCTTTGACGCGCTTCAAATCAGCAAGAACTTCCTGTGCAGTCTGGTAACGCTGCTCGCGATCTTTGACCAGCATTCGGCTGACAATGCGTTCCAAATCAAGCGGCACGTTTGGCAATTGAGCGGATAATTTGGGCGGTTCGCTGACTAACAACGCGGCAATCATGTCACTGGTCGTTGCGCCAGTGAACGGACGCCGCTTGCAGATCAATTCGTAGAGCACAATTCCCAAGCTGAAAATATCAGTTCGCCCATCAACTCGTTGGCCGCGTGCCTGTTCAGGTGACATATACGACACAGTGCCAATCACCATTCCAGGCTGAGTTTCCAACAGCGATTTGGTGACAGCTTCTTGATCGGCGGCTAAGTCGCCCGTCGAAGCTTGTTCGGTCAATTTGGCTAACCCGAAATCCAGAATCTTCGCGTAACCGTCCGGACGCACCATGATGTTTTCGGGCTTGATATCACGATGAGCGATGCCAACGCTGTGCGCCGCTTGTAAGGCGCTAGCCGCCTGGATCACAACATCGAGGGCATCCACCAAATTTAGCTGGTCATCGTTCATTTGCTGGCGCAACGTTTCGCCTTCGATGAATTCGGTAGCGATGAAATTCAGTTCCCCGCCTTCTGATTGGAGTTTGCCGACTTCATAAATCGTGATGATGTTCGGGTGATTCAACGAGGACGCCGATTTCGCCTCTTGTTCAAACCGACGAACTCGATCCGCATCTTTTGTAAACTGTTCCGGCAAAACCTTGATTGCCACTTTGCGACCAAGCGATGAATCCTCGGCCAGGTACACCTCTCCCATGCCGCCAGCGCCAATTTTGTTCAGAACACGATACCGCGCGATGAGTGAGCCTGTGGAAATTGTCATCAAAAGCTCCGACAAGATTTAGGGAGCGCCAGTAAACTGAAAGCATCGCACCTGCGGCGAAGAATTTCTGTCAGTTTGCTAACGCTCCCCAAATGAAAAAAGCAATTACTTCTTCTTCAACATATTGCAGGCTTCAAACGCGGCCGCCGGATTGACAGCGGAGTTGCCTTCTTCAACGTGACGAATGATTCCTTCTTTATCAATTACGAAGGTCGCTCGCATGCCGAAGCCGGTGCTTTCATTGAAAACCCCATACTGTTTAACAGCGGTGCGCTTGAAATCGCTGAGCATTGGAAACGATAGCCCTTTGGTTTCAGGAGCCAATTCTTCCGACCAATGCTTGAGAGCGGGAACGCTATCAACGCTGAGGCCGAAAATTTGTGTGTCTGCGTCGGTGAATTTTGCAATATCAGCCTGATACTGCTTCATTTCGCGCGTTCAGCCACCTGTAAAAGCCAGCACAAAAATGGCCAGCACGACGGTTTTCTTGCCTTTGAAATCCGA
>DAOMFR010000093.1:0-3446 GCA_035429885.1 Blastocatellia bacterium
AAGAACAAATCCAGAAAGACCCTTGAAAGAATCCGCGCCCTGGGTGGAATGGTTGCGCCCATTCTGTCGCAAGGTGACATCCGCACTTTCGACAGTCGCATCCCGAACGATTGCGCAGGCTCCTCAAAATCCTTCGCACAAGGCTATCTGTATGCGGTCAATGTTATGGGTGGGCGCGGGGTGGCAATTGGGTCGGATGCCAATGGTTTTGCAGGCTTCCCGTGTCCGCGCTTCGGACCGCACGCGGCTTCCTGGCTAAACGGAGCGCACGAAGATACGGTTAGAGGGGGATTGCGAGGCGCTCAAGTCAAGGCGCAGGAAAACGGCGTCGCCTATGACGAACCGCCAATGATGTATAGGACTCCACGTTGGCAATCCGCTTATGAGAGGCAAGCTTTTATTGGAGAACAACAAGACCTCTGGGAAGCGATCTTTCTGGGATTGAGTGATGCCGACATCGCATCAGCCGATCTTGGCAACGTATTGCAACGGACGGAGTGGCAATTCCGCTGGATCAAAAACATCGCTACAGGCATTCGGGAGTCAGACGCCAATCGGCTGCCAGCCACGGACATCATCGATACTGCGTTGAATTTCAATGCCGGCGTCGTCTCACGTGGCGCGTTTTACGCCAAATCGTTTGCCGACTTTTCCTCAACCCCTGACCCTGACCACAGCAACGCCGAAATCAGAAAGGTCTACGACAAGGTGCGACCGATCTGGGTAATGGTGCAGCGCATGAACGGCAATAACCCGCCTTACCAACGGCACGTGGTAGGTGACAGGGATTTCGACATCAACATTGACGGGATGGCGCATTATGGACTGTTGCCTGATTTTCTGCGCGACCTGAAAAACATTGGCCTGACGGATCAAGACCTTGCGCCGCTGATGCGGTCGGCGCAGGACTTTGTTGAGATGTGGGGCAGGTGCTGGCAACACGCCTCTGCTGACTTAATCGGAAACATAGAAAATAAGGCGAATGCGATTGCTGTCGCGCCTTTTTCAGACGGACGATTGGATGCCTATATGGTCGGTTTGGATGGAAACATGTGGCACAACAGTCAGCAGCCAAATGGTGCGTGGACAGGTTTCCATATGGTCGGCGTTCGAGGTAATAAGGCAACTGATATTGCGGCGGCACGACGTCCGGACGGAGGCGTTGATGTGGTTATGGTCGGTTTAGATGGGAATATGTGGCGTAATCGCCAGCAGCCAAATGGAACATGGACAGGATTCAACGAACGAGTAGGAACTGCTGATAACAAAGCTACCAAGATTGCTATTGCACCTTTTTCAGACGGGCGGTTAGACGTCTATATGGTCGGTTTGGATGGAAATATGTGGCATAACAGCCAGCAGCCAAATGGTACGTGGACAGGTTTCCAAATGGTCGGTGTTCCGGGCAATAAGGCAACTGATATTGCGGCGGTGCGACGTCCAGACGGAGGCGTTGATGTGGTTATGGTCGGTTTAGATGGGAATATGTGGCGTAATCGCCAGCAGCCAAATGGAACCTGGACAGGATTCAACGAACGAGTAGGAACTCCCGACAATAAAGCCATTAGGATCGCGATAGCGCCTTTTGCAGACGGGCGACTGGATGTCTATATGGTCGGTTTGGATGGAAACATGTGGCATAACAGCCAACAGCCAAATGGTGTGTGGACAGGTTTCCAAATGGTCGGTCGTTCTAACGATAAAGCTATGGATATGGCAGCCACACGTCGCCCGGATGGAGATACTGATGTCGTAGTGATTAACCTAAACAAAAACATTGCGAGGATACTGGCTCGCCAGGCCAAGTAGTTACTTGTGCTAGTCGCTTAAAAGAATATATCAATGTTGCAGGAGGTGATAATAATTACAGTCTAACTCACAGCTAAAAAAGCTGTTTTGGGAAAGTTATTCAACGTCCTGTGGGGCTAATCAAAAAATAGTAACGTCAAAAAAATGCTCTAGCTTGGACTGGATGATTCAAAAGATCCATAGTTTCTGGATTATGTTAATCATTTGTTGAGAATAGAATAATTGCTGACTTCTGCGCGTCTTCTTTCCTCAATGAATTTCCGGCTCTGGCGTTGAAGCGCCTGCATGCAGGAAATCGAAATCGCAGCCTTGGTCGGCTTGCGTCACGTGATCGAGGTACAGGGCTGTGAAGCCGCGTTCGTACACACGTTGAGGGGGTTGCCAGGCGGCGCGGCGTTTGGCGAGTTCCTCTTCACTGACCAGCAAATTCAGTTTTCGATTTGGAACGTCCAGTTCGATCAAATCTCCATCCTGCACAAACGCCAGCGGGCCGCCGATGTAAGCTTCGGGCGAAACGTGGAGCACGCAGGCTCCATACGACGTGCCGCTCATGCGCGCATCCGAGATTCGGACCATATCGCGCACGCCTTCTTTCAACAGCTTTTGAGGAATCGGCAACATGCCCCATTCGGGCATGCCAGGACCTCCGTGGGGGCCTGCGTTTTGCAGCACCAGCACGGAATCGGCTGTGACTTCCAGGGCTTCGTCGTTAATACGCTCCGCCATATCGTTGTAGTTTTTGAAAACGACGGCTTTGCCTGTGTGTTGATGCAAGTTCGGATCGGCGGCGGTCGGTTTGATGACCGCTCCGTTCGGAGCCAGATTGCCGTACAGAATCGCCGTGCCGCCTTTAGCCGAAACCGGATTGTCCGTGGAGCGAATCACGTCTGTGTTGTGGACTATGGCCGAAGCGATATTTTCGCCGAGCGTTTTGCCGTTCACTGTCATCGCGTCGAGTTTCAACAAGCCGGGAATTTGATTCATCAACGCGCGCAAGCCTCCGGCGTAATAGAAATCTTCCATCAGGTATTGCCCCGACGGACGAATGTTGGCAATCATCGGCGTGCGAACGGCGATTTCGTCAAACTGTCGCATGTCAATTTTGATTCCTGCGCGTCCCGCCATGGCTACGATATGAATGATGGCGTTGGTCGAACCTCCAATGGCCATATCGGCTGTGATGGCGTTTTCAAACGAAGCCTGGGTGAGAATGTCGCTCGGTTTGAAATCCGTCCAAACCATTTCGACGATGCGGCGTCCGCAATTGGTCGCCATGCGTTGATGGTTGGCGTCCACGGCGGGAATTGAAGACGCGCCGGGCAAGGTCATTCCCATTGCTTCGGCAATCGCCGTCATCGTCGAAGCCGTTCCCATTGTCATGCACACTCCGGCGGAACGCGCGATGCCGTCTTCCATTTCATTCCATTGTTCTTCGGTGATATTGCCCGCGCATTTTTCCGCCCAGTATTTCCACACGTCCGAACCGCTGCCAAGATGTTTGCCGTTCCAATTGCCGCGCAGCATTGGCCCGGCAGGCAGGTAAATTGTCGGCAAATCCACGGAGATCGCGCCCATCAACAACCCCGGCGTTGTTTTGTCGCAACCGCCCATCAGCACCACGCCATCAATCGGCTGGC
>DAOMFR010000093.1:3546-16481 GCA_035429885.1 Blastocatellia bacterium
CCCGGCGTTGTTTTGTCGCAACCGCCCATCAGCACCACGCCATCAATCGGCTGGCTGCGCATCATCTCTTCGGTTTGCATGGCCAGAAAGTTTCGATAGAGCATCGGGCTGGGCTTCATGAAAATTTCGGTGATGGGCATCGCAGGCAGTTCCACGGGGAAACCGCCCGCTTGCCAGATGCCGCGTTTCACTTCTTCGGCGCGCTGGCGGAAATGACTGTGACAGGTGCTCAAATCGCTCCACGTGTTGATGATGCCGATGATGGGTTTGCCCGCATAATCTTCGGCGGAATATCCCATTTGTTTGGCGCGCGAACGGTGGCCGAACGAGCGCATATCATTGACGCCCAGCCAGCGATGGCTGCGCAATTCTTCAGGTTTCTTTCGGTTGCTCAAGGTTGTCTCCGGTTCGAGATGGTGGTGGTACAGACGCGCATGAAAATCTCTCTGCCGCGCAATTGCAAGCTTCGGGCAGGCGTGGCACGATGCGCCCGCTTTTTCACTTTCCAATTCAAAATCCAAACGAGGAATAATCTGATGAACACCGCCGAAACGAAACTTTCGCTGAAAAATTCTCCGCGATTGTGGTGGCTGACCTTCCTGCTGTTTAGTGGAATGTTGTTCAGCTACGCCCAGCGCAATTCACTCAGCACGGCGCTGCCATTCATTTCCAAAGAATTCAATTTGAACGCCGAGCATAAAGGATTGCTGCTGTCGGCGTTTTCGTGGATTTACTGTTTTTTGCAAGTTCCTTCAGGCAGCGTGACGGACAGAGTCGGCGTGCGCAGGTCGTATTCAATCGGCTTTTTGTTTTGGTCGTTGATGACGGCGCTGACCGGAGCGGCAAAAGGATTGTGGAGTTTGCTGGCGATTCGCTCTCTGGTCGGTGCGGGACAAGCGGTGGCGTTTCCGGCCAGCGCGCGCGCTGTTGCCAATTGGTTTCGGGATGGGGAACGTGGAACCGTGACAGCAATTTATTTGACCGGCGTCAGAATGGGGCAGGCGGCAATTGGTATTCTCGGCGCGTATTTTCTGATCCGATATGACTGGCGCTATTTCTTTGTGCTGGTAGGGTTATTGCCACTGATCTGGATTGTTGGCTGGATGATGACGTTGCGGCGTTGGGAATCGCCCAATCTGGCCGCTGAAAATGCCGCGGCACAAAAGAAAAGCTTTTCGTTAATTGAAAGCTTCAAGTTGCTGAAACGAAAAAGCGTGTTGGGAGTAACGCTGGGATTTCTGGCATACGATTACGCCTGGTTTGTGCTGACGCAGTGGATGCCGGATTACCTGATGACGGTGCGCGGATTCACCAAGGCCGAATGGGGCTTTTATCAATCGTTCCCCTATGTGGTCATGTCCGTGGTGATTGTGCTGGCCGGATTGGCTAGTGATTATCTGGTGCGCAATGGCGGCAACGAAGTGCGCATTCGCAAACTGTTCATTGCCGCCGGAATGTTGATTTGTTGTCTGATCGTTCCTGCCGGATTGGTCGCGGATAAAGTCACATCGGCGTGGTTGTTGGTGGCGGCGATTGCCGGATTGGGATTGGCGACGCCAAACACCTGGACGCTGACGCAAGCCGTTTGCGAAAAGGAAATTGTTGGAACGGCGTCCGGATTGCAAAACTTCGGCGGCAATCTGGGCGGCATCGTTGCTCCAGCGTTGACGGGAATGATCGCTTATCGCACCGGATCGTTCGCCATCGCGTTAGGCGTTGTCGGAGCCGTCTTGATTTTGGGAATCCTGGCGTACTGGCTGTTGATTGATGACAAAGCCAAAAAGCCATAACTGTTGAATCGTCCTTTTTCCACGCAGTTTTTGTTAGTAAGCGTCTGCGAATGACAAAACTGTAGGCTACTGCTGGGCTGAAGACCGAATGAACCTCACGCAGGGATACCATTTGGATTGAAGGCACTGCGAGCGCCTGCGCTGGCCAAAACTTTCACCTGTTACAAAACCTAGACAGCCTTTCAGACTCGATCTTCAGCCTAACCGGAGCACGATTGCCGTGGTTTCAGCCACACTTGCTGAAAACGCGCAGGAACATTTCTGTGTGACTCAAAACCCGCAAACACAAATTTGTCAGGAAGCGCGAAGTCTCGCCGGAGGATGAAGGAAGGTGAAACGTCCATCCTAACTATTTGTCAGCTCAAATGGTTAAGCGGCAAATCGCCCGTCGCATCGAGCGGAGTTCGGAACTGGCACATCAAGTGCAAACCCTCATTCCAGCTTATGACGGAACCTGGATTCTGTTCCCGTAAGCGAAGTTCACATCCGAGTAACAAATGATCAGTACTTTATGACCGAGGTTCACTCATCGCCTAACAACAGGTTTGGTTGCACAGCGATGTAAAAAAGGAAAACCCCGCTTCAGCTTGCCGGCCTGCGGGGTGTTCCAAACTCCAACTGACTTTTACCCAGAAAGGAGCGACGCGAATGCTAGCAAAATCCTATTCCGCGAGCAAAACATTTGCCTTCGCTGTTCACGAAACTCTCAAAAAAATCTCTTTTTCTTTGCTACTGACAATGGCTGCGCTTTGCGCGTTTGGTACGGCGACGGTGTTGGCGCAATCGCATCAAGGAGCGTTGCGGGGAAGTTTGCGCGACAGCACCAGTAACGTGCTGCCCAACGTGACGCTGACATTGATCAACACCGCGACCAATGTGTCACGCACAACTGTGACCAATGGTTCCGGAGAATACTTTTTCGAACGAGTTGATCCGGGCACGTACAAAATCGAAGCGACGCAAAGTGGATTCAAGAAGCTGGAACGTCCCAGTATTTTGGTTGAAACCCAGCAGCAACTGACTCTGGATTTGACGATGGAGTTGGGCAACGTTGCCGAAACCGTTGTCATTACGGGCGATGTGCCGTTGATGGAAACAGCCACGGCTTCGACCGGTACGGTGTTGAGCAAACAGATTCTGGACGATTTGCCGAATTCCGGTCGCAATCCGTTCGCGATTTCCGCCATCACGCCGACGGTCATTCCTGTTGGGAATCCGACCTTCAACCGCCAACAGGATCAAACCGGATCATCCGCCATTTCATTGGGAGGCGGGCCGGTGCGCGGGAACAATTACATTATTGATGGCGTGCCGATCACCGATTTGCGCAATCGCGCAGTCATCATCCCCAGCCTGGAATCCGTTCAAGAAGTCAAAGTTCAGGTCAACACTTACGACGCGGAAGCGGGAAGAACCGGCGGTGGATTTTTCAATACCTCCGCGCGTTCGGGCAGCAATGATCTACACGGTTCTGCATTTGGATTTATCCGGCCTTCGGCGTTGCAAGCCAACAACTTTTTCAACAATCGTCGAGGCATCGCCAAACCCGACGCGCCTTACAAACTGTATGGCGGATCGTTTGGCGGCGCAGTGAAAATTCCGTGGCTGTACGACGGCAAAGACAAAACGTTTTTCTGGTCCTCGTTTGAAGGATATCGAATGAGCACGTTTCTCAGCGAAACCTTCACGTTGCCGACAGCGCGCGAACGCACAGGCGATTTTTCGCAAACTCCGAATCTGGTGTTGAAAGATCCGCTGACCGGGCAGCAATTCACAGGAAACGTCATTCCGACAAATCGCATTGATCCGGTCGGAGCCAAACTGGTCAGTTTCTTTCCGCTACCGAACGGTTCGGGCTATTTGAACAACACGTCGGTGACTTCGACGCTGAAAGATCGCGCGGATCAACAGACGTTCAAACTGGATCATTCACTGACCGAAGCCTGGAAGATGAGCGGCTTTTACGCGCATTACGGCAGCCGCGAACCCGAAGCCGATTATTACGGCAACATTGCCAACCCGAACGGATATTTGCTGTTCCGCAATGTTCATGCGTTGGCGTTCAACAACATCATTTCGTTGTCGCCGACGACAGTGTTGAGTTTGCGTTACGGGTACAACCGGTTTGGCGATAACACGACGACGATCAGCGCCGGGTTTGACCCCGCGCAACTCGGATTCGCCAGCAGCTTTCTAAAAGACATCAATTTCAAAAAATTCCCGCGCGTGAACGTGGTGGGAAATGCGTACGGCCCGTCGAACGCGGCATTCGGTTCTGCTGCGCCTTCGGATCAGGTGTATTACTCGCATAACCTGTTGGGAAGTGTGTCGAAGCTGATTGGAAAACATAGTCTCAAGTTCGGCGCGGATTATCGGCGTTTGGCGACGGACTTTACGGAATACGGACAAGCCAGCGGCACGTTCTTTTTCAACAGCAACGAAACGGGCAATGCGGTTGCCAATATGCTGTTAGGACGGCTGGATTTCACGCGACAGAATACGGCGCAGATCGCCACGCCGCTGGAAGCGTATCTGGATTACGGCGCGCTTTACGCTCAGGACGATTTCCGCATCACGTCGAAGCTGACGATCAACGCGGGATTGCGTTACGAAATCGAAACCGGATTGAAAGAACGCAATGATCACTTTACGGTTGGGTTCGATCCGACTGTGGCCAGCCCGTTGAAAGTCCCCGGAATGGAGCTGAAAGGCGGATTGCTGTATGCGGGCGTCAACGGCGCTCCGACAGGACAAACTGAAACCTTCCACAAGTTCGCGCCTCGCGTCGGGTTCGCGTATGCGCTAAATGACAAAACGACCATTCGCGGCGGATACGGAATCTTTTATGCGCCGCCAATTTTCAACTTCACGATTGCGGGCTTGGGCGCACTGGGCTTTTCAGCCATCTCCACGGTTTCTCCCGGCGCAAACTTTTCCAATCCGTTCCCGAATGGGTTGAACAAACCCGTTGGCAGTTCACTTGGTTTGCTGACCAACGTCGGCGATGCAATTCATTACGTTGACCAAACGCGCAAAGCTGCTTACGTCCAGCAATTTTCTCTGGACGTGCAGCGCGAATTACCGTTCGGCATTACGACGACGCTCAGCTACATCGGCAGCAAGGGCACGCGGTTGCAGATTGGCGGTATCAACGATGCGACGTTCAACATCAACCAGTTATCCGCCGACAAGCTCAGCGATCCGAACCTGCTGACCAATGTGACGAATCCGTTTTTCGGCATCATCACGACCGGAGCGTTAAGCGGCGCGACGGTGCAAAAACGGCAGTTGCTGCGTCCGTTCCCGCAATTCGGCGACATCTTCGTTCACGGAGCCAGCGCCGGAAAATCCTTCTACAACTCGTTCACGGCCAAAGCGCAGAAACGATTGAGCAAAGGCGTCAGCTTCCTGACTTCGTACACCTACAGCCAGATGAAAGACAACGTCATTGGCCAGGGAAACTTTTACGCGGGCACGTCGGGATTTGCGACGAACATTTACAACTTGGGGCCGGAATACGGTCTGGCTTCGATTGACCTGACGCACCGCTATCTGGTCAGCGGCAGTTGGGAATTGCCATTTGGCAAAGGCAAATCATTGCTGAACGCAGGCGGGTTGGTAGATCGGTTGGCTGGTGGCTGGCAGGTGAATTTCATTGGCCAAGTGCAAAGCGGTTATCCGCTTTCGATCACACAGGCCAGCAACAATTCCAATTCTTTCAGCGGTGGTCAACGTCCGAATCTGGTGACGGGCCCGTCGGTGTTGGCAGATAACGCGTTACAACGCGCGCTGTCACCCAGCGCGACTGACGGTGGATATTTCAATTTGGCAGCGTTCACCACGGCAGCGGCCAGCACGTTTGGCACGTTGACGCGAACCTTGGACGTGCGCGGCCCCGGACAAAAGAACTGGGACATCGGCGTAACGAAAGACACGACGATCTTTGAATCCTTCAAAGCCCAGTTTCGTCTGGAAGCGATCAACGCATTCAACACGCCGGTCTTTCGTGCGCCGAATACGACATTCGGCAGCTCCAGTTTCGGCAAGATCACTGCACAAGCCAACTTTGCCCGCGTGGTGCAGTTGAGCTTACGCCTGATGTGGTAAGGCTGAACGAGGAGCGTTCGAGGCGCCGTTTTCAGAATGAAGTGATTGCTCTTTCTGAAACCGGCGCTTTGGGCGCCTGAAATTTCGAAATTAAGCCGATGATGACAGAAGTAACAAAACGCTCGGAGAAAGATTTTGCCCGCGGAGTTCGCCGCCATTTTGCAGACGTGACAGCGAATTGGAACACCGCTGAAAACTGGTCACGGCGTCGCGGAGATTTCTTTGGCGGCATGGTCGCCGCTTTGATTGCCGTGCCGTACGGAATGGCGCTTTCCATCGCCATCGGTTTGCGCCCGGAAGCAGGGCTGTACACTTCGATCATCGGCGGAGCGATTTCCGGGATGATTTCTGATGCGCCGGTAGTCGTCAGCGGATTATCCGCGACAGTTGTGCCGGTGCTGGCTGCGCTGGTGCAGAGTCATGGCATTGGCGCTGCGCTCGCCGCTGGAGCGTTAAGCGGATTGATCATGTTACTGATCGGCGCGTTGCGGTTGGGCAGGTTTTTTCATTACCTGCCGCAATCGGTAATTGGCGCCTTCACCAGTGGATTGGGTGTCATCATTGTCGCTTCGCAACTGAAAGTCGTGTTTGGCGTGAAGCCTGAACCCGTTGGATTTGAACTTGGTGTCATTGACGATCTATGGTCGGTGCTGCGCGTTGTTAGCCATAGCGATTCGCATGCGTTGGTCATTAGCGCACTGGTCATTGCCGCAATGTTCCTGTTGCCACGGTGGAAAAGGAGCATTCCTGAATCGCTGGTTGCCGTCGTATTGGCGTCAGCCTTTCCGTTTTTATTCGGGTGGCAGGTGCCGCGTGTTGGCGAATTGCCTGCGACCTTTCCTCATCCCAGCTTTAGTGCGCTGGAGTTTTCGGCCTTTTCGGATTTGATTTATCCAGCCTTTACGCTTGCCGGGCTAATTACCATCAATCAATTGTTGACCGTTGTTGTGGCGGACCGATTACCGGATTGCGCTAACGCTGGGCGCGGCGAAGTGAAATTCAATCGGGAATTGGTTGCGCAAGGTGTGGCAAACATGGTGTGTCCGTTTTTTGGCGCGCCTCCCGGAGTCGCCATGCTGGCGCGCACCGTCGCCAGCGCCAAAGCGGGCGCTGTCAGCCGTTGGTCAGTCTTTGCCCACAGTTTCATTTTGTTGTTGTTCCTGTTGCCGCTGCGAAATTTGATCAGCCACATTCCGCTGGTCGTGCTGGCGGCGGTGACGGTGGCGGTTGGATTGCAGCTTGTCGGCATAGAGCGTTTCCGCGCGCTGCGGCGCATGAATCGCGCCGACGCTGCGCTGTTTTTGCTGACCTTTGGGCTGGTCATTTTCAGTGATCTGATTGTCGGCGTTGGGATTGGTTCGATCATTGCGATGCTGTTGTTCGTCGAACGCGCGGCGCAATCCACTCATCTTGAACAAGTTTCAGCATTTGTTCCTGGTCCAGCAAAGCAGGAACCCTCGGCCATTTTTCCCTCTCTCGAAAGTATCGAACAACAAGCAGATAGACAGTTTTTGCTGCAATCCGAAATGCAGATTTACCGGCTGACAGGGCCGCTGTTTTTTGCGTCCAGCGAAAAAGTACTGACTCGGTTAATGCGTGAAGTGACGGCCAAAACTTTGGTTCTGGATTTAACCGAAGCCGGGCCGATTGATTCGGCGGCAAGCGATTGTTTGCGCCAATTGTCTGTTCGTCAGCGCCAACGCGGCGGCGAGCTACATCTAATCGGATTGGATGCGCGGCTATTCGCTTCGATTGAAAAAGACGGTTTGCTGGATCAAATCGGCGAAGTCATACGCCGCGATGAAGATATTGCCACAAATTGCAAATCGCAAAACTCAACAGTGCATGTAATTGGAAACCCGATGTTGGTTCACCCGCCGGCGCATCCCGTACCGGCCACACGTTCGCGCGTCGCATAAGCCGCCGACAACGGCTTTAAGCGCCGCATTTGATGTACCACCCACAACCACGGAGGAACTCTTATGAACAGTCCACAACGCTCGGAGCAAACCCTTTCTCGCCGTTCATTTGGCCGAATGGCTGCGTTACTGACGGCGGGGGCGGCGCTGCCGTTTTACGGCGAATCGAATCTGGCGATGGCGCAACTTTCCAAAACAGGCCCGATTCCGCCCGACGCCGTCAAAATCAACGCCAACGAAAATCCGCTTGGGCCTTGCCCCGAAGCCATCGAAGCAATTTCAAAAGTCATTGCCAAAGGCGGACGCTATGAATACGAACTGACCGACACCTTCGCCAAAACGCTGGCCGATCTGGAAGGATTGGATGCCGAATACATCCTGCCGTTTCCAGGTTCCAGTGACCCGCTGCATCGCGCCGTGCTGGCTTTCTGTTCAAAGGAAAAACCGTTCGTGATGTCCGATCCAGGTTACGAAGCAGGAGGGCGTGCCGCACAGTTCATCGGCGCAAAAGTCATCAAAGTGCCGCTCACCGCCACTCACGCTCACGATGTCAAAGCAATGGTCAAAGCCGCGACTGAACGCAAAGCCGGTGTGATTTACATCTGCAACCCGAACAACCCAACCGGCACGATCACTCCGCGCGCCGAAATTGAATGGGCATTGGCCAACAAACCCGAAGACACAATTTTGCTGCTGGACGAAGCCTACATTCATCTGAGCGATGAACCGCTGTGTTCCGATCTGGTGGCCATGGATAAAGATGTGATCATCCTGCGCACGTTTTCAAAACTTTACGGAATGGCTGGCTTGCGCGCAGGTGCCGCGATGGGGCGGCCAGACTTAATCGGCAAGCTGAAAAATTATGGCGCGGGTGCTTTACCGCTGACTGGAATGGTTGGCGCGACAGCCAGTTTGAAGGTGAAAAATCTGGTGCCTGAACGTCGCAAGATCATCAAAGATGTTCGTGAAGACGTCTTTTCCTTTTTGGAAAAGAACAAGATTGAGTTCGTCCCTTCGGTCAGCAACTGTTTTATGCTGAACGCCAAAATGCCTGCGCGGCGATTGATGACGGCCATGCAAAAAGAAAAGATTTACATTGGCCGAGTCTGGCCCGCCTGGCCGACGCATGCTCGCATCAGCATCGGCACAAAAGACGAAATGGCGAAATTCAAAACGGCTTTGTTAAAAGTGATGAGCGACTTGCAGGCATAACGTAGTTTAAGTTTGCGGCAGACGATGGGAAAGTGGGTTTGCTGGGATGAATCTCTCGTGACTGCCGCAATGGTAGGGCGGCGTTTATGGCGCAGCCCTACCATCAATCAGAAAAGCGGTTATTCGCCGCGCGGCCCTGGCGGCAGCTTTTCATTCAAAAACCGCGTGAGCAGTCCATACAAATGCCGAGTCGTACCTGGCCCTTCGTAAATGCCGTGCGAGCGGTTTGGGTAGGACATCATCGTGAACTGTTTGTTCGCCGCAATCAGCGCATTGATCAGAGCTTCGCTGCCTTGATAGTGAACGTTGTCATCGCCTGTGCCGTGAACCAGCAGCAGTTGGCCTTGCAACTGACTGGCAAAAGTAATCGGCGAACTTTGTTTGTATTCGTCGGGATGATCCTGCGGCAGTCCGCAATAACGTTCCTGGTAAATCGAATCGTAATAACGAATGTCCGGCACGGGCGCGACGGACATTCCAACTTTGTAAATATCCGGGTAACGGAACATCGCGTTCAATGTCGAAGACCCGCCGCCGCTCCACCCCCAAATGCCGATGCGCGCGGCGTCTACGAACGGCCATTTTGAAATTACACGCGCGGCGCTGGCCTGATCCGATGAATTGCGAATGCCCATCTTGCGGTAAATGCTCTTGCGCCAGGCTCGGCCACGCGGAGCCGGAGTTCCACGATTGTCCACGCTGACCACCAAATAACCCTGCTGAGCCAGCATCTTGTGCCAGGTCATCTGACCATTTCCCCACGAATCCAGCACCGTCTGTCCCCACGGTTCGCCGTACACGTGAAAGAGCACCGGATATTTTTTCGTCGCATCGAACCCCGGCGGTTTCATCATCCATCCGTCCAGTTCGACGTCGTCTTCAATC
This sequence comes from Blastocatellia bacterium, assembly GCA_035429885.1. Lineage (GTDB taxonomy): Bacteria > Acidobacteriota > Blastocatellia > RBC074 > RBC074 > RBC074. The sequence goes on from DAOMFR010000093.1 coordinate 13,460, forward strand.
TTCACGCGGAAAAATTCCTGTGTGACAGGTTTCAGTTTGCCGACTCGTTCCGCCAGCTCTTTGTTGTCGAACATTGTTCGCACAACCGTGTGTTGCGGTAAGCGAACAATGTCGGTAACGGGAACTTGGTTGGCGCTGGAATACGTGTGAATTGCCAGATCGCCGCGCGGAGAAATTGTGTAAGTGTGCGTGCCCGGTTGAGTCGCTGGCGACAGACGTTCGGCCTTGCCTTCGCCGTTCAGTCGCACTCGGAACAGGTATTTTTGCGTCGCGTTTTCAGGCGAAGCGGAAAAGTAAAGCCAGCCGTTTGCCACGTCTGACAGTTCGACTCCGATCAAATCGTAATTGCCTGGCGTGATGCATTTGATGTCTGAGCCGTCGCGCGAAATCGAATACACGTGCCGCCATCCGTCGCGTTCGCTAACCCACAAAAATCGCTTGCCGCCTTCGATCCATTCCACGTCGCCGCGCGCCAGTCCGCGCCGATCCCAATCAATCGCTCCCCAGGAAACGTCAACCCAGGTGTCTTCTTTTTCGGTCAGCACCGTGCGGACTTTGCCAGTTCGCACATCGCCAAGCATCACGACATTAGTGTTCTGCAACCGATTGAGTTGTTGAATCAGGACTTCGCTGGAGCTGGCAGCCCACTCCATTCGCGGCAGGTAGTTTTGCCGAGCGTCGCCCGGAACGTCGAACCATTGAGTTTTGCCGCCATCCGCGTTGACGACTCCCACGCGCGCGGCGGAGTTCATCTCGCCAGCTTTCGGATAAGGGAAGGTGATGATCTTCGGGTAAAGCTCGGCGGTGTTGTTGATCATCTTGAACTCTTTGACGCCCGAAGCGTCCAGTTGCCAATACGCGATCTGCTTGCCGTCAGGCGACCACTGGAAACCGTCGCGACAAAACAATTCTTCTTCGTACACCCAATCGAACGTTCCGTTGACCGTGTACTGCGCGCCGTCAGTTGTCAGTTGTGTGATGCGGTTGTCGGCCAGCGATTCCACGTAAATGTTGTTTTCTCGCACGTAGCCAACTCGCGTTGCGTCCGGCGAAAACTTGGCAAACATCAGCGAAGATGGCTTCGCATTGCCGCCAAGCTTTTGCAGTTTCTTGCTGGACAAATCGAAGACCCAATAATCCCCACGAGTGTTCGACCGCCAGACGCGCTCGGAGTTGGTGAAGACCAACAGCCGTTTGTTGTCAGCGCTGAGCGTGAATTCTTCGATCACTAGTGGCGCTTGCGCGCCAGCAGGAGTCAGGCTTTGCGCCGAAACCAGAACCGTTCGCGCTCCCGAAGCCGCGTCGTAGCGAACCAAATCCAGGGCGTCTTTGTTGGCGGCAGAAGCTTCCAGCATCAAATAACCGCTGCCATTGGCTTGCCATTGATGCCAGCCGACCGATTTCGCGCCGTAGCTGAAAATTGTGTCCAGCGTCAGCAAACTGGTGTCAGCTTGCCGGGCTGCTTGCTGTGCGAAGATCGGCCCAACCATCAGCAGCGCTAAAAGAACGATAGGAATTCGTCGGATTCGATTCATGGAGTTTCTCAACTGAAGTGCGGACGTTCTTGTCCGCTGAATAATATTGGGAGAGCGGGCGTGCTGGTTTGCAGGAAGAAAGCATGCGGACGGGGACGTCCGCGCTCCCGGTGATTACATCTTTTCTGGCACTTCGATGCCAAGCAGCGAAAGCGCCTGCGCCAGTTTTTGCCGCACCACATCCACCGCTGTCAGCAAAACCGTTTTCCGTTTGGCGTCAGACTCTTTCAGAATGTGGAATCGTTTGTCCTGATAAAAGGTGTTGAATTGGTCCGCCAACTGAAACGCGAACTTGGCTACGTGCGTAGGCTCAAAAGCGTTGGCCGAAACCCGCACTACCTCGTCCAGCCGCGAAGCGAAATAGACCAGTGACCACAACACATCGCCCGCTTCGCCGGAAAATTGCGCGGCAACTTCTTCGGCCGACAACTGAGTGAAGTCCGCGCGAACGTCATCCGCCGAACGCCCAAGCTCCGTGAAAATGTTGCTCAACCGGCGTACAGAGTATTGCAGGTAAGGGCCGGTCTCTCCGCGAAACTTCAGGGCCTCCTCAAAGTCAAAAGCAATGATCGAAGTGCGCGTGTATTTCAGCAGGAAGTATCGCAAAGCAGCGACGGCAATCTGATGCGCGATTTTTTGCTGCTGGGCTTCTGGCAAATCGGAGTTGCGCGATTGAACTTCAGCCAGGGCTTTCGTTTCCAAACGGTCAATCAGGTCATCGGCTTTGACGCCCAGGCCTTTGCGACCGGACATGCCAATTTGCTGACGTTGCTGGTCAGCTTCGGAAAGTTCTGTGCCCAGTTCGACTGCCGCCGCCGGAGTCAGCGTGACTTTTTCATACGCCAGATGCGCGCTGCGGGCGACGCGATCCAGTTCTTCTTTGGATGCCGCCAGCATCATCACACCTTTTTTGACGTTGGCTTGCGGATAAGACTGGCCGACGTCAATCACGTTCAAAAACGCAGTGCCGTTGCCGAATTGAGGATGAGTGGCGTTGCCAGCGGCTTCGTCGCCGGTCGTAATCCAGACTTCGCGTCCGTGGTGATCGTGGCGCAGCAAGTGGTAATGAAAATCCAGCCCCAACTTGCCCAGTTTCCACAGGTGATAGGCAATGTCTTTGCCTGTGTAAGTCACCGTTCCGTTCGACCGGACAATGATCTTGTCAGCATCATGTTCTGATTCCGTGTCGCTGTGTTCCCCTGTCTCTCCTTCGCTCTGTCCCTCCGTCCCTCCGTCAACGGATTCCGCGCGCATCACCCAACAGCCTTTGTTGCGGCCTTCGGTTTCCAGAACGATAACTCCACTGGCTTTCAGCTTTTCAAATGCGTGTGCCCAGAAATGCAGGTGCAGGATTTCGCTTTCGCGCGCCAGCAAATCGTAGCTGATGTCCAGCCGAGCCATCGTTTCCAGATGGCAATCAACTATCTTTGACGAAATGTATTCGCCGATTTCAGCCGTCGCATTGTCGCCGGCTTCAATGTCGTGCA
>DAOMFR010000093.1:16581-28726 GCA_035429885.1 Blastocatellia bacterium
GTTTCACCTGTTGCTTTCAGGATGCGCGCTGTTGTGTCGCCCAGCACAGAGTTGCGAACGTGACCGATGTGCGCGGCTTTGTTGGGATTGATCGAAGTATGCTCAACAATCAACTTGGAGTTTGGAGTTTGGAGTTTGGAGTTGGTTCCAGAATCAGCAGTGACCAACGATGCAAAGGTTTCAGCGCGGTCGAAAAACACGTTTAGGTAGCCTGGACCGGCAATTTCAACGCGAGCGACGCCGGGAATGGCTTTCAATTCTTCCGCCAGCTTAGTGGCGATTTCGCGCGGATTTTTCTTTTCGCCGGTGGCGGCTTTGATGCGTTTGGCCAAATCGAACGCCAACGGAAACGCCAAATCGCCAAGTTCGGTTTTGGGCGGGATTTCAGAAACGATGTCGTCCAGTTCCAGGCTGTAAGTGTCCCGCACCAGCGCGATCAGTTTTGCTTTGATTTCAGTTGTCAGCGATGAAGCCATCGTTGTTTGGGTACTCCTGTCGATGAATTCGCGCGGCTGCCAGAGGCGCGCGCTTGATAAAGCTCAAGTTTGAGGTGTATAAACTCGCCAGTTCTTTGGCGCGTTGGTGTAACTGGTTAACACGCCGCCCTCTCAAGGCGGAGAGCACGGGTTCGAGTCCCGTACGCGCTATCGGTAATGCACGGAAGGCGATCAGCAATGGTCGCCTTTTTCATTTGTGCAAAAGCGAATTTGAAATGCAAAGACGCCAAGTGGTAAAGGCGCAAAGAAGACTCTTTATGCATCTTCGTGCATCTTTGCCGCTTGGCGTCTTTGCGTTTCAAGTTTTCGCCACTACAAATTTACCGCTTCTTTTACCAAAGCTTGTTGTTCAAGCTGGTGAACTGTGTAAGAACCCGTTGCAGGGCTGGCGCTGGCGACACGGCCAACGTAGCGGAGTTCCTGGCCCGTGCGGCGCAACCCTTCCAACCAGGGGCGCATGAAATTCCAGCCGCCCATGTTTTGCGGTTCTTCCTGCACCCAGAACAACTGCTTCGCGTGGTTGAACGAGGACAGCCAGCGTTGCAGCAAGCTCAGCGGGAAGGGGTAAAACTGCTCCACGCGCAAAATCGCGATCTTGCCAAGGTTGTTCTTTTCCAGTTCCGCTGCCAGGTCGTAATACACCTTGCCGCTGCACAACAACACGCGTTCGACGTTTGCCGGGTTCACAGCGTCGCCAATTACGGGATGGAAACCTCCGTTGGTGAATTGGTCGAGCGTCGAAACCGCTGCGGGCAATCGCAGCAAACTCTTGGGCGTCATGACAATCAAAGGTTTGCGCAGTTCCTGTTTGACCTGGCGGCGAAGCAAATGAAAGTACTGCGCCGGAGTTGTCGGATAGCAAACCTGCATATTGTCCTCGGCGCAAAGCTGTAAGTATCGTTCCAGGCGCGCACTGGAATGTTCCGGTCCCTGGCCTTCATATCCATGCGGCAACAGCATCACCAACCGCGAAGTCTGTTTCCATTTGTCTTCGCTAGGCGAGATGAACTGGTCAATCAACACTTGCGCGCCGTTGGCGAAATCTCCGAATTGCGCTTCCCACATCGTTAACCCGTCGCGCGAAATGACCGAATAGCCATATTCGTATCCCAGCACGCCCGCTTCCGACAGCGAACTGTCGAATACTTCAAACTTGACGCCGTTGTTTTGCCCTTTGCTTTGTAATACTTCCAGCGGAGTCCAGGATTCGCCGGTTTGAGTGTCATACATAATCGCGTGGCGTTGGCTGAACGTGCCTCGTCCGCAATCCTGGCCGGACAAACGCACGGACGTTCCTTCCAACAGCAAGGATCCAAACGCCAGCCCTTCGGCAAAGCCCCAGTCAATGGCAATTTCACCGCTGCCCATTTTGGCGCGCCTGGACATCTGGCTGACCATTTTGGGATTGATGGTGAATCCTTGCGGTACGACGCTCATGGTTCGTGACACTTCGTCCAGCGCTTCGCGTGTTACGCCGGTTTCCAACACCGTCGAACCGTCCATATCCGGTTTCATTTCCGGCGGAGCGGTCATGACTTTCTTGTTGGCGACAATTTCTTTGGCCGAAGCCAGCGCCGCTTCATAGCTTTGCCAGACGGTTTCGATCATCTGATCCACGTCTTCGCGCGTCAGCGTGCCTTCGCGGACTAATTGCCGTGTATACAGTTCGCGCACGCCGGGATGTTCTTTGACTCGTTGATACATCAGCGGCTGGGTATAGCTGGGTTCATCGCCTTCGTTGTGGCCGTGGCGGCGGAATCCGATCAAGTCAATCACTACGTCTTTGGCAAACTTCTGGCGAAAATCCAGTGCGATTTGCAACACGCGCCAGGCGGCTTCGACATCGTCGGCATTGACGTGGAAGATCGGCAATTGTGTCATCTTGGCGATGTCGGTCGAATAAATCGAAGAGCGGCTGGAAGTTGGTGACGTTGTGAATCCAATTTGATTGTTGATGATGAAATGGATCGTGCCGCCGGTTCGATACCCTTTCAAATCGGCCAGATTCAATGTTTCGGTGACGATGCCTTGTCCGGCAAACGCCGCGTCGCCGTGAATCAGCACTGGCCATACGCGAGCGCGTGCTTCTTCGCGGGAAATACGAATCGCGTCTTGTTTGGCGCGAGCCATGCCTTCAACCACTGGATTGACGAATTCCAAATGGCTGGGATTCGGTGATAGCGTCAGCTTAACTTCTTTCCCGTTTACTTCATGTGTTCCAAGTGCGCCCTGATGGTATTTCACGTCGCCTTCGTCGGCAGGGAAATTCGGATGCACTGTGCCTTCAAACGCGGTGAAGATACGTTCGCTCATGTAATGGCCGATGATGTTGGACAGCACAGTCAGCCGTCCGCGATGGGCCATACCCAGAACAATTTCATCAGCTCCGCGCTGAGCAACCCCGGAAATCAGCTGATCCATCATTGGAATGATGGATTCGCCGCCCTCCACCGAAAAGCGTTTTTGCCCAAGATATTTTGTGTGCAGGAATTTTTCGAACTGTTCGGCGGCAATCAGTCGATCCAGCAACTGTTTTTTGACTTCAACTGGAACAGGTTCCGGATCGCGTTCAATGCGTTCGCGAATCCATTGTTTCTGCTCTTTGCTGGTGATGTGACGACTTTCCGTTCCGACCTTGCCGCAGTAAAACCGAATCAACATCGCCCAGATTTCGCGCAACGTCGCATATTCCTTGCCGCCCAATCCGCCGGTGTAAAATTCTCGGTCCAAATCCCAGATCGAAAGCCCGTACGTTTCAATTTCCAATTCGGGATGGGCGTACAGATTGATCATGTTCAAAGGATCAATGTCGGCAATCAGATGGCCGCGCACTCGGTATGCATTGATCCATTCAAAGATTGCCGCTTGTTTTTTGATCTCCTGCCGTTCGCGGTCAACGCCCGACAGCATGGGATTTACGTCCACAGACCAGCGCAGCGGTTTATAGTTGATGCCCAGATCGGCAAAGATTTCGTCGTAAAAATCATGTTTGCCCAGCATCAGTTCGTGAATGTACGCGAGGAACATTCCCGATTCGGCTCCCTGAATAATGCGGTGATCATATGTGCTGGTGATGGTGAAGACTTTGCTAATGCCGAGTTGCGACAGTGCCACGTCGGTCATGGCCGAATACTCTGGCGGAAATTCAATTGCGCCCGTGGCGATGATCGCGCCTTGGCCGGCCATCAATCGCGGGCTGGACGATGAAGTTCCAATTGTGCCCGGATTGGTGATGGAAATGGTTGTTCCCTGAAAGTCGCTAACTTGCAACTTCCCGTCGCGGGCGCGAATGACCACGTCCTGATACGCTTGAACGAATTGCCAGAACGTCATTTTGTCGGCGGCTTTGATATTCGGAACCAGCAAGCTGCGCGAGCCATCTTTTTTCTGCACGTCCACAGCCACACCCAGGTTTACATCCGAACGTTTGATGCGATAAGCCGTGCCGTCCACTTCTTCGTACCCGTCGTTCATCTGCGGGAGTTTGGCCAGCGCTTTCAAAATCGCCCAAGCAATGAAGTGCGTGTACGATGTTTTGCCCTTGTGTTGTTCGTCCAGATAGCGGTTGATCCAGCGACGGTTTTCGTCCAGCAGCTTGATCTGGATTTGCCGCAACGACGTTGCCGTTGGCACGCTTAAGCTGGTTTCCATGTTTTCGACGATCTTCATCGCCGGGCCACGAATTTGCAGCCGCTCTCCAGCGGTTTCAGTCAAAGGCGCTGGTTGTGCAGCAGGCTTGGCGGCAGGCTGCGCAGGCGCGGCAGCAGGCGAAACTTTAGCCGTTGCGGCCTGGGCTTCGGTTTTTACCGCTCCATTGCCGCCCAGCAGCGAATGGAAATATTCGCCCCATTCTTCACCGACTGAATTGGGGTTGTATTGAAACTGTCGAAGCAAGTCTTCGACATAAGTGGAATTGGCTCCGAAATCATTGGCTATAATGCTTGCAATCTCTCTGTTATCTCGCATTGGTGCTTATGACCTTTCGTGTTTATAAGTGCGTATGATTGATTCGAATCAAGGTTCGTAATCCTACAATAACTTGGCGAAATTGGCACATTCCTCACACAATTCATTTCAGTTCCACTGTAAGCCTCTGCTAACATCGCGACTGGAAATTTACATTGCACCTGAAAAAGAGGAATTCACCAAATGACTGAAGCATACATTTACGACGCAGTTCGAACGCCACGCGGGCGTGGCCGTGCAAATGGCAGTTTACACGAAGTTCGGCCCATCGAGTTGGCGACTCAGGTTTTGAAAGCGATCCGGGATCGAAACGAACTCGACACGTCGTATCTGGATGATGTGGTGTTTGGCTGCGTCATGCCCGTGGGCGAACAGGGAGCGGACATTGCGCGCATCGCCGTGCTGAATGCCGATTATGCCGAAACCGTGCCGGGCAAACAGCTCAACCGGTTTTGCGCTTCAGGGTTGGAAGCGGTGAACACGGCGGCGGCTCAAGTCATGTCTGGCCAATCTGATCTGGCTATCGGCGGCGGCGTCGAAAGCATGTCGCGTGTGCCGATGGGAGCCGATGGCGGCGCAATGGTGATGGACCCGGAAATTGCCTCGAAGATGTATTTCATTCCGCAAGGCGTCAGCGCCGATTTGATGGCGACCAAATATGGATTTTCGCGCGAAGACGTGGATGCATACGCCATCGAAAGCCAGCGCCGCGCCAAACACGCCTGGGACAACGGATATTTCCAAAACTCCATCGTGCCCGTGAAAGATCAAATTGGCCTGACCGTGCTCGCTCACGACGAATACATGCGACCCGAAACGACAATGGAAGATTTGGCAAAACTCAATCCGGCGTTCACCGTGCCGGGCGAACAGGCCGGGTTCGACGCGGTTGCCATCCAGCGTTACCCGGAAGTCGAACGTATCAACCACGTGCATCACGCGGGCAATTCCAGTGGCATTGTGGACGGCGCGGCGGCAGTGTTGGTCGGCAGTAAAGAAATGGGGGAAAAGCTCGGGGTGAAACCGCGCGCTCGCATTCGCGCGTTTGCTTCGATTGGTTCGGAACCGACGATTATGTTGACCGGCCCGGCTCCGGCGACGGAAAAAGCGTTGAAACGCGCTGGCATGACGACCAACGACATTGACCTGTTTGAATTGAACGAAGCGTTTGCCGCCGTGGTGTTGCGATATATGCAAGCGCTCGGCATTCCGCACGACAAGATCAACGTCAACGGCGGAGCCATTGCGATGGGCCATCCGCTTGGCGCGACGGGAGCGATGATTCTGGGAACGTTGATTGACGAGATGGAACGGCGCGGCGCGGCCACAGGCTTGGCCACGTTGTGCGTTGGGGCAGGCATGGGAACCGCAACGATTATTGAATTGGTTTAAGAAGCTTGCTGAAGCTCCAAGCTCACTTCAAACCCCGACGGCTTCACATTCCGCGCTGAAACATGGCCCTGGCAGGCTTCTATGCACGTTTTGACGATGGCCAACCCCAATCCCGCGCCGCCGGTTTCGCGCGCGCGGTCAGTTTCGGGGCGATAAAACGGATCGAATAACTTTTCCAGTTCCTCTTCGGGAACGCCCGCTCCACAATCGGCAACGGTCAGATGGACTCGACTGTCGTCTTGCGCGGCTGAAATCGTAATCGGCCCCGAATCCGCCGCGTATCGAATCGCATTGCGAATGACGTTGGCCAATGCGCGTGACAGCAATTCCGGCTGAGCCATGGCTTCCAGGTGCTCACCCACTTCGATCTTGACGACGAATCCCGATGCTTCGCGGGCGACAACCTGTTCCACCAAAGGCCGCAACCGCACGGGATGCAATCGAATGGCGGTTGTTTTCAAACCGGCGCGCGCATACGCCAGCAATTCCGCCACCAGCCTGGTCATCAACTGAACTTCTTCCTGCACGTCAGCGATGTATTTTTGCCCGGCTTCGTCCGTGCGCTCTTCCAGAATGCTCAGGGCAAATTGCATGCGCGCCAGCGGAGAATTCAATTCGTGCGAAATGTCACCCAGGAATCGTTTTTGTCCGGTGACAAACCCATTCAAGCGGCTTGCCAGATGATTGATGGCTTTGCCCAATCGGCCAAGTTCGTCCCTGCGATGTTCATCCACGCGCACGTCAAAATTTTCTTCGGCGATTTTTTCGGCGGCTCCGGTCAGTTGCCGAATGGTTTGGGTCAGACTGCGTACGAACGGGAACCACAGCAAAATCGAAAGCCCAAACACCACCGTAGCAATCAACAGCCAGGGTTTCGGATCGAAAAAGATGCCGTGCCCGGTGATGGAATCGGACGACGCCGTCAGTGAAGCTTTGATCAGACCGGTCTTGCCCGCTTCATACACCGGAATTCGCACCACTGCCCAATAGCGAGTTGGATTGGATGTTTTCAGCGTGGAAACCGGAAACGGCCTGGGACGTGGCGGCGGAGGCCGGTCTGTGGGGGGCTCGTCCCCTGGTTGCACTTCTTCTGGAGGCGGGCGCTGTCCCAGAGGACGCGCTTTAATGTGTTCAATCACCTCCGCAGGCAGCGCCGATTGCTGGCCGGCCAGTTTTTCTCCGTCGTTGCTGTAAATCGAAAATTCCAGCCGGTACATTCGGGAATACTGCTGCAGGATGCTTTCGCGCTGTTCAGGAGATTTCTCGCGGATGTCGTCCGTGATGGCGCGCGCAATATTTTCGATGCGGTCGTTGGCTCCGGCCAGCAAGGGCGATCCGGGTTCCAGGCGGAATTGCAGGTTGAACAACGCGAACAGCACTCCGCCGATGATCGCCAGATTCAAAAAGAACCAGAGCATGATTTTGGCAAACAGGGAAAGTTTCAGGTTCATGATTCGCACTCCGCGTTGCGAATCAGCATGTACCCCGCCGAGCGCACGGTTTTGATGAACCGCGGATTTTTAGGATCGTCGCCCAGTTTGCGGCGCAGCGAAGAGATGTGAACGTCAATCGAGCGGTCAAACACTTCGTAATTTCTGCCGCTGATATCGTCCAGCAATTGATCGCGGCTGAGCACGCGGTCGGCGGCTCGCGCTAGACAAAACAACAGATCGAATTCGACAGGCGTCAGCGTCAATGGGTGATCGTTCAGCAAGGCTCGGCGGGAGGCGGCATTGATGCGCAAATTGCCAACGCTGATTTCTTCGGTTTCCGCCGGAACCTGGCTGGCGGTGATTTGCGAACGCCGAGTCACCGCGCGCAATCGCGCCAACAGTTCGCGTGTCGAAAAGGTTTTGGGCAAATAATCATCTGCGCCAATTTCCAGGCCCACAATGCGGTCGGATTCATCGCCCAGCGCCGTCAACATCAACACCGGAACCGTCGAATTCCGGCGGATTTGCCGCAACACTTCAAATCCATCCATGCCCGGCAACATCACGTCCAGAATCACCGCCTGAAAACTTTCGGCCAAAACTTTTTCCAATCCGGCCGGGCCTGTGTGCGCCGTTTCGACGTTGTACCCCATCGGTTCCAGGTAATCTTTGACCAACCGACAGAGCTTCACGTCGTCATCAATCATCAAAATATTGGCAAGCGAGTAAGAGGTGTCCATACGTGCCGAAGTGTAACGCAAGGTTGGCCAGTCAGCAGCCGGATTTACCATTGCTTTACAAAACTCACCGTTCCTCAAACAAACCCTTAACGTGAAGTTGTTAATTTCTCGCCAGTGGATTGGCCGCTCCATCAATTCTATTCAATCCACACCCTTACCGCAGTCCGTCGCAGGTTTCAGCACTCAGAGCCGAAGCTTGCGCCATTTACCTGGGAGAACGAGAAGAATGAAGTTTCTAAAAACATTCGTGTGTTTATCGGTGGTTTGCCTGGCGGTTTTGAATTCCTCAGTGCTGAACAAGGTCGGCAGCCAGGGGCTGCCGGAAGCGCCCGCTGGTTTCGACAACCTGACGAACGGGTTTACCGATCAAGTAGCCTTCAGCAACGACCTTGCCACCTTTGAAGAGCGCGATACCGTGCAGGATGGGCTGGGGCCGGTGTACAACGCGCAAGCCTGTGTTGAATGCCATCAGAGTCCCGTGACGGGAGGCGGCAGCCAGGTTTCCGTGTTGCGCGCCGGGCATCGCGACGCCCAAGGCAATTTTGTTGAAGCTCCAGGCGGGTCGCTGATCAATGACCGCGCCATTCACGCCAGTTTGCAGGAATATGTGCCAAGCGGCGAAACCATTCGCACGTTCCGCGCCTCGCTGAGCATTTTGGGGGACGGATATGTTGAAGCAATTGACGACGAAACGCTGGTCGCCATCGCCCGTGACCAACCTCGGTTAAGTGGCGGCGCGATTGCCGGGCAAGTGATTCGCGTGCCGCTGCTGGAAGCTCCGGGGCAAACGCGCGTTGGGCGCTTTGGGTGGAAAAATCAGCAAGCCAGTTTGCTGTCATTTTCCGCCGACGCGTATTTGAACGAAGTCGGCATTACCAGCCGATTGCTGCCGGAAGAAAATACTTCGTTGGGCCGCCTGGTCGCTCCGTTCGATACGGTTTCCGATCCGGAAGATGTGGACAATGACATTGATGTGTTTGCCCGGTTTATGCGCGCCACCAAAGCTCCATTGGCGGACGTGGCTGGTTTGAATTCCCTGGACGGCCGCGCCGGAGCGCAGGTTTTCAATCAGATCGGATGTGCGGTGTGCCACGTCCCGGCGATTCCCACGGCTCGTCCGGGAACGGTCGTCAACGGCGGAACCTTTGTCGTGCCGCCCGCGCTGGGAGGCAAACTCATTCGGCCCTTCGGAGACTTCCTGTTACATGACGTGGGCACTGGCGATGGCATCGTCCAAAACGGGGGACCGGAAACCGCCAACAAATTGCGCACGGCTCCGCTGTGGGGATTGCGGACGCGCAATCGGTATATGCACGACGGGCAATCGTTGACGTTGGAAGACGCCATTCGTCGCCATCGCGGCGAATCCAATACGGTGACCAACCGATTCAACCAGTTGACCGAACGCCAGCGGGCCCAACTGCTGCGCTTCCTGCGCTCGTTGTGATCCTGCTTGCCCGTTCCGGCCAAATGCCATTGCCGGAACGGGCACCACCTTTACAAAAGCTTCACAAATTCACTGCCGAACAAAATCAAAGCTTTACGTTGGTTCGATACTCTTATTCCCGTCGGAGGCAATCAGCGTGATCGCTTCCGCAACCTGAACACCAAACTGATGTACCAATTTGAAGGAGAAGAAACGATGAAAACTCAAAAATTGATGTGGATGGGAATTGTGCTTGCTGCCGTGTTGAGCGTGGCAGGATTTCAACGGAATGCCAGCGCGGCTTGTGCCCAGGGACCGGGCGGCCATCAACCGCCTCCTCCGGGACAGCGTGGACCCGGTGGCCCGCCGCGTGGCGAAGACCCGATGTTCAGTCAGCTGAACCTGACCGATGCCCAGAAACAACAGATCAAAGCGTTGCATGAAAAAGCGCGGACGGATTCCGAGGCTTATCACGACCAGCTGGAAGGATCGCGGGAACAGATGCACGCCATCGTCGAAGCCGCCGCTTTTGACGAAGCCGCCGCGCGCGTCTTGCTGGCCAAAGAAGCCCAGGTCGAAACCGAACTGAAACTGATTCGCATCCGCACCGACAACGCGATTTACAACGTGCTGACGGCGGAACAAAAAGCCAAGCTCGACCAATTGCGCCGCAATCACATGCCGCCGCCCCGCCCCGGCAACTAAACCAATCAAAAAAACTCGACTAGATCGGCAGGATGTTTTCAGGATTTGCCCCCTCGCTTTGCAGCAAGCAGGCAATCCTGAACCATCCTGTTTCTGTGGCCTGAACACTGTGGACTGATTTCGCTAGAGGGAGAGTCAAAAAATGATGAAAACTATGATGACGATTGGGTTCCTATTCGCGTGCAGCATTGCCGCATTTGCCCAGCCGCCCGGAGGGCAGGGCGACGGCATCTGGCTTCGCAACGCCTATTACGGCGAATCGCAAACCTTTGATCGTTGCCTGGGACATCAGCCCGGCAACGGGCAGTATCACCACCACGTCCAGCCGGTCTGTTTGCGAGCGCAACTGGATGACAACCTGGAAAAAGTTTCCACGCTCCGTGTTGGAACCGTGTACAAAGAAAAAGCCAGCGCGTGGAAACATTCGCCAATTCTGGGATGGATGTTTGACGGGTATCCGATTTATGGGCCGTATGGTTACTCCGACCCGAACAATCCCAACAGCGCCATCAAACGCCTGAAACCGAGTTTCCGGCTACGCACGATGACACAGCGGACTTCGCTGCCCGATTGGACGTTGGCGCGGCATGCCGGAACGCCACAACAGCTCGGCGCAAACCAATACGGGCCGGACGTGTCTGACACTTTTCCGCTGGGCCGATACATCGAAGATTTCGAATTCGTCCAAGGCTTCGGCGATTTGGACGTTCACAACGGACGATTCACCGTCACGCCGGAATTTCCCAATGGCACGTACGCCTATTTTGTGACGATCAACGACGATGGATCGCCCGCATTTCCGTACGTCATCGGATTGCAGTTTTATGGCAACGTCACCGGCGGTGGAAATGCTGCCGCTCCGGCCAATGCGCAAAGTTATTTCAGCAATGGCGCGTATGCGCAAACGGTTCCGAACGCTCCGCAATTGAGTTCGTGGCTGACGAAAAACTCCCAGCAAAACGCGCAAGTCATCAATGGGTTTGATCCCACTGCCGGAGCGCAAGCTACCTGGCCGGTGACGCGGCCCACCGGAGCGCAAGTCAGCGGCGGCCAGGCCACACCGGTCAAGGCTGATTCGCAAAGCATCAGCTTCACGGATTCGGCGGTGTATCTTTCGGCAAATGGATTGGGCAGTTACACGATGGGGCCGTGGTTCATTGATGGCGGCAACGGCGGCGTGTTCATGAACTTTCCGACGGCGCAAAATGTTCGCGCACAGTTTCCGCGCACTCCTTCCGCCGCCGCAACCAAACGCAACACCAATCTGGGAGCCATCGGGTTATGGGTCAACGGCGTCGCCGTGTTTGATGGCGCGGACGGAGCCAGTTACAGCAATTCCGCGCGCAATGACGCTGGCGGAGGCATCGTTCGTTTGAGTTCGATCCACGTCTCTGCGGCTTCGTTTGAAGGCGGGCCGACAGCGCCCGGTGCGTTGATGACGGCATTCCCGATGTTTGGAGCAAAACTGGCGACTTCGACGGCGTTTGCTCCGTCGCCTGCGTGGCCATCCACCTTGGGCGGAACCACCGTCACGGTCCGCGATTCCGCCGGAGCCACGCATACCGCAACCCTCTCGTATGCGTCCGCGGGCCAAGTCAACTATCGCGTGCCCGACACTGTCGCGACAGGATTGGCGACCGTCACCATTACCGCCAATGGAGTTTCAATTCCCGGTGCAATCAACGTCGTTTCGGCATATCCCAACCTGTTCAACGTCGGCGCGGAAAGCCTGGTGGCCGGATACGTGTTGCGATTCCGCAGCAACGGGCAACAAAGCACCGAATCTGTGTATGACGTGACCGCCGCCGGGGCAATTATTCCGACGCCAATTGATCTCAGCTCGGATTCTGATCTGGTGTATCTGGTGTTGTTCGGCACAGGGTTGGGCAAAAACGCGCAAGTCAGCGCCAGCATCGGCGACCTGACATTGACGCCCGCTTACGCCGGACCGCAGGGAACCTTCACCGGTCTGGATCAATACAACTT
>DAOMFR010000094.1:0-22780 GCA_035429885.1 Blastocatellia bacterium
TTGTCGTAATCGAACTCTTCGGTCGTGCGAGCGTTGTTGGCCACGGTCGAAGCTTCGTTCGATCCCGCCGTGTTACCGTAGCTCTTGCCGTAGGTGTATTGCGCGTTCAACGTCACGCCCGAATTGAAGCGGCGCGCCAGCGTCGCCTGCAAAGCGTTGTAACTGTCGTGTCCGCCGCTGCGTTTGTAATCCACTTCGGCGTAAGGATTCTGCACCGTCGGGTTTGCGCCCGCAGCGCTCGGCGTCACAATCGAAAACTCACGAATGACGATCGCATTGTTAGCCGGATTAGCATTAGTCAGCACGGATGTGATGTTGTTGGCGACGCTGCGCAGGAAAAGATTGCGTCCCTGGCTGCCGACGTAAGCGACGGTCAAACCCAGCTTCATCGGCAATTCCTGCTGCACCGAAACCGTGTACGAGAAAATGCGTTCGGGGAAGCTGTAGCCTTGAATGTCGTAAGCGCGCGGCTGGTAACCGCGATTGTTCGGGTTGCTGGTGAACGCGGCAACCAGCGCCGCTTGGTCTTGCCGGAAAGCGTTGTTGACGTTGCTGAGCGTTGTGCTGACGCGGTCGGATTCAATCGGTTGAATCTGATCTTCGGTTTGGCCTGGGCCGTAATTGATGCCGAAGCCCGCGCGCACAACCGTTTTGCCTCCGCCAAACCAGCCCGTTCCTTTTTCATTCGGCGACCAGGCCAGCGACAAACGCGGCGCAAAGTTGGTTTTGTTCGCCTTCAACGGCAGAGTGTCCGGCGACAGGATCGTGCCTTTGTAAATGTCGAAAACGACTTGCCGATTTTTGTCTTCGCGCAGCGGCGAAAAGTATTCGTACCGCAGACCGTAGTTGAAAGTCAGGTTCGGGCGAATCTTCCATTCATCCTGCGCGTAACCGATGTAGTACTCCTGCTTGGCAAAACGTTCGCCAGTCGCGCCATTATTGAATGGGCTGGCTGCGCTCAAATCTCCCAGGTACTGAACCGTCGCCGCTGTGTTAGCCAAAAAGCTGGTGATGTTTGAATAGCTGTAAGTCGTGCCGCCCAGACGATCTGTGTAAGCGCGCACGAAACGGACTTCGCCGCCAAATTTCAGACTGTGATTGCCGCGCAGCCACGACAGGCTGTCAATCAGTCCGATGGTGTAAGGCGTGTAAGGTGCACCGCGCCCATTCGTCGCGCTGTTAGCGCGCACCAAACCACCCGGAATCGAAATCCCAGACGAAGCGCTTTGTCCGGCAATTCCGCTGTTGGCTACGCTGCCGCTTAAGTTGATTGTCACCGCCGACAGATCAATTCCGTTGACGGTCGGAGCCTGCCCCGAAACACGCGTCAAAGCGCCGTTATAACCCAGCTTGAATTCATTGATCTTTTGACCGAACAGGCTCTGCCACGCGAAGACTCCGTTTTGCGGCACCGATTTGATGATGGCACGAGCGCCCGAAACGTTCTGCGGCTGATCGTTGTCGCCTTGATCGCGGAAGAAACGGACATAAAACGAATTGCGGTCAGTGTGTTTGTAATCCAACCGAAGCGCGCCGGAATTTTCGTTGACCGGATTGCTAGCCTGTAACTGCGCAATTTCAAAATCCGGGTTGGTGGAAGTTCCAGGCAAAATCACCGCGCCTGCGCCGCGAAATCCCGCCAGACAAATCGGTGCAACCGCTGCGACAGCCCGCGCGCAAGCCGACGCGCTCGGCACGGCTTCGACAAAGTTGATGCCCGAACGGAGGCGATAACCTTCGTAGCTGCCAAAGAAAAAGAATTTGTCTTTGATGATCGCTCCACCCAAAGACGCGCCGAATTGATTGAGCTTCAACGGCGATTTCGAGACACGATCAAACCAGTTGCGCGAATCGAAATGATCATTTCGCAGGTACTCAAATGCCGAACCGTGGAATTGATTGCCGCCCGATTTGGTGACGACGCTAACCTGTCCGCCGGTTCCAGTTCCATATTCCGCCGGATAGCTGTTGGAATCCACGCGGAATTCCTGAACGTTTTCGAGTGAAGCCTGAAGGCGGAAGGGCGACGGAATTTCTCCATTCAAGTTGCCGGGCGAAGCGTCAATGATGGCAGAGCCTTCGACTCCATCGTACCGAATCGCGTTTTGGTTCACGGCACGCCCGCTGAAGCGAATGTCGCCAAACGTTCCCGAACCGCTATTGAGCGCGCCGGGCGCCTGCAAATACAACTGCGACAACTGGCGACCATTCAGTGGCAGCCCTTGCACTTCTTGCTGATTGACGTTCGCGCCCATACGAGCCGAACTGGTGTCCAAAGCCACTTCCTCTCCGCCGACGATATTGACAGTTTCGGTAGCTCCGACAGGTTTTAACTCAACCGATAAATCAAGCTCTTGACCAACAACCAATTCGACGCCAGTGTATTCGGTTTTTGCGAAGCTCGCCGCCGCAACCGTCACCGCATAAATGGATGGCTTCAGGTTGACGATCTGGAAAACTCCTTCCTGGGTGGAAGTCGCCGTTCGGACATCGCCTGTGCGCACATTTTTAACGGAGATGGTTGCGCCCGGAATGACAGCACCAGTTTGATCTTTGACTGTGCCGGTGATGCGGCTCTGATCTATTTGACCGAACGCCAGCATTGCCGACAACCCGATCATTGCCACCAATGACAAGCTGCTGAAAATAAACTTGAGACTTTGGGATCTCATAAGAATGTTTCTCCTGTCGCCCAAAAACCTAAATGTATTGAGCGAGTTGAACAGGCAAAACTCCCCTCAGTCCCAACTAGCGTGAGAGTTGGTTGCCTGTAATCAAATGGTTCGTAATATTTCTTTTTTTTGAGTGCGGTAGATTGGCAATCTACCAGTGGCCGGTTAAATCGAAGTAAGAGCCAAGTTAATTCAACGTTAAGCCAGACCGAGATCAGGCGGATTGATCCAGAGAAGTGTAATGACGACTAGGAATTGCCACGCTCATGATGCGCTCCATTTCTCGCAACGAAAGTACTTCACCTTGGTTCGCACACTCCCTCGAACAATAAAGCTTCCAGTTTTTTCCGATGATCCCATTGAATTGATCCTCTGCTATTTGCACTGCTTCGGCACAATAAGCGCATTCATTATCAACTCTTCTTGACATGTCTCCCTCTCAGCTTCTTCAATTTTGATCTCCATCTGGTAACAAGCCCTTGATGGTTTCATTCCGATGCGACCCCAAAAGCGAGAACAACAAGGCCCCAATGACAAAATTCGCTGCAAATAAGTTTTCGTCCGAGGAAGTTACGGCCACCGCTTGGGCTTGAGACTTCAAATCCTCTTTCGTACCACGAACTTGATCTGAACCTTTCGATTTTTTCAGTGGTGCAACGGCTTGCCTCATCGAATTGTCTCCAGTTCGTAATGCTGGCGGTAACGATCGGCAAGATTCGTCATTTCCATCAGCACCAGAACATCTGCTGCCCCGAACTCCTGGTCATAAGCGGGCGCTCCACAAACCACTGCCCCAGTGCGCAAATAACCTTTCAGGATCGGAGAGATCAATTTCATTGTTGTTCGCGTATCAACCGGAACCACATCATCTTCGGAAAGCCGCATCCGGCAACTGGCGAGCGGGTAAACTCTATATTCTTCAAGCGCGAAATGTTTTGCCTTCAAATAAGCGTAAACTTGCTGTACCTGCGCCTCGTCGGCAAGATGTAAACTGCCACATCCGAAAATGTGACTTATGCCGCGTTTCGCCGCATAACGCGCAATGGCATTCCAGAGCAGGTTGATGGTCGCAAATGACCGATGCGTTTGCGCGATGCACGAACGTCCCAATTCCAGCAATTCACCATCTGTTTCCTTAACGGTCTGTTTCAGGTTTTCCAGATTGAATTCGTTTTCAGAATAAAATCCGATGTTCTTTTCAGCGACTTGCTGCCTCAACAACCGATAAGTGCCCACCACTTCATCAAGCTCCAAATCAGTCACGATCAGATGATCGCAATACACATCGTAAGCATCGGTGTCATAGCCGCGTTCGTACGAAGAGCGTAAGCCTTCATCTAATTCCAAATTGAAGACTTCAAAACGTAGCCGCATCGCGGCATTAAGCTCGGCCATAGTGGTGGCCAATTTGACTTCCAGCTTGCCAATGCGGATCGGCTGAATTTGTTGAGTTTGAATTGTTGAGAGCATGGTTTTAATTGTTATTCGGCAATTTACCAATCACCCGACCAGCTTCAGTCCCAACCTTTGGCTCCTTCTTTTCTGTTCCCCATAAAAAGGCTTGAACCTAAGCTGGCCGGATTGTTCAGGTGAACAATACCCTCACCGTGTTTAACAAAAGTTAGCTGAGTGTTAGCAGTAAGTTAGATTTCTAGGCAGAAGATTTTAAGTAGGCTTAAAACTTCACTTACGGGGAATTGAGACAAGTCATTTATCCTCGAGATAATTAATTACCTAGTCCTGTGTCTCACTGGGGCTTTCGATTCCCAAAGCTCGAAAGCCCTTTTTCTTCCATCACATTTCTGTCGCTCTTATTCTGCAGCAATACACTTTCGCTCAAGTTGAATCAGACTGTGAATCGTTAACTACCTAGAAACTGAATGTGCGAAGCTCGAGCCGAACGAGAAATCTACCACTCACAATATCTTGTTATTGGCTATCCCATACGCAATGGTTCAGCTCGCTGACGCTCAAATTTATAGCGAAGATTATTGATCGCCCCGCAACGGCCGAATTGAAAATTCCCAAATCTTTGATCTTGAACATAGTCTGGCTTCCCTACACCCTCTGACCCTGCACTCAGTAATCTTTTTGCCTCAAGTAAATTTGTAAAAAGTCTTGACGTTTATTTCTTCTGAGCTTACCCTAAGCTTTATTGAAAATGACTTTCATATTTAGCCGAGACACAACAACCAATCAGCATAAGGATGCTGGGATGATTAAGGTCTAGGAGTGTTGAATTCTCAAAACAATTGCTACGACTATCTTTACAGGACTTTTTACAATGAAAAATCACCTTCTATTACTGTTTACTCTTTGCTGGCTAATAGCATTCTTTACTCTTCTTATTACCTTTAGCGTTGAGCGAGTTCCCACAAAGCCATTGCGCTCAAAAAAATAAGCGCAATCAAAATTATTGATGGGAAGCTCACTACGATTCGGAGCTTCAAAGATCCTTCCCTTGAAAAGGCCGAACGTTATCTGGAAAGATGGAATGAAAATCAGGCAAAAGAAACTCTTAAAAAAGAGCAGCAATGCAAACAAAAAGAAATCAACGCGACGTGGGGCAAAATATTGGGCTTCGCTGTTTGCGCTGAGTTCGCTAATGGCTAGCACGCCCTATAACAGCGGCAGAGCAATGACACGCACATACTATTGGGAAGCGCGCGAACGCGGAACATACATTCAAATTCAGGAACAGCGGCAACCTGTCATCAGCTTTGAGATTCCAGCTGGCTCGTTGGAAATCACACTTGAGGCTTTTCAGAAACTGACTGGTTTGCATGTGGTTGTACCGATCGACGCCATTCGCGCCATCGGATCGCCAGGAGTTTTTGGGAATTTCACCCCAGAGCTAGCACTCAAACAGATTCTCACAGGCACAGGTATCGTTTTTCGCATGACCTCCAAAGACACGATTACATTGGAAGTCGGCAGTGTCGTCGCTTCCATTGAAGTGCTGGGAAGTGTTGCACCCTTGTCATCGCCAAAATACACCGAGCCACTGCGCAATGTGCCGCAAACAATCAGTGTCATTCCCCAATCAGTCATTGAACAGCAAGGCGCAACGACACTCCGTGACGTGCTACGAAATGTTCCGGGACTAACTATCGTCGCGGGGGAAGGCGGGAATCCTGCAGGAGACAATTTGACTCTGCGCGGGTTCAGCGCTCGCAACGACATCTTCGTGGATGGAGTGCGCGATCTGGGACCGCAATCGCGCGATCCTTTCAACTTAGAGCAGGTCGAAGTCGTGAAAGGGCCTTCATCGTCATTTAATGGCAGAGGGTCAACGGGCGGCACAATCAATCTGGTAAGCAAAACGCCCGGGGGTGATTTGGCGTTCAGCGGCACGCTCAATCTGGGCACAGATAAAACCAAACGCGTCACGACAGATACCAATCTGCCGCTGGAACGTCTGGGCCTGGGCGAACACACGACGTTCCGCCTGAACACGATGTGGCATGAATCCGGAGTAGCCGGCCGCGATATCGTGAAAAATCAACGATGGGGACTAGCTCCGTCGTTGGGAATTGGCATCGCTACTCCTACACGATTGACCTTGAGTTATTTCAAAACCGAGCAGGATAACATCTCGGATTACGGCATTCCGTGGGTTCCGGTGACAAACAATGCGTTGGCAGCCTATCACGATAAACCTGCGCCTGTGCCGCGTGAAACTTTTTATGGATTAAATAACCGCGATTTTGAGAGATTGAATTCCGATCTGGCGACCGTCAAGTTCGAGCGCGACTTTGACGACAACCTGTCACTCAGAAATCAGTTTCGCTATGGACGATCCACACGCGATTCAATTGCCACCCCGCCGCGCTTTGCCAATCCGTCTTCAACGACTATCACTCGCGAGTTGAGATCGTTCATCACCGAAGACGAAGTCTGGGACAACCAAACCGATCTACGCGCGAGTTTTGCAACGGGAAAGATCACGCATTCCATGGTCACAGGCACAGCCATCACACGCGAAAGCAACATTCGCGTGACGCGCACCGGACCGAATATGACGACGACATTGCTCAATCCCAACCCAAACGATGTTTATACTGGGGTGATTGCCAGAGGCCCAGTTGTCGGCGACATCACGGCGGATTCGCAAGCACTGTATGTGCTGGACACCGCCAAGCTGAGCGAGAAATTCAACTTGAACGGCAGTTTGCGCTGGGATCGTTTTGACGCTAATGGCGTCAGCATAACGAACGCTCCGGTCAAGAGAACTGACACAATGGTTAGTTGGCGCGCAGGCGGCGTTTACAAACCGAAACCGCAAGGCAGCATCTACGCCGCGTACGGCACGTCGCTCAACCCGTCTTTGGAAGGATTGTCTTATAACACCGCAAACACCGCGATTGAGCCGGAAAGAACCTACACCGCTGAAATTGGCAGCAAGTGGGATTTGTTCCAAGAGCGGTTACACCTTAGCGGCGCAGTCTTTCGTGTCGATAAAACCAATGCCCGCACCCCTGGCATTCTGCCAGACGATCCGCCGCAAGTGCTGCAAGGCACACAGCGCGTGGACGGCATCGAACTGGGCGCGAGCGGCACAATCACTCGTCGCTGGACAGTGCTTGCCGGTTATTCACTGCTCGACAGCAAGATCGTCAAATCCAACACCGCAACGGAAGTCGGCAAGCGACTGCAGAACACACCGCGCAATTCATTCAACATCTGGATGACGCACCAACTCTTCGGCAAGCTCACCGTTGGCGGAGGGCCGCGCTTTGTCGGTAAACGATACGGAAACAACACCAACACGCGGTTTGTCGATAGTTATTGGACAATAGAAGGAATGGCTTCTTATCCCATCAACAACCATCTCGACCTGCGCCTGAACTTATTCAATCTGAACAACGCGTATTACTTCGACCGATTGGGCGGAGGTCACGTTGTGCCGGGCGCAGCACGAACAATCAACGTGAGCCTGGGATTCAAGTTCTAAACCCAAAAGTAAGAATCATGTTGTTGCATATTCCTGAAGTACTAACCGCTGAACAAGTCGCGCATTGCCGCCAAGTGCTGGATCAAGCAGAGTGGGCGGATGGTCGAGCCACTGCTGGCCATCAATCGGCGCGTGCTAAAAACAACCTTCAATTGCCGACCGATCATCCTGTGGCAGACGAGCTCGGGAATGTGATCCTTGCAGCGCTCGAACGCAGTCCCCTGTTTATGGCTGCAGCGCTGCCATCCAAAGTCTTTCCGCCGCTTTTCAATTGTTATCAAAATGGACAATCGTTCGGCGCGCATGTAGACAACGCCATTCGTCAGGTAACGGGCACGCCGCATCGCGTTCGCACGGATCTTTCGGCGACTCTTTTTCTGACCGCTCCTGAAGAATACGACGGTGGCGAATTGGTGATCGAAGACACTTACGGCGTTCACAGCGTCAAATTGCCCGCCGGACATTTGATCCTGTATCCGTCAACCAGTCTCCATCAGGTGCGGCCAGTGATCGCAGGCGCTCGGATCGCATCTTTCTTTTGGATTCAAAGCATGGTGCGCGACGACGGCGAACGCACGTTATTGTTTGACCTGGATATGGCAATCCAGCGCCTTGGTGGCGAAGCGCCGGATCATCCATCCGTCGTCCAACTCACCAGCGTTTACCACAACCTGCTGCGCCGCTGGGCAGAAGTTTGAACCGCCTATTTAACCAGCTTCGGCTCCTAACTTTTGAAAGAAAACAACGATGTTCCGATTTCTTGCTTTGGCAATCTTCCTGGTTGGAGTGTTGATCGGCGGATATTTCCGTTACAAGTCTGAAAAGGCTGGCGAGCCGATTTCGTGGGATGAAGAAGGGACAGTCGTCATGATCCTGCTAAGAGTTTTCGGCCTAACGGAATGGCTCTCAATAATCATTTACCTGGCAAACCCTGAATGGATGCGTTGGTCGGAAATCCAATTACCGGATTGGGCAAGATGGGTTGGAGTCGTCATAGGGGTCATTTCAGTTCTGCTGATTTACTGGTTGCTCAAAAGCATTGGCAAGAACATTACCCAAACTGTAAAGACGAGGAAAGAGCACGAACTGGTAACCAGCGGGCCATATCGGTGGGTAAGACATCCGCTTTATAGTGTGGGAACGATGCTTTTTCTCTCGTTCGCTCTGATGGCGTCGAATTGGTTTATCGCGTTGGCAACAATGCTGGGGTTGGCGATGTTAATGGTGAGACTGCCTAAAGAAGAAAAGAATTTGATCGAAAATTTCGGAGACGAATACAGAAATTATATGAAGCGGACAGGACGATTCATCCCAAAGCTTCGAGCCACTCACTAACAACACTGGGCAGAGCTGCTTTTTGCCGGTTGCCTGTTGTCAGATGTGAGGTGATACTTCGCCTCGCATCTGACAATCAACACTCGGAGGAAAGCCGTTATGAAAGCTCGTCTGCTTATTGCTGTGTGCTGCTCCCTGCTCGTTTCGACCATTGTGAACGCGCAAACATCCCAGCCTCCCAAAGACAACACCGTCGTCTGCCATGTGCCAACGGCGACCAAAGCGTCAGAAAAACCGGCGACACTGAAAGACGGTTACGGCAACGTCCAGATGGCCGTGACCACAAAATCCGCCGAAGCCCAACAGTTTTTCAATCAAGGTCTGGCGCTGCTGCATTCGTTTTGGTTTTACGAATCCGACCGCTCGTTTGAGCGTGCGGCGCAGCTTGACCCCGAATGCGCGATGGCGCAGTGGGGAATTGCAATGGCTGCGGTCAACGAAACTCGCCGAGACGCCGCGCTCAAACGCGCCAAAGAACTCGCGCCAAAGGTGAGCGAACGCGAACAACTTTACATCGCCGCCGTCGAAGCTCGTTACAAAGGCGAACGGTCAACCATTCAGAACAATGGCTTTCTCGGCGCCAGCTCCGATTACCAAAACGCAATGCGAAAGGTCGTCGCTTTTTACCCCGATGATCTGGAAGCAAAATTGTTTCTGGCCTTGGCGCTGATGTCCGGGTTTGAACGCGACGGTTCGCCTCGACCGGGCACCGTCGAAGCCATCGCAATGCTGCAATTGGTGCTGGCAAAATCGCCGAATCATTTGGCGGCCCATCATTACATGATTCACGCCACTGAATCCGGCAAACGCCCACAGGACGGAGTTCCCGCTGCAGACATTTATGGCTCGCTGGCTCCAAAAGTCGGCCACGCAGTTCACATGCCCGGCCACACATATGTTCACGTGGATCGTTGGGATGACGCCGCCAAAGCCTTTGAAGGTTCGGCGGAAGTAGATCGCGCTTACATCCGCGACAACAAGGAAGAGACCGATCACGCCGCAGGCCCTTATGGCCACAACGTCCACTTTCTGGCGTTGGTGTACGGTTACCAAGGTCGTTACCGCGACGCCATTCGCGTCAGCCAGGAATTGCTGGATGCCACCAAAGATGCCGGCGAAACAAAATCGCGCACTGCGCTGGAAGGGCGAATTTCAATGCTGCGCTCGCTGGTTCGGTTTGAAAAGTTCGACGAGATTCTGGATGGCAAATCGCTTCCCGACGAAAGTGTTTTTGAAGTGTTCAAAGCCTGGCGCTATTACGCGCAAGCCGTTGCCACACTCAGCAAAGGCGATGTCGCCTCCACCAAAACAAAACTGGAAACCCTGGAACGCGAAATCGCATGGCTGAAAGACAAATTCGCCAAAGCCAAAGACTTGCCGCAAGCCGGCCGTCAGCGTCAACAATTGCGAGCTCTGAACGTGGCTCCGCTGGAAATTCAAGCTCGTCTGCTCGCCCGCGAAGGCAAAGCCGACGAAGCCATTGCCAAATTGAAAGAAGGAATCGAAGAAGAGATCAAGCTTGGTTATTCCGAACCGCCGCTTTACCCCGTGCCAATGGAAGAAGTCGCCGGAAAGGTTTGCCAAGAACTGAAGCGTTGGAAAGAAGCCGAAGAGTTTTTCCGAGCCGCTCTGGAACGCGACCCCGGCAGCGGACGCGCTTACTTCGGTTTGATGCAAGCTCAACAAGCGCTTGGCAAAGACGCCGACGCCCGCGACAGCTATGCTAAATTCGTCAAAGCCTGGGCAAAAGCCGATGTAAATTTGCCCGAAATGAAACGGGCGAAGGAATTGTCAGGAAGTTTCAGCGCATCCAGCGGAGCCAGATAGCAACACAAAGAAAAAGAAAAGAGGTGGCGAATTTTCAACTCGCCACCTCTTTTCTTGTAACAAAGCCGCTCTCACCTACTCGCAGTCGTTCTGCTCTTTTTTGCTTTGACCGCCTTCTTTTTGCCAGCCGCACTCACGACCGGCTTGCTAGTAGGATGTTTGCCCTTTGTAGAGACTTTCGTCTTTCCGATCGCAGGCAACAGCGCTTCATCGAATACCTGTAGAACGTTTTCGACGAAAACAAATTCCATATCGAGCTTAGGTTCTTCCGGCACGTCTTCCATGTCTTTCTTATTTTGAGCAGGCAGGATGACTTTTTTGATTTGCGCGCGGTGAGCTGCCAGCACCTTTTCTTTCACGCCGCCGATGGGAAGCACGTTACCGCGCAACGTGATTTCTCCTGTCATTGCCACTTGTTTGTTGATGGGACGCTTTGACAAGGCCGACACCAAAGCCGTCGCCATGGTAATTCCCGCAGACGGACCGTCTTTGGGAATGGCACCTTCGGGGATGTGGACGTGGATGTCGGTTTTTCCGAAGATATCCTCTTCGATGCCCAATTCCTTGGCTCGTGATTTAGCAAACGAATACGCCGCGTGTGCGGATTCGCGCATTACTTCGCCGAGCTGTCCCGTCAGTTGGAGAATACCTTTGCCGCGCATTGTCAGAGCTTCAATGAAAAGAATGTCTCCACCGGTCGCTGTCACCGCCAACCCCGTGGCGACGCCAACCTGATCATGCTTCAACATTTCTTCCAGTTCGATCTTGGCCACTCCCAAAAACTCGTTCAGGTTTTGCGGAGTCACTTTGACTTGCTCTTTGTCGCCTTCGGCCACACGGCGAGCAACTTTGCGGCAGATTTTCCCAACTTCGCGTTCAAGCTGGCGCAATCCAGATTCACGTGTGTATTTGGCGATGGCTTCGCGCAAAGCCTGTTCGTTAACTTCCAGGTTTTCCGGCTTGATTCCATTTTCTTCCATTTGTTTCGGCAACAAATGGCGCAAGATGATTTGCAGCTTTTCTTCTTCGGTATACCCGGACAATCGAATGACTTCCATGCGGTCGCGTAACGCAGGTTGAATCGTATCCAGAACATTCGCCGTCGTCATGAACATGACGTTCGACAGATCGAACGGCACGTTCAAGTAATTGTCGCGAAAGCTGTTGTTCTGTTCAGGGTCCAGGACTTCCAGTAAGGCCGATGACGGATCGCCGCGAAAATCCGAGCTGACCTTGTCAATTTCGTCCAGCATGATGAGCGGATTGTTCGTCCCGGCTTGTTGAACCGATTGAATGATTCGACCAGGCATTGCGCCGACATAAGTTCGACGATGCCCGCGAATTTCCGCTTCATCGTGGACGCCGCCAAGGCTCAACCGAACGAATTTACGATTGAGCGCGCGGGCAACCGAACGTCCGAGCGACGTTTTGCCGACGCCCGGCGGGCCAACCAGACAAAGAATCGAACCTTTGGGCTTTTCTTTGATTTTGCGAACCGCCAGTGCTTCGATAATTCGCTCTTTGACTTTTTCCAGGCCGTAATGGTCTTCGTCCAGGATTTCCTGGGCTTTTTTCAAATCCAGGTTTTCTTTGGAGGCTTTTGACCACGGCAACGCCACCATAATGTCCAGCCAGTTGCGCAAGGTTCCGGTTTCCGCCGCATCCGGATGCATGCGTTCCAGCTTTTTCAACTGGCGATCCACTTCTTCTTCCACGGCTTTAGGCATTTTGCTTTTGCCTATTTTCTCGCGGTATTGAGCAATATCTTCCGCCAATTCGTTGCCTTCGCCGAGTTCGGATTGAATCGCTTTCAATTGCTGGCGCAGGTAAAACTCACGCTGCGAACGGTCAATTTCATTCTTGGCCTGGGAATTGATTTCCTGTTGAACGGTCAGCACTTCGATCTCTTTGGCCAACAATTCATTGACGCGGTGCAAACGCGGAATGATTTCCAGCGTTTCCAGGACGGTTTGCGCGTCTTCGACTTTCAGTTCCAGATTCGAAGCGGCCAAATCCGCCAATCGCGCTGGCTCTTCGACGGTCGTGACAATGGCCATCACTTCGGGCGAGACGTTTTTCCCCAGAGCAACCGCTTTATCCAGCGAACCGCGAACATTGCGGGTCAATGCTTCCAGTTCAAGGGTTTCTTCGGGCGCGGTTTCTTTCAATTCTTCGATTCGTGCATGCAAAAACCCAGAGGCGTCATCCAGATAATTGATTCTTGCCCGCGCAATGCCTTGCACCAAAATGCGAATGCGACCGTCGGGCAGTTTTAACATTCGCATGATGATCGCCACCGTGCCGACATCATAAAGTTCGCCCGGTTTCGGCTCTTCGTTGTCCGGGTCTTTCTGCGCAGCCAGCATAATCATGCGATTTTCGGCCAAAGCCTGGTCGACCGCTTTGATAGAACGTTCGCGGCTGACAAACAACGGCACAATCATAAATGGAAAAATAACAATGTCGCGCAATGGCAACACCGGCAGCGAGTCCGGGATTTTCAATTGATCTTCCGGTGTAATCGGAGTCGTTGGCTGTTTTTCTTCTTGTTCAATATGTGTAGACATAATTTCTATTCGTGACCAGTGGTTGGTGATTCGTCAGGTGAATCACCAACCATTGCCCTCACCTCATTCTGTGACCGTAACTGTAACTTCTCTTCCGCAAGTTTTTGTCTTCGGCAAATGGATTTGCAGCACTCCCTCGCGAAGCGTCGCTTTCACCTCTTCCGATTCCACTGTCCATCTAAGCGAGACGCTGAACGCGAAATTGCCATAGCTGCGTTCCAGGCAAATAAACCGAACGGGACGATCCTTTTCATGTAATAACTGGGCTGTCGGGTTCGTTCGTTCTTTCAGCCCTTCGATTTTCAACACATTGTCCAGAATTTTGATCCGAACCTGGTCAGATGCCACTCCCGGCAATTCGATCATGACCAAAATAGAGTCTTGGGTTTCGTAAACGTCCACTGCGGGCGTCCACGTGTTCGGCGTCGAAGCCATCAAACGCAATTCTTCCAGCCGAACCAGCATACGTCGCATTTGGGAACGTAATTGTTCTGCGACTTCTTTTGATAATGGGTGCAGCGATCCAGTGATAGCCATATGGTCCTACGTCTTAAGCAATAAATGCCGAATACCGAGTGAATTTAGATTCTACTCGGCATTCGGCATTTTTTCTAACCAGTGTTTTTTATTTTTGTCCGGCAGCGGCGGCGGCAGGTTTCCAACGCAAAACAGGTTTTCGCGCCGCAGCCGCTTCGTCCAACCGTCCGATACGCGCGTTGTGCGGAGCCGATTTGACCAGTTCGGGGTTTTCTTCGGATTCGCGGGCAATGGATTTCATCGCGTCAATGAAAATATCCAGTTCGTCGCGGCCTTCGCTTTCGGTCGGTTCGATCATCATCGCGCCAGGAACGACCAGCGGAAAGTAAATCGTCATCGGATGAAATCCGTAATCAATCAACCGCTTGGCAATATCCAACGTGTGAACACCGAATTTCTGTTGGCGTTTGTCGTTGAAAATAACTTCGTGCATCGCTTTGCCGGAGACGCCGATTTCGTAATCGTCCTTCAGTTGATGCGCGACGTAATTGGCATTGAGCACGGCGGTTTCGGTCGCTTCGCGCAAGCCTTCCGCGCCCAGCGTCACGATGTAACACAAGGCGCGCACCAGCACCGAATAGTTGCCGTGAAACGCGCGCACGCGACCAACCGATAAGGGGCGATTGAAATCGAGTTTGTATTTGCCGTTTTCCACCACGACACGCGGAACCGGCAGAAATTTCTCCAATTCCGCCGTCACCGCAATCGGGCCAGCACCGGGACCGCCTCCGCCGTGCGGAGTCGAAAAGGTCTTGTGCAGGTTCAGGTGAATCACGTCCACGCCCATATCGCCCGGTCGAGTCACGCCGACCAACGCGTTCATGTTCGCGCCGTCCATATAAACCATGCCGCCCGCATCGTGCAGAATCTTGCAGACTTCTTCGATGTTTTCTTCAAATAATCCCAGCGTCGAAGGATTGGTCAGCATCAACGCGGCGACATCATCGTTGACCGAAGCGCGCAGAGCTTCCAAATCCACTGCGCCTTCGGCGGTGGATTTGATTGTCTTGACCTGATAGCCGCACACCGCCGCCGAAGCCGGATTCGTGCCGTGTGCCGAATCAGGAATCAACACGACTTTGCGCGCATTGCCACGCGCTTCCAGACAGGCGCGAATAACCATCAAGCCGGTCATTTCGCCTTGCGCGCCCGCCGCCGGTTGCAGGCTGACTCCAGGCAAGCCTGTGATTTCCGCCAGCGAATCTTCCAGCCGTTTCAGCAATTCCAGGTTGCCCTGCGCCAGATCGTCCGGCAGATACGGATGCGATGCCGCGAAGCCATCAAAGCGCGACACGCGTTCGTTGATCTTCGGGTTGTATTTCATCGTGCAGGAACCCAGCGGGTACATCCCGTAATCCACAGCGTAATTCCAGGTGGAAATCCGCGTGAAGTGACGAATCACATCCACTTCGCTGACTTCCGGCAATCCGGCCAGATCGTCGTCGCGCAACAGTTTGGCGTCAATCAGCGAATCCGTCGCCACCGCTTCGACATCCAACGCAGGCAGGTGATAACCGACTTTCCCCGGACGCGACCGTTCAAAGATTACGCCTTCATTTTGATTGATATGATTGCTTGATTTTTTGATCACTGCTTTTCTCCAAATCAGCACCGCTTGCGGGTCTGATTCAAACTTGCCCGGCTAGCTGTGTCAGCGCATCGCCGGTGACTCGAAAAATCGTCCATTCATCCATCGGCTTTGCGCCGAGCGATTTATAAAAATTGATCGCCGGTTCGTTCCAATCCAGCACAGACCATTCCAGCCTGCCGCATTCCCGTTCGACGGCGAGTTTCGCCAAATGCGCCAACATCGCTTTGCCAAATCCTTTGCCGCGTTGATCGGGATTGACGAACAGGTCTTCCAGATAAATTCCCGGCCTTCCCAAAAACGTCGAAAAGTTATGAAAGAACAGCGCGAAGCAAACCGGCTTTTCGTGATCGTAACCGATCAACACTTCGGCAACGCGACGTTCGCCAAACAATGTGCGCCGCAATGTCGCTTCGTCCGCGACAACTTCATGCGCCAGCCGTTCGTAATCAGCCAAACCGCGAATGAACTGCAGAATCACTGACACATCAGCTTCGGTCGCCTGACGAATTGTAAAGCCTGGAATGTTGGTCAAAACGTCCACACGCAACCCTTAAACCGCTTTCAGTTCGGCAACCAACGAATCAATTTGCTGTTTCGTCGTGGTTTCGGTCACGCAGACCAGAATTTCGTTCTTCAGCTCCGGGAAAAACCGATCCAGCGCCAACCCGCCGATGATCTTCTTGCTTTGCAGTTTCGCCAGCACTTCGGCAGCCGGTTTCGGACAACTGACGACGAACTCATTGAAGAACGGCATGTCGAATCGCAGCTTATAGCCGCTGACCGAGCCAATCTGTTTCGCGGCGTAATGAGCCTTTTGGAGATTCTGTTCGGCAGTTTCCCGGACGCCGCGCCGTCCCATCGTGGACAGGTACACAGTCGCCATCAGCGCGTACAAGCCTTGATTGGTGCAGATGTTGGAAGTCGCTTTTTCGCGGCGAATGTGTTGTTCGCGCGTTGCCAGCGTCAGCACGTACCCTAAGCGGCCATCGTGATCGAATGCCTGGCCAACCAAGCGGCCCGGAATCTGCCGTTGCAACTTTTCCGTGCAGGCAAAAAAGCCGCAGTACGAGCCGCCGAAGCTGATCGGAATGCCAAACGATTGCGCTTCGCCGCAAACGATGTCGGCCCCGGCTTTGCCCGGAGCTTGCAACAATCCCAGGCTCATCGCTTCAGCAACAACGACAACGAACAAGGCTCCGGCTTTGTGGGTGGCGTCGGCCAACTGCTTCAATTCTTCGACGCCGCCGAAAAAGTTCGGCGATTGCACGATGACTGCGCCAACGTCTTTACCGAGATCCGCCAGCGATTCCGGCTTCAGTGCGCCAGTCGTTTCGTCGAATG
The DNA here is from genome assembly GCA_035429885.1 of Blastocatellia bacterium. Taxonomy (GTDB): domain Bacteria; phylum Acidobacteriota; class Blastocatellia; order RBC074; family RBC074; genus RBC074. Next base: position 16,825 of record DAOMFR010000094.1, read on the forward strand.
GCAGAATGATTTCTTCGATTCCCGCGTTGCGGATATACGTACCAACGACTTGCCGATATTCGGGATGCAGATTTCCCGCCAGCGCGACTTTGGTGCGACTCGTGACGCGTTCCGCCATCAACACAGCTTCGGCGGTAGCGGTCGAACCGTCGTACAGCGAAGCATTCGACACATCCATTCCTGTCAATTCGCAAATCATCGTTTGGTATTCGAAGATTGCTTGCAGCGTGCCTTGGCTGATTTCCGGCTGGTATGGCGTATAGGAAGTGTAAAACTCTGACCGTGAAATCAACGTGTCAATCACCGTCGGAATAAAGTGATCGTACGCGCCCGCGCCCAGGAACGAACTGATACGTTCGCCAGTCACGCGCGTGGAGTTGCGCTCGGCCAACTCGCGAAAAAGATTCAGCGTTTCAGTTTCGGAAAGTCCTGACGGAAGATCGAGAGGGCGTTTGAGTTGCAGTTTGTCAGGGATTCCAGTGAAAAGGTCGGCAACGGATTTGAGGCCCATGTCGCGCAGCATCGCTTCGCGTTCCTGAGCCGAATTCGGAATATATCTCATAGGTGTCAGGTGGCAGGTGTTAGGTGACAGGTCGCAGATGAGATGGCGCAGATGGCTCGACCACCTACAACCTGCCACCTAGGACCTAATCTTCTTTCTGTGATTCGACGAAGTCTTCGTATTCGCTGGCGTTCAGCAAACTGTCAATTTCGCTGACGTCAGAAAGTTTGAGCTTGATCATCCAGCCGCCGTCATAAGGATCGCTATTGACGAGTTCGGGCGCATCCGCCAACGCCTCGTTGATTTCCAGCACTTCGCCGGAAGCCGGAGTGAACAATTCGCTGAAGGTTTTGACCGATTCGATTTCGCCAAAGTTGGCATGAGCTTCGAATTTTTCGCCGGTGCGCGGCAACTGGACGTGAACCACATCGCCCAACTGTTCCTGCGCAAAATCGGTGATGCCAATGGTGCCGGTATCGCCTTCCACGCGAATCCATTCGTGATCTTTGGTGTAATGAAGATTGTCGGGGTAAGAAGCCATTTTTTCTCCTAATCGAAAGGAGTCGGGAGTTGGGAGTTGGGAGTCGGCTCGCAAAACGTACCGACTACTGACTACCGCTTACCGACTTCTCTTATAAAACGGCGTCGGCACGACTTCCGCAGCCAGCCGCCGCCCTCGCACATCAATTTCAAATTTCGTTCCAACCGCTGTGTGTTCGATTGGCAGATAAACCAGTCCAATGTTCTTTTTCAAAAACGGTGCAGGACTGCCCGAAGTCACGTAACCGACCTGTTGGTCACCGATGAACGCCGGATATCCATCGCGCGCAATGCCTTTGTCGGTGACTTCAAATCCAACCAGTTTGCGGGTCAAGCCTGCTTCTTTCTGTGCAACCAGCCGGTCGCGACCAATGAAATCGCCTTTGCCCAGTTTGCAAATCCACCCCAGATCGGCTTCCAGCACAGTCGTCGTGTCGTCAATTTCGTGACCGTACAAGGCCATTTTCGCTTCCAGCCGGAGCGTGTTGCGCGACGCCAATCCGCATGGAATCAAACCCTGGGGCTGACCGGCCTCGACTATTTTGTTCCAGATCCGTTCGGATTCTGCCGGATCGAAGTAAATTTCAACGCCGTCTTCGCCGGTGTATCCGGTGCGAGCAATGATCGCGGGAACTCCATCCACGTGGCCTGTCGTAAACCAGTAATACTTGATCGCAGACAAATCCACATCGGTCAGCGGTTGCATCACTTCCAGAGCGCGCGGCCCTTGAATGGCAAGCTGGCTGTAATTGTTGCTGACGTTTGTGGCTTCGGCGTCGAACCCGGCGGAGTTGGACTTGATCCAGTCAAAATCTTTATCGGAATTGGAAGCGTTCACGCACAGGAAGTAATGTTCCGGACCAAAGCGATGCACCAGAATGTCGTCCACGAAACATCCGTTGGGCGTCATCAGGCCAGAGTACTGAATCTGGAAATCGGCAAGTTTGGATGCATCATTCGAGGTGAGATGCTGAACCAGGGCAAGCGCCTGCGGGCCTTTGATTTCGATTTCGCCCATATGCGAAACGTCGAAAATGCCGACGCCGGTTCGAATGGCCATGTGTTCGGCGATGGTTCCTGCCGGGTATTGAACCGGCATATCCCATCCACCGAAATCAACCATCTTGCCGCCTTGTTTTCGGTGAACGTCGTTGAGCGCAGTCTTCTTTAGTTGGGTATTCGACACTTCGTGCTGACCTCGGTTTGGTTAAGCCAAATCGCCCGAAACTCTTTAGAAAAGCGTGTTTTGACGGGGTTGTTCAATTAGTAATGGAACTTAGCACGCGGTTTACAAATTCGTCAACCAACAGTTTGCCACGAACTCGCGGAGGCTCGGAGAAAAGATTCTGGTCTGACTAAAACCAGATCATGGTGTCCTGGACACTTCCCCAAAGCTCTATGCATCCGTGACACGGTGGCGGAAAATCAGAAACCCAAAGGAAACTTTTTGCACCCGACCACCACTTACCCCTCGTTATGGCAAGTGAACAACACAAACAGAAGCCGGCAGGAGTTATGGTGGAAGCACTAGCAGATCAATTGATCGAACACACATTTACAGAGGTGGCAATGCAAAGGGCAGCTCCCTTTCCGCAACCCGAAGACGCTCTGGCGCGGGCGAAACAAGGAGATCAGACGGCTTTCGCCGAACTCGTGCGCGAGCATCAGGCGATGGTCTACAGCCTGGCTCGGAACTTCGTGCGCGACGCTGCCATCGCCGAAGATTTGGCGCAGGAAGTGTTCATTCACCTGTTCCGCAATCTGCCGTCCATCGAATCGCCCGCGCATTTGAAATTCTGGCTGCGCAAAGTCACAGGGCATCGCTGCATTGATTATTCGCGCAGGCAGAAATCCAACGGCAGCAAAACGTCTCTTAGTTTGGACGAAGCGCCGGAGCCGGTTTCGATCTTCGACATGCCGGATTCAATGATGCGAACGACGATTCGACGCTTTGTGGCATCGTTGCCGGAAAAGCCGCGACTGGTGGTGACGCTCAGGTACCAGGAAGACCTTGACCCGACAGAGATCGCTGAAGTCCTGGAAATGCCGCTCAACACCGTCAAAAGCCATTTGCGCCGTTCGCTGGCGGTTTTAAAAGAAAAGGTCACACGTTGTTTAGGAGAGGTACAAGCATGAACCGATTTGAAGATGAACTGAAAGTGGCGCTCCGCCGCGAAGAACCGTCGCCGGATTTCACTGACCGTTTAATGGCGCGCATCACCGAACTGCCTTCGCCGCAAACAGAGAGAAAGGCAGACAAAGAGAAGGACAGAGGCAGCACGTGGTGGCAAAAGATCACCGCTGTTTTGCACCCTCCGCAAATGAAATGGGCAATGGCAGGCGCGATGGCGGCGGTGTTGATCATTTCGGTTGTTGGCGTGAATCGGTATCGCCAGCATCAGATTGAATTGCAACGCCAAGCCGAAATCGCCGAAGCCGAAGGACAGCGCGCCAAAGAACAGGTGATGTTCGCCATGCGAATCGCCAGCGCCAAACTCAATGTGGCTCAAAAGAAAGTCAAAGACACACTTCAACACGATGACAGCAAATAAACCGATTTCGTACGGCAGATTTTCCAATCTGCTCCGAATCTCGCACTGACAAAGCAAAGTCAGGTTCGAACACCTGACCTACATTCACCACTTGGAGGGAACTTATGAAATCAATCGCACACAAACTGGCAGGCATTGCCCTGCTCACCGCCTTGATGAGCGCAGCAGCGTTCGCGCAAACTGCGCGCATTCAGTTAGACCAAATTGACAGGCTTTTCCCCAATGCAGTCGAAACCATTGACGTTCGCGTAGACGGTTCGCTGCTGCAAATCGCCTCGAAGTTTTTGGACAAGAGCAAAACCAACGAAGCACAAGTTCGCGAAATCCTGAACGTGTTGAAAGGCGTGTACGTCAAAGGCGTCGAATTCGACAAAGAAGGACAGTTCACCGAACAAGATGTCGAAAGCGTCCGGCAACAACTTCGCGCTCCGGGCTGGGAACGCATTGTCGGCGTCCGCAGCAAGCGCGAGAATGAAAACGTCGAGGTCTTTTTGATGCTCGGCAACGGACTGATCGAAGGCATTGGCGTGCTGGTCACCGACCCGAAACAGTTGATGGTCGTCAACGTCGTCGGCCCGATTGATCCGGAAAAGATCGGCGAACTGCGCGGCAGTTTCGGCATTCCGAAAGATTTCGATTTCGACTTCAGCAATTCAAAGCGTCGCAAATAAACCGGCAGCAGTTTTAATCCACGGCGCGCGAAGGAACAGTGAAGTTCCTCCTTTCTTCGCGATTCTTCGTGTCGCTTCGTGGACGTTGTCTTTGAGGAGGTAAAGATGACTCGATTTCAAAAAATGACTCAATTACTGCTGGCGATGACCGTGATGGTGGCGTTTTTGGCTCCGGTCGCCAGTGCGCAAAAAAAACCGTTCGTGCCGAAAGGTGGCGGATTCAACGATGTCGTCAAACATCTTGAAAAGAATTACGGCGCGAAGAAAACCAAAATCCCCATGTTGGGATTGGCGAAATTCGCCATCTGGATGATTCGCCCGGCAGGCGTCAAAGGGTTCAAGCTGGCGGTGTTTGAAGATCAAAATTTCGTTTCGCGGCCTGAAACTCTGTCGTTCAACCAGGTGATGCGTCAGGCTTTCGCCAAAGATTGGTCGCCGTTGGTGCAAATCAATTCCAAACGCGACGGCAATAGCCGGACGTTCATTTACGTCAGACAAACCAAAAAGGACGTTGAATTTGCGCTGGCTTCGCTGGAGGAAAACGAAGCCGTCGTGTTGCAGGCAAAGTTCAATCCCGATGCCGCCGCCAAGTTCCTGGAAAATCCGAAGATCATGGGCATTTCGCTCGGCGGTTCTGTCCGAGGCAATGGCAACAACACGGCAGTCAACCGTTCGCAGGCGTCCGCGAATCAGGGAACGACTTCGGTCAGTTCAATCAAAACCGATGCCTCATCCAGACAAGCGGATTCGAGCGACAACACCGCTACAGGAACTGCGTCGGCACAGAACACAACTCGCGCCGTGTTGTCGGCGACGACCAGCGACGAAGCGAATCTTCCTGCGTCAGCCGACCACAACGGAACGACTGCCAAATCGGCTGAAATTGCCGAGCTGAAAACGCCGCCGCGGGATGACACTGTTCGAATCGAAACGCGGCTGGTCAATCTGAACGTCAAGGCATTGAACAAAGCCGGTCAGCCGGTTACCAATCTGAAACAGGAAGATTTCGTCATTTACGAAGACGGCGTGAAACAGGAAGTCGCGCATTTCAAACCGGTCAACGCGCCCGTCAATTTGATTCTGCTGTTAGATTTGAGCGGCAGCACACAGAAAAAACGCAAAGCGATGATCGAAGCTGCCAACCGCTTCATTGACGGATTGCCCACAGGCGACAAAATTTCCGTGGTTGCGTTCACACGGCAATACAAACCGCTGACGGATTTCACCTCCGACAAAGCTGCGCTGAAAGAAGCGGTCAAGAAAATCAACAAGATCGGTGGCGGAACGGCGTTTTACGACGCGACCTGGAAAGCGCTGGATCAACTCGACAAACTGGCCGAAGCTCGCAAAGCAATTGTCGTGTTGACCGACGGCGAAGACGAATCGCTGATTAGCGACCGCGAGACAACGCATAATTTTGACGATCTGCTGGGTCGTGCGTCAGAAGAAGACGTGACGATTTATCCCATTTATTTCAGTCCAAACAACCATCTTAACAAAGTCGGTATTTTGTTCGGCGGCAACGGCGGCGGAATGCTAAGCGGCGAAAGCAAAGGCAAGACGGCTCGCAAACAACTGGAAGAATTGGCCGCGCAAACCGGCGGCGAAATTTTCAGCGCGCAACGCGAAGACGATCTGGAAAGCGCTTACAAGATGGTCGCCAACGAATTGCACACGCTCTACAGCCTGGC
>DAOMFR010000094.1:22880-26701 GCA_035429885.1 Blastocatellia bacterium
AAGCTGGCGTCCAAAGCCGACAACGTCGTCGAAGTCACGCTGGATCAAAACCTGCTGCGCATCGCTGCCGGTTTTCTGTCCAGCAAAAAGCCGGACGAAGCCGCGATCAAGGATTTGGTGTCCAAACTCCAGGGCGTGTACGTCCGCGTGTTTGAGTTCGACAAACCCGGCGAATATTCGATGAACGACGTCGAACCAATCCGTTCACAGGTCAAAGAAGGCTGGAACAAAATCGTCGGCGTCATGAGCAAAAGCGAAGGCCAGAAAGTAGACGTTCATTTGAAAATGGATGGCAACGGATTGATTCACGGCTTGCTGATTGTGGCGACTCAGCCCAAAGAACTGGTTGTCATCAACATCGTCGGTCCGATTGATCTGGAAAAGCTCAGCCAACTGGAAGGCCAATTCGGCATCCCCAAACTCGACCTGGACAAAAGCAAAGCCAAACCGCGCTAAGGAGTGTTTGCGGATCAATCCCCTGTTCACCTGCTCCATCGAATTTGTCCACTGCTACTTTTGGTTGCGATGTTTATTTCCTACTTCGCCATTGCACGCCATAGCCTGACGGTTCGATCGCTGCTGGATGAGGCAAGGGTTTGGCCGTCCGGCGAAAACGCGACGCCCGTGACAATGGATTGATGGCCTTTCATCGTCAGAAGCTCCTGTCGGGTGGTGAAATCCCACAGCTTGACTGTGCCGTCTTTGCTGGCGCTTGCCAGCCGTTTGCCGTCAGGTGAAAAGCTGACCGACTGCACCGAATCGGAATGGGCTTCCAGCCGGGCGATTTCGCGACCGGTGGCCACGTCCCACAATCGTATGCTGCGATCATTGCCTCCCGAAACCACAGTTCCGCCGTCGGGCGAAAAGGCCAGCGCCCAAATATCGGCTTGATGGCCTTTGAAGGTGGCGGCTTCCTGGCCGGTCTCCATGTTCCACAGTTTCACCATTCGATCTGAGCTGCTGGAAGCCAGGAATTTGCCATCAGACGAAAAAGCGACAGTGATAATTCTTGCGGTGTGTCCGATGAAAACGGAGAGTAGTTTCCCCGTATTGGCATCCCAAATTCTGGCGCCGTAGGTCGGACAATCTGTTGTCCGGGCCTCATCCTGGCCGCCGGTCGCCAGCTTCCGGCCATCGGGTGAAAAAGCGACAGAGATTGTTTGGGAATAGTTGGCGTAAATATTCAGTAATGGCTGCTGGCTACGGACATCCCACACAATCACCCAGCCGTTTCGACTGGCGGCGGCCACCCGTTCACCGTCCGGCGAATAGGCGACGGATTGGACATAGTCTGTATGCCCCCGGAGCGTTTTCATCTCCCGCCCGGTTTGGGTGTCCCAGAGCTTGACCGTTTTGTCATCGCTCGCGGTCGCCACTGCGGTTCCGTTCGGTGAAAAGGCGACGGTGTTGAGTTCATCGGTGTGGCCTTTCAGATCCGTGAAGGGCGCGGAACCGGTGGCGACATCCCACAACTTTACCGTATGGTCGTCGCTGGCTGTGGCCAGGCTATTTCCATCCGGTGAAAACGCCAGGGAAAAGATTTTTCCGCCGTGCCCGCGAATTGCGCCTCTTTCTTGCTGCGTCGCCACATCCCATAACTTCACAATCCGGTCTTCGCCACCCGAAGCCAATGTTTCGCCATTCGGCGAAAAAGCGATCGAGCGTAAAGTGCCGCTATGCCCTTTCAATGAAGCAATCTGGCTCCAAGTCGTCGTGTTCCACAATCTGACCGTTTGATCGTCGCCACTGCTGGCCAACAGTTTCCCGTCCGGCGAATATGCAACGGAAAAAACTCGTTCAATATGTCCCTGCAGAGCCGCCACCGCGCGAGATGGAGTTGGCAGAATGTCGTCATTGCGACACCCGGACCGTTTCCATGACGATCTCAGAATCCCGTTTTCCATAATCATCGGCCACCAACTTCTTTCGCACCGGCGAGTGATTCCCGGTAGGTAATTGACCGGAACATTCCAGACCTTCACCAGAGAATCGTCGCTTCCCGAAACAATGAATCGGCTGTCGGGGGAAAAGGCCAACCCGCTGATCCCGCGCGAATGCCCTGTAAGAGGCACCTGGGCGGAATCGGCAAGATTGAACAGACTCACCGAGGGAGCGTGACTAGTCGCTGCCAGCCATTTGCCATCGGGAGAAAACTTCAGATTCAAGACGGCATCGTCGTCTCCTTTCATTTTCACCAACTGCCTGCTGCTCAGCACATCCCACAGAACGATCAGATTATCGTCAGAACCTGTGGCCAGCGTTTTTCCATCGGGAGAAAAAGCGACTGCATGAATTCGCGTTTTATGTGCCTGGAGTGTGGCAAGCAACCGGCCGGTCGCAGATTCCCACAGACGGCCCGTGCCATTTTCATCGCCCGTCGCCAGTTTCAAACCGTCCGGCGAATAAGCCACAGTGTGAACTTCATTGGGATGCGGCAGCGTGTAGCGCAGGTTTTGCCGGTAAAGATTTCTCAGGTAATGCCATTCAAACCCGCGCAAGTCTTCTTCGCCGTCTTGCGGCAGATTGCTTTCGACCAGTTGTTCGGTGCGCGCGACATTGGCCGCGTCCCAGGCTTGCCCAGCCAGATTCATCTGCGCGGCGTACAGCAACCGGCGATTCAATCGCGCTTGTTCGGTTGCGCGCCGAGCCTGCCAGCTTGTGGCGATCATTCCCGCAAGCAACGACAACACAATTGCCGCTGCCGCCGCGACCGCAAATTTGTTGCGGCGAATGAATTTGCCTGCCAGATATCGCAGCGTAATGGTTTGCGCCTGAATCGGCTGGCCGGTCAGATGGCGCTGAATGTCTTCCTGGAATTGCTGGACGCTTTGGTAACGGCGCTGAGGTTCTTTTTGCAACGATGTCAGCAAAATGCCGTCCACATCGCCGTGCAATTTCAATAAGCCCGCGCGGCGGCTGGGCCAAATCGGTTCCTGTTCGCATACCACGCGAATCAGTTCCGGCAACGAACGATCCTTGAAATCGTAAGGCGGTTGACCGGTCAGCAGTTCGTACAGCACAACTCCCGAACTATAAACGTCGCTGGCTGTGCTGACCTGTTCACCTCGCAATTGTTCGGGGCTGGCGTATTCGGGCGTCATCATCAACGCGCTGGTTGTCGGTTGAGCCGTGACGCCGTGACGCGTTGGGTCAAGCAATTTGGCGATGCCGAAATCCAGCAACTTCACCGTGCCATCTTCCGTCACCAGAATGTTGCCAGGTTTCAGGTCGCGGTGGATGACCAGATTTTGATGCGCGTATTGCACCGCCGAACAGACTTGCTGAAACAACGTCAACCGTTCTGAAGTCGTCAGCCGATGCGTGTCGCAATACTCGGTGATCGGTTTGCCCGTGACGAATTCCATGACGAAGTAAGGCCGTCCGTCTTCGGTGGTTCCGCCGTCGTACAGTTGCGCAATGTTGGGATGGTGCAGGTTGGCCAGAATTTGGCGTTCGCGCCGAAAGCGGCGAATGATTTCCGCGTTGTTGACGCCCGGCCAAAGCAGTTTGATGGCGACTTGCTGGCGATATTGTTGGTCTGTGCGCTCGGCCAGGCAAACGATGCCCATGCCGCCGCGCCCCAGTTCGCGCAAGATTTGATACGGCCCGACATGGCTGCCGGTCAAGGAGTGAGAGAGGTTGGCATCCAATGCCGCCGCGACGACTTCGACGGGGGCTGCCTCTAAAAAATCGTCGGTGATCTCTTCTGCCGCCAGCAATTGTTCAAGCTCGCGGCGCAACGCGGCATCGCCGTTGCAAGATTGATCCAGAAACGCTGCGCGGCTGTCGGCGGGAATGTCCAGCGCGGCTTCCAGCAATTG
>DAOMFR010000094.1:26801-28204 GCA_035429885.1 Blastocatellia bacterium
CCGCCAAAATAACGCAACTCAACAATCCGGCTTTTTTGTTTATCGAACCTCGCCAGACGGTCAAGCGCATCATCCAGCGCCAGCAATTCCGCAGAACGATCCGGCGCGGCCAGTGCCACGTCGTCCAGGGAAAGCCGCTGCGCTCCGCCACCGTGTCTGGCCTGTTGGCGCGAACGCGCGTGATCCACCAGCAGATGGCGCATCACTTGTGAAGCCACGGCAAAAAAATGCGCGCGATCCTGCCATTCCACCTGTTGCTGGCCAATCAACCGCAAATAGGCTTCGTTGACCAGTTCGGTCGTTTGCCAGGTATGGCCTTGGCGTTCACGGCTCATCAAGCGTTTGGCCAGCCGGTGCAATTCCTCCTGCACCAACGGCAGCAATTGATCGAAGGCGGTTTTGTCGCCCGCTCGCCAGGCTTGCAGCAATTGCGTGACCGACGCTGTAGAGGTTTCCGACATTGTGTGTGTTTCCCAAAAGCGATGCAGATGGATTTGGCGGGCGGAGTTTATCAACAGAACCACTGTGTTTCCTACCTGTTCGACCACCAATCCGAAAAAAATCTTTTGTGCGTGATACGTCTCTCCGCTTTTTTTCGCTATTGCACATGCAGACAGATGAGCAGACAACCAGCAAAAGAGCGGACTGATTTTTCGACCTTGGAACGTGGATAAAAAAAAGCGAGTGAGCTTCCGTGATGTTTTCTCTGTTGGAGACATCTGTACATGAAGCGGGAATGCGTGGATTTCACAGCCAATGGTGGGCGAAATTATGTGGAATCGCGTTTTGGATCGGCTTAGAAGGAACTGTATTGCATTGCTTGGTGCAAAAAAGGCTTGAACAAGGAACCTTGCACGAACGGCGATCAAGGAGATTATCATGAAACGAATTGCGTCCTCAGCGAACCTCAGATTTTTATTTTCGCTTTTGGCTCTTACCTTTCTGGGGATTTTGATACTGGTGGGGAAAGGCAGCTTGCCCGTAGAAGCCATGCTAGACCGTGGCAAAGCTGCCGCGTTTGTTCCTTCCAAGCCGGTTGTCAACGTGCATGTGGCCGGAGCAGATATTCCAAACATGGCGTTGATTGGCGACGAGTTTTGCTACACCGCGCGCATTACCAACACCGGCGACACCGGAGCGGGGTTCGTTCCTTATCTCCGCTTGATTACCCCCAATGGCGTCACCCTGACCAGCGTCACATTGCTGAACGTGGGGGGGGGCGGAATCGGAACCGAGGCATCAACGTTTCCCCTGACCACTCCCAGCCCACTGACGCTTCCTGCCCAAGACCCCTTATTGCCTTCGGTCAATATCGTGCAAGGAACAGGGCTGCTTTGGATTATTCAACCGCCCATCGGTTCGGTTTATACCGGGCAAGCGAATATAGACATTCGCATCTGTTT
>DAOMFR010000095.1:0-28171 GCA_035429885.1 Blastocatellia bacterium
ACTGCTGCGCCCGTCAGGTTTTGTTTGCTCACTGCCTCTATCGGAATTTCTCGGCCGATTCCCTCAGCAGTCGGTAAAAATTGTTGCTGGCGGGAACATTTGTTAGACTGCCGCTCGCATTCATTCACGATCACAAGCAAGACAAGACCTGGAGACACGCCAGTGGCCGAAGTCACACAATTGCTGTTGCGCTGGAGCGAGGGCGATCAGGTGGCTTTGGAACACTTGATGCCGCTCGTTTACGACGAACTGCGTCGTCTGGCGGGTAGCTTTCTGCGTCAGGATCGGTTGCATCAAACGCTGCAACCGACCGCGCTCGTTCACGAAGCGTATTTGCGGATGGTTGGACAAGAGGAAGTGGCGTGGCAAAGTCGCGCGCAATTCTTTGGGCTGGCGGCGACGTTGATGCGGCGCATTCTGGTGGATCACACGCGCGAACGCTGCGCCGAAAAGCGCGGCGGCGGACAATTTCATCTCTCGCTCAGTCGCGCCGATTTGTTCGCGCACTCTCCTGAAATTGGCTTGTTAATCTTGGACGAAGCAATGCAAACATTGGCTTCGATCAAACCGCAGCATTGCCGCATCATAGAGCTGCGTTATTTCGGCGGGTTGACGATTGCCGAAACCGCAGAAGTGCTGGGCGTGTCGCACGCGACGGTCGAACGCGATTGGCAGTTCGCGCGCGCATGGCTCCGCCGCGAACTTAGCCAGTGATGGCTGGCTAACTCTCTATCTCCTATCCCTCATGCAAGACGCTGCTCGCTGGCAACTGATTGAAGACTTGTTCCATTCGGCACTGGCCCACCCGCCAGCGCAACGTGCCGCCTGGCTGGCAGAGACGTGCTCGGAAGATGCCGCCTTGCAAGCCGAAGTCCTCTCGCTGCTCGCTGCGCATGAACAAGGCGAAGAATCCAGACTGGACCTGCCCGCGCAACTCGTGCAACAAGCCGCTCAGCAACTCGTCACCGCCACGCCCGCCACGTTGCAAAGCGGGCAAACGTTGAGCCATTACCAAATCCTGTCCTGGCTCGGTCGTGGCGGCATGGGCGAGGTGTATTTGGCCGAAGACACGCGCTTGGGGCGGCGCGTGGCGCTCAAGCTGCTGCCGACAGCCTTTTCGCAGAATGCCGAGCGCGTGCGCCGCTTCGAGCGGGAAGCCCGTGCTGCTTCGGCGCTCAATCATCCCAACATCATTACCATTCACGAAATCAGCACGGAAGGCGACACGCATTTTATTGCCACCGAATATATCGAAGGGGAAACGCTGCGCGCACATTTGGCCAATCAATCGGCGAGTTTCAAAACGGCGCTTGAAATAGCGATTCAAATTGTTTCTGCGCTTGAGGCGGCGCATCACGCAGGCATCATTCACCGCGACATCAAACCCGAAAACGTGATGATTCGTCCTGATGGTTTGGTCAAGATTCTGGATTTCGGAATTGCCAAACTGGCTGAAATGCGGAATGAACAAGCCACAACCTCGCGGCCATCCACCTTGCCGGGAATGATCGTTGGTACGGCAAGTTATATGGCGCCCGAACAAGCACAGGGCAAGACGGTGGATGCCCGTAACGACATTTTCAGTTTTGGCATTGTTTTCTACGAAATGCTGACCGGAAGGCGACCCTTTGAAGGTGAAACGGCTTTGGAAAGTATCAGTTCAATTCTGAAAGATGAGCCGCCACCGATGAGTCGAATGCTCCCTGAAGTTCCGGGAGAGATTGAGCGAATCGTCAACAAAACCTTGCGAAAAGACCGGGAAGAGCGTTATCAAACGGCGAAAGAGTTGTTGCTAGATTTGAAAGGTGCGAAGCGCGAATTGGAGTTTCGCGATCAATGGGAGCGTTCTTCGGTTCCCAATCAAGAAGCAGACGAAACGCAGCCTTTGCCGGGCACGACGACCAATGAAAACCGAAATCGAGCAACCTCTGAAAACCAAAATCAGGCAACCTCAAGTGCCGAGTATCTTGTCACGCAGGTCAAAAACCACAAGTTTATCTATCTGGCATTCGCTGTCTTGCTGATGGTCGGAATCGGTTTCGGGATTTACCGATACAGCGACAACGCGCCGATCAACAATCCCTTTGAATCGGTAAAAATCACCAAGATTACGGACTCCGGCAAAGTCGGGGGGGGAGTCGCTCTTTCGCGGGACGGTAAATGGCTGGTGTATTCCATCCGTGAAGGAGAAAAAGCCAGTGTCTGGCTGAAACAGGTTGCCATCCCTGAAAGTAACACTCAGATCGTGCCGCCTGCCGCGGTGAAATATCGAGGATTCGCCTTTTCGCCGGATGGCAATTACTTGTATTACACAATAGAAGAAGGGACGCTCAGCAACTGCACCTTGTATCAAATGCCTGTGCTGGGTGGCGGAACTGTCCGCAAGTTGATTAGCGGGATCAACGGCGGGATCAGTTTTTCGCCCGATGGAAAGCAGATTACCTACGGGGTTGAAAATTTGGCGGACGACGAAAGCCTCTTGATGGTCGCCAATGCGGATGGCACCAACCAGCGTCGGCTGGTGATGCTCAAAGGAAATGATGAGATCGGCAGCAGCCGAGGACGCTGGTCACCCGATGGGAAATCAATCGCCGTTTTCGTCGGCACGAATAATCCGCTCACCCGCGAACTGGCCACAGTTTCAGTTGCCACGGGTGAGATAACGCGACTGAAAACGCACAAATTTAGTGAATTCGGTTTGTGGGAGTGGCTACTCGATGGCAAAAGCTTTGTGGTACTCGCCCGTGAGAAGCCTGCTCACAATAACTCATTCTGGCTCATCTCTTATCCTTCAGAAGAAGCCCAAAAGATCACCAATGATCTGAATAATATTTATTCTTCGATGAGTCTGGCGGCAGAGGCAAATATTCTGGCAACGGTGCAGAGTTCCGTGACAGCCAATATCTGGATCGCCTCGGTCGGCGATGCTACGCGGCCAACGCAAGTCAACGCGGGTAGCAATCAGGTTGGTGATCCACAATGGACCCCCGATGGGAAATTGGTTTACAACCGAGGTTTGGGCGACAGTCAGGACATCTATCTCATTGACCCGCGTGGCGGAAGCCCAAAACGACTGACCTCAAATTACATCAACCGTTCTCCGAGAGTTTCGCCTGACGGACGATATATCGTTTACTTTTCGTTTCAAGCAGGAACACCTTCCATCTGGCGCATGGACATAGACGGCAGTAATCCCAAACAGTTGACCACTCAGTTCAGCCTGAATCCGAGCATTTCGCCCAACGGTCAGGAAGTCATTTATGAAGTCGGTGTGGATACGTTACGAGTCTGGAAAGTGGGAATAGACGGCGGACGGCCCGATCAGTTGACGGATCAGGAATCACGATTGCCGGTATTTTCACCGGACGGAAAACACTTCGCTTGTCTCTGGTGGGATGACCCAAATTCCCCGCCTAAAATTGCGATCATTCCCTCGACGGGCGGCAAACCTGTCAAAACATTTGCTGTGAAGGGTGGGGGGTATCGTTGGATGCCGGACGGGCGCTCGCTGGCTTATTTCGCCCGCAAAGACGGTGTAGATAATATCTGGTCACAGCCGATAGACGGCGGCACACCAAAACAGCTCACAAATTTCACCGGCGACGGCATCGTTTCATTTGATTTCTCCCGCGACGGGAAACAGCTTGCCTTCACACGCATGACAAACACCAGCGATGTCGTGCTGATCAGCGGATTCAGGAAATAATGCTGGAAACCTGTGGTTCCATTCCAGGCTGGGATATAGTAAACAACGCCTTATTCTGTAGAGTGATGCTTCTCAACAAATCAAGCCACCTGTAAAAGAGTTGATTGTCGCAAGATGTCTATTTCAGAGAGCCAACTTGTGATTTGGTTCCAAGTCATAACTGCCTGGGGAGCAATTCTTTGCACACCAGCCTCTTGCCTCATCTGACTACAGCTCGGTTTTGTACATTCAGGCATTTGTGGATGCCGTATGCCATTGAAAGCGTAAGATGACAAATTCTGCCGGCCTGACAGGCGCGATGCCAACCAGACAAATCAAGTGACCAAGCTCGATATCCGCTTGCGTCATCGTTGTGCGGTCGCACTTAACAAAGAACGCTTCCTCAGAGCGAACGCCTGCTAACGCGCCGTTACGCCAAACAATGGATAAAAAATTCGAAATGCTGCGGATAAGGCGTGACCACAAAGCTTGGTCGTTTGGCTCGAAAACGACCCATTGAAGACCTTCGAAAATTGATTCCTCGATAAACATGGCCAGCCGCCGCACGGGAACATATTTCCATTCGGAATCGGATGTCATGGTGCGTGCTCCCCACACAATAACGCCACGACCGGGAAATGCGCGAAGGCAATTCACGCCTTTCGGATTGAGAATATCCTGCTGAGCCTGTGACACAGCCACTTGCAAACCTACGATGCCTTGAACCGATTCATTTGCGGGAGACTTATGAACGCCGCGATCACGATCAACACGGGCAAAAATTCCGGCGATGTGACCCGTTGGAGGAATCATCCGCGTCGCTCGCGGCGTGGATGGGCTGGCAGCGAAATCATAGACCTCAATCCACGGAAAATAGAATGCGCCGTAAGAAGTGTTTCGTGGCGGAGCCAGTTGGTTCAGCGGGCCGGGATATTCCAGCGCCGACACCAGGCCAAACCGGTCGCGCAACTGTTCGCACTGAGCCAGCACCAGATTCGTAACCGGCGCAAGCCCCGGACGAACTTCATCTGGCGCAAGCAGGAGCGAAACTTCCCGGATCGTTGCCAGCGCAGCCAGTCCGCGTCCTTTTCCCAAGACTTCCTGTCCGCCAATCACTTCTACATCCCCTGCAAAATCGGCTGGCGTTATGGCAGCACCATCGCTGCCATGCGCCAGTGCGGTAAACGCTTGATTGTTGGGACGCGCACTTGCCGCGCTGCTCGAAACTCGCACCAGTTTGGAATTGGCATTGATGGTTGTCGCCACGTTATTGCTGGCTTCGGGCAGGTGCGTCAGGTTGTCATAAACTTCCAAAACGTCCGGTGGCGTGGGAGGCTTCCCGCGCGGATTGGACGGACGAGTAACAGTTGGGTCAACAAAATCTTTGTCGGCAGGCGGAGTCTTGAAGTAAAGCACGCTGACGCGAAACAGCCGGTTTTTGGCTGTGGCATTTGTTGCCGCATCAATTTTCACACGCACACGGTTACCCCACGCGCCGCGACCACAGGCCAGCCAGGTGTAAGTTCCGCTGGTCAATGAAGCGGCGGTTGCACCCACGCCGACAACGCGGCACACAAAGCACCGTTGTCCTCCGTTATCAAAAAAGCCGCGTACAGCATCCGGCAAATACGATTCGGCGATAAAGCGGCCATACCAACGCTCGAACTCATGCATGCCCGTCACCAATTGCGGTGTTTCCGGACCACGTTCGGTCAGGCCGAGCATGCCCGCCGTGCTGGTGCTTACGCCTTCAATCGCTGGCGGGGCAGGGCGAGCTTCTTCGATGAAAATGGGCGGCGGCAAAGGATCGGGCATAACGACACTTACTCCGGTTGCGGCGCAGTGCGTTTCTGTTTTAAGGACGCAGCGCGTTGTTTGGGTGGTGCTGCTGACTTGGATTGCGGCGCGCGCAATTTGGTCTCAATGCGCTGTTTGCGCGTCAGTCACTCTGATTCGTTCATTTCTATCCTTGCTAAAAGCGAGTACGAAGGCGAAATCTTGCATTTCTCTGAGTGTCGGAAATGTTTCGTTATGGGCACGCGTGATGATACAGGAAAGCCAATCAAAACCAGAAGAGAAGTGTTGCTGCTCTCCATTTGGCAAGGAGACGGAGTCAAACTTGAAATTCGGAGTTGAATGCTGCTGGCACGAAGGCTAGGCTAGCCATCCTTTTGAATTCGATCCTTTGGAAATGAATGATTGAACTTCGAAAGCCACAGGTTGGCTGCAAAGGAGGAACCGTAATGAGCCAGGAAACTCAGCAAGATGATGTCTCAAAGAAGCGTGTGGTGTACGAAATTCCGGGTATGGAAGCCGTAACACTTCGGTTGGACGTGGAGTATCCAACCGGTGCGGGCGTTCAACTGATGGATTTGTATCATCCGGCGGAAGCGAAGCACGGAGCGCGGATTCCTGCCGTGGTGTTTGTCTCAGGGTATTCAGATGTGGGGATGCAGAAAATGCTGGGCTGCAAGTTGAAAGAAATGGGATCGTATATTTCCTGGGCGCAATTGGTGGCGGCTTCGGGAATGGTGGCGGTCACGTATTCAGCGACGGAGCCTGCTGGTGATCTTCGAGCGCTGCTGTTGCACATGCGGCTGCACGCGGAAGAGCTGGGAATTGATGAGACTCGAATAGGCGTTTGGGGCTGTTCGGGAAATGTGCCGAATGCGTTGTCGGTGTTGATGCAGCCAGAGAACGAATATCTGAAATGCGCTGCGCTGTTGTATGGGTTGATGCTGGATCTGGATGGTTCCACCAACGTGGCGCAAGCGGCGCAGATGTTCGGATTTGCCAATCCGGCGGCAGGGAAGTCTGTGGACGATCTTCCTGGGGAATTGCCATTGTTCATTGCCAGAGCGGGGCAGGACAATCCTCAGTTAAACGAAACGATTGACCACTTTCTGGCCAAAGCTGTGAGCCGGAATCTGCCGGTAACGTTTGTGAATCATCATTCGGCTCCGCACTTTTTTGATGTGATGGACGACAGCGATACCAGTCGCCAGATCATTCGACAAGTATTGGAATTCATGCAGCTTCACCTTCTGAAGTAAACAAGCCATGCGAATCAACAATCGAAAATCTTCTCCCAAAGTCATTGGTGGAAAAGTTCAAAAGAAAAATAATCATTCTTTGACAGGGGATTATTACATCGTCGAGCAGCGGATGCCGTTAATTGATCGCCAACGGCCCGGCAAAGGATTTCGCCACCTGCTGAAACAGAAAGACATTGAAAAGTTCATTGGCATTCTGCCGGATTGGAACGAACTTTCCGTCGGCCTGAACGCAATAGTGTTGGCTCCGGGGGAATGGGGCACTTTTGGACAGCACACTGCCGGAGTGGTACAGATATGCGCCTGGGACGAAGACATCTGGATTGAGTTGTCGAAAGAAGGGTACGAACAGGAACGGGATATTTTGGAACGGCTTGGCGTGCCGTGCGAAAAAAGAGAAGACGGTGTGCTGTGCAAATTTACAGAAGAAACTGCGCGCGGTCATCAGTTGCTGGCGACGCTGCTGCACGAACTTGGCCACCATCACGACCGCATGACTACAAAATCAAAAGTGCGAACAGCCAGAGGCGAACCTTATGCTGAAGCTTATGCCAAAGCTTATTCAGAACGTATCTGGAACCAGTATCAGGAAGTGTTCGGTGTTTTTTAGCTGCCAGAATGGTAAAGGAATCATCTTCCATGAATCTACGCGATGAATTCGGCGACATTGATATTTACCTGTTTGATCAACTGCTAAAAGGTCGCATTACGCCGGGCATGTCTGTGCTCGACGCTGGGTGTGGCGGTGGGCGGAATCTGATTTATTTTCTGCGCCAGAATTTTCAGGTGTTTGCAGTGGATTCAAACCCGCAAGCGATTCAGCAGGTAACTCAATTTGCCGCCAGTCTGGCACCCAGGCTTTCCTCAAACAATTTTCAGGTGGCGGATGTTGAGGCATTGCCTTTTCCAAACGAGCAGTTCGATTTGGTCATCAGCAGCGCGGTGTTACATTTCGCCCGCGACAAACACCATTTTGACCGTATGTTGAATGAAATGTGGCGCGTGTTGAAACCCGGGGGAATGTTCTTTGCTCGGCTGGCCAGTTCCATTGGGATTGAAGCTTTGATCCGACCAGTCGGTAATGGTTGGTTTGGGTTGCCGGATGGGTCGGAACGGTTTCTGGTGAATGAAGAGATGCTGGCTGTTGCTGCCAAGCGGCTGGGAGCCGAAAGGCTGGAGGCATTGAAAACAACGAATGTCGAAAACTTGAGATGCATGACAACCTGGGTTTTGCAGAAACCGGTTTAGGTCGCAACGGGGTGAGTACATTTGGATCAAAAGGAAGGAATGGAACAAATGACAAAAAGTATCTGGTGTGGGTTTGCTGTTGGATTGGCATTGGTGATTTGCGCACGGTGTCTTCCCGATGGGAATGCGGTATTGGCTAAGGCTGTGACTGCCCCCAAAAGCTATGTCTGTCAGCGAGCATCTGGCGCGGTCAAAGTAGATGGCAAGTTGAATGACGCCGCTTGGAGTAACGCCGATTGGACGGAATTTTTCGTGGACATCGAAGGTGATGCGAAGCCTCGCCCGGCATATAAAACTCGCGTCAAAATGTTGTGGGATGACACGTACTTTTATATTGCCGCCGATCTGGAAGAACCGCACGTCTGGGCGACGCTGACCAAACGTGATTCGGTGATCTTTCACGACAACGATTTCGAAGTCTTCATTGATCCCGAAGGCGACACTCTGAATTATTACGAACTGGAAATTAACGCACTGAACACCGTTTGGGATTTGCAGCTTGATAAGCCGTATCGGCACGGCGGCAAACCGAATGATGACTGGAACGCTATGGGATGGAAAACAGCAGTTTCGGTTGCGGGCACAATCAACAATCCCAAAGATAAAGATCGCGGTTGGGGTGTGGAAATGGCTTTGCCGTGGAAGGATTTGACCGGCAGTCCTCGCCCGCTTGGAGCGCCGAAAGTTGGTGACCGCTGGCGGGTGAATTTTTCCCGAGTCGAATGGCAGCACAACATCGCGGACGGCAAATATCGCAAAGTTGAAGGTCGCCGCGAAGACAATTGGGTCTGGTCGCCTCAAGGCGAAATCAACATGCACATTCCTGAAAAGTGGGGCTTCGTTCAGTTTGCTGGGAAATGATGGCCGGTAGGATGAGCCAGAATCGTGGCAATGGTATGGGGCAAGTTTTCAAGAGCACTAAACAGGCCAATTGCCGCGATGCCTGCCGCCCCGGCGTCGAGCGGTTGATGGAAGTTGGTCATGTTGATTCCGCCCAATGCCAGCACAGGAATGTTGACGGTCTGGCAAATGTCGGCAAATCGGTTCAGTCCCATCGGTTCGCCGAATTCGCGCTTTGACGGTGTGTCGTACACAGGGCCGCTCACGATGAAATCCGCGCCACCGGTTTCCGCCGCTTTGGCTTCAATTAGGGAATGAGTCGAAACGGCGATCAAAAACTCCTTCAAACCGTTTTCAACGACTGCTTGCCGAACGTTTGCCGTCGGCAGTGACGTAACTCTCAAATGAACGCCGTCTGCTTTGGCGGCAATTGCCACGTCCAGCCGGTCGTTGACCAGCACTTTCGCTCCGTATGGGCGAGCGACGGCAATTGCCTGGCGAGTGAACTCAACCAGCGCTCGCGCGCTCAAATCTTTTTCCCGAATTTGAATGAGTTGGCAACCAGCGGCGGCGGCTTGGCGAATGGCTTCGATCTGAAGCTGGTTGGCCGATTGGCCCTGATCAGTTCTGCGGAGGAAGGTTTGGCGGCTGGTTATCTGATAAAGCAGAGGTTGATTGCGCGCCAGATTCAACGTAACTCTCTTTTGAAATTTGCAGATTCGGTCTTTCAGCAGGCGATTGGTCAACGGAAACAAGCTGGTCAACGCTTTCACGGAATTTGAAGATTTCGTACAAACCCGCCAGGATATTCAAGATACCTATGCCGGTCACTGCTCCACGCACGGCTTTGTGAGTCAGAAATGTGCCCACCCAGGGCGCGTGCAATCTGCCAGTGATGAAATAGAGGAAAAAGTTGTCGTGCCACCACGGCGACCAGGGCAAAAAGAGAAGCAGAATGCCAATTTCGAAGCTTATGACAATGTAAACTATGACGGTGATTTTGGCTGACATCGAGTTTCGGTTTTCAGCTTTCAGTTCTGAGCGGGAATTCCCCGAACGTTATGATTGCAAAGTTGAATTTGGATTTTGCGTGATTCAACGCACGGCAAGCATAACAGCTTCAACGTGGAAGGGAAAGCTTCATTACTTCACGCCGACGAGAGACCGTAATTTCGATAGTTTCGTTTTTGGAACCGTCCAGCGCGCTGACCAGCGAGGGAAGGTCGGCGACCTGTTGTTCGCCAACTTTGACGATAATGTCGCCTGCCTTCAACCCTGCGCGCGCAGCATTGTTTTTCTCGGCAACCTGGGAAATCAATAGTCCATTGGTTACCGCGAAATAGTTCATCAACTGGCCGGTCAACGATTGGACTTCAAATCCGTAAAGCACGCGCAAGCGAATGTCTGGCGGCGCAGGCAGCATCGTGGCATTCACAAAACTGGTCATCATGTTAAAACGAGCTTCCAGATTCGCCCGCTTCGGGTCAGAGACGGGAACTGATTTCAATTCAGCCTTCATCGCTTCCAGTCGCCGAACAAACGCAAAAAGTTGTTGTTCGGGATCAGTGGCAGGTGCGGGCGCGAGCTTGGCCTTGAGCATTTTGTATTCAGCCCCGCGGCGGACTCGCAATGAAATTTCGCTGTCTGCGGGAATCTGCCGAATTGCCGATGCCAATTGTTCGCGGGTTTCCACGCGACGGTCATTGATGCTCAACAGAACGTCTTTGGGCATGACTCCTGCCTCATCTGCCGGACTGTCCGGAGCAATGGCTGTAATGATGATTCCTGGTTCGCCGGGTTTTCGATTGCTGCTGGTTGGAGTCTGAATAGGCGGCGCGAAGTTTTGCCCGTTGGCTCCCAGCCAGCCATACGCAATGCTCTGTTTGGATTTGATGACTGATTGAGCAATCGCTTGCACCCGAGAAATCGGGTAAACGATGTGCTTGCCTTCTTGTCCGGTGTCGTAGAGCACAAGGCCGAACACTGACTCGTCTTTGAAAATCAAGCTGCAATCCTGGACGGCAGTCAGTTTAGGTGTCGTCAGAAAATAAATCGGATTCTTTGCTGTAAATCGAAAATCTCCGTTGGCGATGGCGATCTGGCCCGTAAAACTGTTCAAGCGCGGAGTCACACTCAGCCCAACTCGTTCCGGCCTGGTTTCCTGATTTGGGTGGAAGCCGTAAAGTTTTACGTTCAAACGAGGTGGCAGCACCGGCAGATTGACAAAACTGGCCTGACGTAATGGCTCACCTTCAACCTTGATGACACAAAGGCCGGTTACTGTGTCCATGCCAATGAATTTTGCCTTGGTTGGCCGGCCACCCGAAGCACGCACTGTTAGCTCGTTGGGCGGATTGCTCGGGGTGACGTCAATCAGTCGCGTGATGACGTGACCTTGATCATCAACCACCATTCCCAAAGAAATTCGTTTTTGTTGCAGAGACGGTGGCGGTTCCCCGTCAAAGGTGAAAATGTTTTCTTCGCTGCCAAACTGCTGTGCCAGATCAATGGTTTGGGTGACCCAAACCCAACCCACGGGCTGATTCTGGCGCAAAACAGGCGTGCCTGCTGTACCAGCTTTGCCTGTCGGCAATTGGGCCGGTTCCGGTTTGCGAGTAAGTGGAGTTTGAGTTTTCTGCCGCGCAGTTTGGGCAAATACTGTGGCAAGTAGCGCAAGAATCCAAAAAGAAACAACCAGGATTCGCAATGTCATGCAGGGAAACAAGAGGCTAAAACGCTTGGCCTTGATGAGAGTAAGGCCGCAGGGCGAATGGGACACCTGCGGCCTAATTGGTTCCAATGTAACGTTGGTTTTAGAAGCTGCCAAATGACGCTGGTCTGGCCATCTGCGCTGAACTTTCAGCTCCGTAATAAACGCCGCCTTTCGAAATTTCGCTAACATGACCTTTTTCGCGGTCGTAAACACGGAAGACTTCATTATTTGTCGCCTGAGCCAAAACAGCGGGTTTCACCGCAGCAGCATGAAGTTGCGATTTAACAGCCACTTTGACGATTGGCGCTGATGTTTGGACATCCACAGTCCGAGGCGATACCGGCAATGCCATTTGAGTCGCGGGTTGCACGACCACAGGTGTATTGCTGGCGATCAACGAACCGGATGTTTGTTGATTGCTCTGGTTAAAATAAAGCGTTGTTCCAGCAGCCATCACCGCCAATGCGGCAAGTGACGCCGCGGCTTGCTTCATCGAAAACGTCCGACCCAGCAGATTTTCCAGGAATGCGAACGGGCTGGCGGGTTCAGTCTGCGCCCTGGCAATGCGCGCTCTCAGGCGAAAGTCAAAATCGGCGGGAGCTTGCACACGCGGTTGCGCGCTTAACAACGAACGCAACGAATTGGTTTGATCCGAGTAACTGCGGCAGTCAGGGCATCCGTTCAGGTGAACTTGTGTTTCACCGCTGATCGGGTTCCGGCTCGAAGCCGAATCAATAACCGCTTGTATTCCTTTACAGTTCATCGAATTAAGTCTCCACTTTGGGGAAGCTTCCAGGTTTTTTACCGGAAGACTTTTACTGGGTGTAACCAAAAGAGCTTTGGGACTAGATGTAGTCTTTCAGCTTGTCTTTCAATAAGTTCCGCGCTCGGTTGATGCGCGATTTAACTGTGCCGACCGGAAGGTCGAGCACTTCGGAAATCTCTTCGTAACTTTTTTCTTCAATGTCGCAAAGAACCAAGGCCGCTCTGTATTTTTCGGGCAAACTGGCAATTGCCTTGGTGACAGCTTCGCGCTGTTGCGCGGCGATCATTGAATCATCGGCTAAAACTTGCCGCTGGTCTTCAATCTCAATTTCGACTTCGTCGCTGTCTTTATCTGAAAAGAACATCGGAAACTGCATTAACTTTCGGCGTTTCCGTTGCCTCAATTCGCTGATCGCCAAGTTATGAGCGATGCGATAAATGTATGTCGAAAAACTGTAAGTCGCCTGGTATCGCTCAGCGCTGGTATAAACCCGAAGGAAGGTTTCCTGGGCTAAATCTACCGCGCGATCGTAATCGTCCAACATGCGGTAAACGTAATTGGTAATCTGATTTTGGTACCGCCGAACTAATTCTTTGAAGGCAGCCTCATCACCGGTCAACGTTGCGGCGAGCAGCGAATGATCGTCCATCTTTTCGACGGGAACTTCGCTAGAAGGCTCAACCGCCAGCACCGGTGAATCAGTCTCCAACTCCGCGTCTCTCAATCCGGCGCTCAGCGTCAATGTCGCCATCGGTGAAAAGCTTGATTCAAGTCGCTCTAGGTTTCGGGGCGACTCAAGATTCTTACACGAAAGATCACTCATCTGCGTTCGCTCTCAACTGGTGAAGCGTTTTAACTACCAGCTTTGGCATGTCGAAATTTTCAATCAGCCATCAAGGTGTTTAAGTAGTGCAAGCGAACGGAAACGATCTTCCGCCGCGTAACACGTCCGCTTAGTTGAATTGTTCCCTAATGTTAGCCACTTTTTTTCTTTGGTTCTCGATAAAATTCGGTAGTGTGTTTATTGGCTACACTAGGACAATGTTTCTGTAAAAAATGCTTGGGTAAGATTAGAACCGAACGGATTTTTACACGATCAGCGGATTTATGCGAGCGGTAAGAGCAGTGCTTGTAAGCGTATAGAGCCACGCCTATAATTCCAGCGTCGTCGCAGTTTCAAGGACGACAAATTGGCTGTGCTGGCACTGGAACTTCCGGTGCGGCAACTTTCACATCTCAAAATTTCAAAGAGGAGAATTTATGAGTCTTCAAGTTGGAGATATGGCTCCTGACTTTGAGCTGAAAAGCCACGCGGGTGGCATGGTCAAGCTCTCAGATTTCAGGGGCAAAAAGAACGTGTTCATCGCGTTCTACCCATTGGATTGGACACCTGTCTGAACGGTGCAAATGCCCTCTTACGAAGCTGATTTAAGTCGCTTCGAAGGGGCCGATACCCAGGTTCTGGGTATCTCCATTGATTCCATTCCTTCCCACGTCGCCTGGGCAAAGAGCCTTGGCGGAATTACCTACCCGCTCCTAGCCGATTTCAATCCAAAAGGTGAAGTTGCAAAAGCTTACGGCGCTTATCGCGACGCTGATGGCATCGCAGAACGTGCGCTGTTTGTTGTGGGCAAAGATGGCAAGATTGCATTTGCCAACATCCATGACATTAGCAAGCAACCTGACAATGAAGTCATTCACGACGTGCTGCGGAATCTGCCGTAGTTGAAATCGAAGGCGGCGGGTGACGTGTGTTGGGGTTTCGACAGCGTGACTCGCCGCTTGGGCTTTGGCCCGTAAAGAGAGGGATTTATGGCTACGCTTTCCAGAAAGTGCGTTCCGTTTACGCCGCTTGAACGCGATTTATCGAAATCTCGCGTCGTGTTGGTCACCGCCGCCGGAGTCCATCGCAAAGATCAGACGCCATTTAACATTGCCGACGATCTGGGCGATCTGACGTTTCGCGTGATCAACGGCGACGCGGCGAATTCAGAATTGATGGTCACGCATCACCATTACGATCATTCGGACGCTGACCAAGACATTAACTGTGTGTTTCCGCTGGAGTTATTGCGCGAACTACAAGCCGAAGGCTTCATAGGAGAAGTCGGCAAAGAGCACATCGGGTATATGGGATACACGATGCAGCTCAAGAAGATGTACGACGAAACCGCTCCGCAGATGGCCGAGTACGTAGACAAAAAGTGCAAAGCCGACGTGGTCGTCCTGACCGGAGGCTGACCGGAAGTCTGTCACCGCACGGTCGTCGCGGTTCAACGTGAAATCGAAATGTTGGGGATTCCGACGGTATTGGTTACTGTTGGCCCCGAAGCTTCCAAGCAGATGCGCCCACCTCGCGCGATGTATCCGAAAGGATTCAAGATCGGCAACAGCTTGGGCAAACCCGGCCAGCGCGAATTACAGAAGAAAGTGTTGCGCGATGCGCTGTTGATGCTGACCGAACCGGCTCGTCCCGGACAGGTCATTGAGCGCGAGTATCCTGAATACGATCTTGCCTGAGATGAAAAGGCAAAAGGTAAATCCCAAAAATTAAACGGGAAGCGAGGTTTTCTCGTCGAGAATTTTGAAATTTGCCTTTTGCCTTTTGCCTTTTGATTTTCCCGCCCGCATAATCCGCCGCGTTTGGTTAAACCACTTCTCCGGCGGATACACCGCCAAAAGATAAAACGACAATCAACAGTTCATGACTAGGTGCGCTAGCTGCCCCTAACTGTAAGGAGACACTCTTATGAATCAGCGCAGGCTTTTTGTAGCCAGTTGTTTATCTCTCGTGGTCACAGCCATGATTTTCGCGTTGCGTGGAAACGTCGAAGATCTGGTCGTCGCCGATAACATTTCCGGCTTTGTCGCCGCTGAAGCGCGCAGCCAATACGGCTGGATTTCGACGATGGCGTTTTTCGGATTTGCTGCTTCAATTCTGGTCGCTTCGCCAATGCTGGATTCGCTTGGAATGCGAAACCTGCTTTATCTGGCTTTTGGGCTGCACATCGTGGGTGTGGTTGGATTTGTGACGGCTTCGAGTTACAGCGTGATGACCTATTCGATGCTGCTGGCGGGATTTGGCAATGGCTTGGTCGAAGCGGTCATCAATCCGCTGATCGCCACAATGTATCCCAATGAAAAGACGCATAAGCTGAATGTGCTGCACTCCTGGTGGCCGGGCGGCCTGATTATTGGTGGCTTGTTGGGCTATTTCATGAGCCAGGCTGGCGTGGGTTGGAAGTTTCAGTTGGGAATCGTTCTGATTCCGACGCTGGCTTATGGCGTGATGATTTTTGGGCAAAAGTTCCCGCCGACCGAGCGCATGGCTGCCGGAATTTCCACTGGCGATATGTTCAAAGCCGTTGGCAATCCGGCGTTTCTGTTGCTGATGTTTTGCATGATGATTACAGCTTCGATTGAACTGGCTCCGGGCCAAATGGTGTCTTCGGTGCTGGGCAATCTTGCCAAGATGAGCGGCATTCTGATTCTGGTTTACGGCTCCGCGCTGATGTTTGTGTTGAGGTATTTCGCCGGAGCGATTGCTCACAAAATTTCGCCAATCGGAATGATGGTGGCTTCCGTAGTTCTTGCAGCCATTGGGCTGTTCTTATTGTCAAACGTGACAAGCTCTGCGGGCGCGTATGTCGCCGCGACAGTGTTTTATGTCGGCGTTTGTTTCATGTGGCCGACGATGCTGGGCATTACTTCGGAACGTTTTCCTGAAGGCGGAGCTTTCACAATGGGTTTGATGGGATTTGTCGGCCAGTTCGCCCTGGGATTGGTGATTTTCTATATGGGCAAAGTGCGTGACAGCATAGGCGGCGATGGACCTTCGTTTCGCTATGTGGCCATGTTGGCGATTGTGCCGTTTATAGTGTTCGGGCTGTGGTGGTTGAAAGACCGCGCGGCGGGCGGTTACAAAACCGTTCGGCTGAGCCAAAGCGGCGATTAAGTCAGGCTGAAAAACATTCGACAGGATTTACCAGATTTACAGGATTGACCGCCAACTCAACTGGCTGCCGATCTTGTTCATCTTGTAAATCCTGTTGTTTTGTTTGGATTAGCTTGCTGCAGCGGTTCGCAGGTGTTTGAGCTTTCCAAACGCGATGTCCGAACCCAGCGCCGCCAGAATGATTGCGCCTTGAATGGCTTTTTCCCAGAACGGATTGATGCCGACAAAGGTCAGCGCTGTGCCGATGGTTCCCAGCAGAGCGACTCCAATCAAAGTTCCGACCAAGGTCCCTCTTCCGCCGGTAATGGCTGCGCCGCCAACGACTACGGCGGCGATGGCTTTCATTTCCAGACCGATTCCGGCGTTGGCGGGAACGGATGAAAATCTGACCGCGTTCAGCAACGCCGCCAAACCAACCAGCGCTCCCATCAAAACAAACACACTGAATGTCACTTGCGGCGGACTGATTCCTGCCAGTCTTGCGGCTTCGGCGTCAGAGCCAACGGCATACACAGCTCGCCCAGCGGGCAGATTGCCGAGCGTCCAAGTAAACGCCAGCAACACTGCCAAAGAAATCCCGACGATTAATGCTTGACCGGCAATTTGACCGAATCCGAACCATTGAAAATTTCCCGGCAGGTTTTGCACCCAAGTGCCTTCAGTCGCCCAGCGCAATCCGTCCCGCCAAGCCACCAGGGTCGCCAGTGTGACGACGATGGCGGGAATTTTGATTTGCGCTACCAGCCAGCCGTTAATTGCGCCGAGCGCACAGCCTGCAATGATAACCAGCAACACGACAGCCGGCATGGGCAAACTTTTCGCCAGCATTCCAGCGGCGATGCTGCACACGGCGAATTGCGAACCGACCGAAATATCAATTTGCCCGGCAACGATCACCATCGTCATTCCGATGGCGACAATCAGCACAGGAGCATTGCTGATCATCAGGTCGCGTAAGTTCGCCGCGCTGAAAAATGATGGCGCAGCCACGCCGACGGCCAGCAACAACACGGCAAACGCAACGGCCGCGGAAAGTTCGCGGGTGTGACGGGATAGTTTGAAGGTTGATAGCAGTGTCATAACGTGTGCGGACGGGGACGTCCGCGCTCCGGCTAATCAATGTGGAAAACTTCGCGGAGCGGGGTTGATTGTGGGCTGTTATCGGAATTTGACGGCATCAGTTCGCGCATGTGGCTCCACCAGCGCTGGCAGATTTCTGTCGAAGCGATTGCCGCCCACTGCTTTTCGCTTTCGATTTCGGCGTATCCGAAAAGCTGATTTGTCGTTTCGTCCAAAAAGATCGAATAGTTACGAACGCCATGCGCTTTGAGCGTGGCTTCCAACTCCGGCCAGATCGGATTGTGGCGCCGCTCGTATTCGGCCTGCTGGTCGGGGAAGACCTGCATCACAAATGCTTTTCGAAAAGTCGTCATCGTTTGGCTGAGTCTGTACCGCGACCGCCAGAGAACTCCGTTCTCTCGATGCGACGAATGAACGAGACTCGCTCCCTGGCGGTTGCGGTACTGATAGGAATTACTTGCCTGCGACCATCGCCTTGCCGCGTTTGATCTGCATTTCGTTAAACAGGTAGCTGGCGCCGCCCATCTTTTCCGTCAAAAACAGCACGTAGCGAATGTCCACATTGATCGTGCGGTTCAAGCTGCCGTCAAAGGCATAATCGCCGCCCAATCCTTCGTAGTTTCCGTCGAAAACCAGACCAATCATTTCGCCGCGACCATTCATAATCGGAGAACCGGAATTGCCGCCAGTGATGTCGGTCGTGGTCAGGAAGTCCACGGGAATGTCGTTGATACGCGGTTCGATGTAATTGCCGAAGTCGCGTTTCTTCGCCAGTTCCTTTAACGCAGCAGGAACGTTGAACGGTTCTTTGCCCGTGTCTTTGTCAATCACGCCGGCCAGCGAAGTTTGCCAGTCGTACGTGACAGCGTCGCGTGGTTTGTAGCCTTTGACTTCGCCGTAGGTGAATCGCAGCGTGAAGTTGGCGTCCGGGTAATAAGCCGTCTTTTTCATTTCCAGCATCGCGGCGACGTAATTTGGACGCAGCCGGACGACTTCGCTGTTGAACTTATTCAACCGTTTGGCATACGGAGCGTTTTCATCGGCAGCGGCAACGACCAGTTTCAACAGCGGATCGTCAATTGCGCGGATGTCTGCCGCCGAAGTCGTAAACAGTTTTTTCAGCTCGTCGAAGGATTTGAATTTGGAGTTGGTGATGACTTTTTCAGCGAAATCGAATTCGGCTTTGCGGCGAGCGTCTCCAGCTTGATTGCCGAAAAGTTTTTCCGCCATCTCGAATTTCTGACCAGCAGGCAGTCCGGCCAACGCCTCCAGCGCGCCAGCCAAATCTGCGATTTCAGATTCCGCTTCGCGTTCGCCCCAACCGCTGTTGAGTTGGTTGGTGATTTGCGGCAATGCGCCGTCGCTGAATTGCGGGTTGTGTTCGCCCGCCGGTTTTTCCTTATCCAGCGCGCGCAAGTAGGCGAAATTCAGCGCATTGACCAAATCGCCTGAGCCGAACAGTTCACCAAACGCGCTCTGTTTGGATGAGAAGGATTTCAACTCGGCATACAGCGCTTCGATTTGCGGCAATACGTTGCCATATTTGGCTTTGGCAGTCGGATTGGCGTCCAGCCATTTTTTCAACGCTTCTTCTTCGGCGCGGCGGCGTTCGACCAGCTTCATCTTTTTCAAGCCGACGACTGCGCCTTCGTACGCTTTGAGCGAATTGCTCAAGCCGAAAATTTGATCGGCCAGACGAATTTTCAGCGCCGGATTCTTGTCGCCGAGCTTGGTCAGCGTATCAATCTGTTTTTTGAATGTCGCAATCTGATCGGGAAGCTGGATGTTCTGGCGATAATCCAGCGAATAGGATTCGCGGTAGCGATACGTCGCGCCAGGATGTCCCATCACGAACGTGAAGTCGCCTTCTTTGATTCCGGCGGCGTTGACGGCCAAAAAGCGTTTCGGTTTGAACGGCACATTGTCTTTGCTGAAGCCCGCCGGTTTGCCGTCCGGGCCGACATAGGCGCGCAAGAAGGTGAAGTCTCCACAATGTCGCGGCCATTCGAAGTTGTCCGGGTCGCCGCCGAAATAGCCTATGGATTTGGGCGGCGCGTAAGCCATACGAATGTCGCGAATTGTCAGGTAAGTGTACAGAAAGTACTGCAAGCCGCTGGTGGCTTCGACGATTTGAATGCGAATGCCGTCTTTGTCGCGGCCGTTCAACGCGTTCTTCTGAATTTCCGCTTTCTTGGCATTCATTGCGGCGTCGCGCTGTTCAGGCGTCATTTCCGGCTTCGTGGCGGAAAGCACCTCGGCGGTGACGTCTTTGAAATCCTGCAAGATGGAAACGGTGTAACCTTGCGCCGGAATTTCGTCAGCGCGCGATTTCGCCATGAATCCGTTGTTGATGTAATCCTTTTCCGTTGTGCTGGCGCGCGTGATGGCGGCAAAGGCGACGTGATGGTTGGTCAGGATCAACCCTTCCGGCGAAACGAAAGACCCGGTTCCCCCGATGCTGATCTGGACGATGGCGTCTTTCAGGCTGGCTTGCGTCGTGCTGTAAATGTCCTCGGGTTTCAGTTCAAAGCCGCGCTTTTTCAACTGCGCCAATGGCAGTTTGGAAAGCGAATCCGGCAACCACATTCCTTCGTCGGCAAACGACGCGAAAGGCGAAAACACCAGTGCAAACAGTAGCAATGTTACGGTAAGCGTTTTACGAATCATCGAATCTCCTTAATCGGTTTCAGACAGGATTCACAGGATTCACGCGAAGGACCAGTAGCGCGACTGTTAGGGAGCGTTACCGCTTCAATCAATTCCTACCGAAAGACTCGCTTCCTACCGGTCGCGGTACTGATTCAGCCAGCCAGGTAAATCATGTCAACCCTGTCCAAAAAAATCCTGTTTATCGGTTCCGCAGAAATTCTGCGCGGTTCATTTTTAGCAGCCTACAGGCCGCTTCGTAAACAGCTTCCTCGGAAATTAACCCTACATGAGACGCCCGAAGGTGTTCACAGCGACTGGCCAAAATGTCTGTCGAGGAATCTTTTACAAAAGTTGAGATGACGACGACTGGCGTTCCGGATGCAGCTGCTACATGCGCCGGGCCACTGTGATTGGCAACCAATAAACTCAGCCGGGCAAAGGCTGAAACCAGTTCGGGAATTTTGGGCGATTGCAGCGCGATGGATCGTTTGGCCGGCAATTGAGCGACGATTTGTTTGGCAAGGCCGCGTTCCTGCGGCCCGGCGAAAACCAAAACCCGCGCGTTGAAATTATGAATCAGGCGCGAACCAACCGAAACGAATCGCTCCAACGGCCAACGTTGCTGAATCCGACCGGCTCCTGGGTGAATGCCGACCAGCAATTCTCCAAACTCGATTTTGTGTTTCAGCAACAGTTTTTCAATCTGTTCATCGGCGGCGCGGTCGGTTGCCAGGCTGGGCTCGGCTTCGATGGGACGAACTCCAAGAGGTTCAAGCTTTTTCAGGTACTGATGCGCCAGATGTGTCGGTTCGTATGCTTTCTGGGAAACAGTTTGCGTGAATTGTTCCAGCATGCCAGCCAGGCCTTTGTTGGAGCCTTTCGCTGGTCTCAGTTTTTCTGCCGGGTTGGCGAAATTCAAAACGGCTCCGCCTTCGGCGTTGGTTTTGAATTCGATGGCCAGATCAAAATTGGAATGACGAAGTTCGCTGATGGCTTTGGTGCTGCGGTAAAACGCCGTGGGTTTCAGTAACTCGGCGTGGCGCAATCTGCCGACTGTCAACACTTCATCGGCGCAACCGGACAGGCGAACCAAATCCGCCGCCGCCGCGCTGGCTGCCACGGTGATGCGCGATTCCGGCACATGCACTCTCAGCGAACGCAACGCGGGCAACGCCAATGTCGTTTGCGCCAGCCCGGCAATATGGATGACCAGAATGTGTTGGGCTTGATTGGGCATTAAACCCGAGAACTGGTTAATGAGTCTTGATGATCAAGGGGGATGCTCAGCGAAACAATTGTGCCGCCTTCAGACGCATTGCGGATGTCCACTTTGCCCGAAAACGGCAGTGCGCGTTCGCGCATTCCTAAAATTCCCAACGAATTGGGTTTGTTAATGGCAGCGGCGGAAATTCCTTTGCCGTTGTCGTGAACTGTCATCAGCAACACCTGTTTATCTTGGCTCAACAACACTTCCACTTCGGTTGCTTCGGAATGTCGCAGCACATTGTTCAGGCTTTCCTGAAAAATGCGGAAGATCGCCGTGGCCAAACTGCTAGAAAGGCATTTGTCGTCAAAGTCTGTATGGATGTAACACGCAATGCCGCTTCGTTTTTGAAAGCCTTCAGCCTGCCATTCGATGGCCGCCACCAATCCAAGATTGTCCAGCACGCTGGGGCGCAGTTCCGTGGCAATGTTGCGCATCACCAGCAAAGTGCGATCTGTCAGGGATAGCATCTCCTGGACTCGCTGAAACAAATGCGGATGGGTGGGTTGAATCTCTTTGCCGAATAGTTTGATTTCGATTTTCAGCCCAGCCAGCACCTGGCCAATTTCGTCTTGAATATCGCGTGATATGGCGGTGCGTTCTTCTTCGCGCACAGAGTTTAGTTGGGCGGCAAGCTCACGCAATTGTTGATGAGAGACCTTGAGCTGCTCTTCCGCTCGACGACGTTCAATCAGTGTGCGATCCAGCGCGATAATTGCCGCCAAGGTGGAACCGCCCAACAACAGGCCTGAAATCTCCGAGATCGGGCTTTGTCCAGTTATGGTCAGTGACGAATACGACGTAATGATGAGCAAACGGCGAACGGCGATAATTCCCATTGCCAAGGCCAATAACCCGAAACGCCAGTCGCGTTCGCGCCATGTCAACCGAATTGCCCAAAGGAATGCCAAAAACTGTAGAACTACTGAAGTAATCAGAAGGACGTTCATGAATATGTTGCAAAGAACTGAAGAGCGGGGGGTTCAGTCGGATGATCTTGTTAGTCTTGGACCAGCAAACTTCTTCCGGTCATTTCAACAGGTTTTATAATTCCCAACAGGTCAAGCATTGTTGGCGCGATGTCTTCTAACGCGCCGCCCTCTTGCAGGCGGCCTGTGAACGCAGCGTCACACAAAATAAAAGGCACAGGGTTATTTGTGTGAGCCGTGTGCGGAGTTTCGCCTTCCGGGGAAAGCATTTGTTCACAATTTCCGTGGTCGGCGGTGATGATCGCCACGCCTTTCAACCGTTCGATAGTTCCCACAACCCATCCCAAACAGGTATCAACTGCCTCGACGGCTTCAATCGCCGCTTTCAGGTTTCCAGTGTGGCCGACCATATCGCAATTGGCGAAGTTGATGATGTAAACATCGGTTTCACCCTCATCCAGCGCCCGGCAGATTTTGTCTGTCAGGCGAAACGCGTTCATTTCCGGTTTCTGGTCGTAAGTCGCCACATTGGGCGAAGGAATCAGAATGCGGCTTTCGCCCGGATATTCCTGTTCGACCCCGCCGTTGAAAAAATACGTGACGTGCGCGTACTTTTCGGATTCGGCAATGCGCAAATTCGAGATGCCGTGTTCGGTAAACACTTCGGCCAGCGTGCTTTTCAAGGCAATTGGCGGAAAGACAATCGAAGAATTGATCGCCTGGTCGTATTGCGTGAAGGTGGCAAAGTGCAAATCCTGAATTCGTTCGCGCTCAAATCCTTCATTCGGAGAGTTGGCCAAATTCAACCCGGTGAATGCTCGTGTCAATTGCCGGGCGCGGTCGGCGCGAAAGTTGAACAAGATGCACGAATCGCCGCTTTGAATTGTCGCGACTGGTGAACCGTTTTCGCCGGTAATTACGATGGGTTTGATGAATTCGTCAGTTAGTCCGTGTTCGTAAGACGCTTCGACCGCCGTCATCGGATCAGTGGCCAGTTGGCCTTGCCCGGCGGTCATCGCATCGTAAGCCAGCTTGATGCGATCCCAGCGGTTGTCGCGATCCATCGCGTAATACCGCCCGGAAATGGTCGCAATGCGTCCCAGGCCAAGTTCGCGCATTTTCAGAATCAATGCCGCCACATAACTTTTGCCGGAATACGTCGGCGTATCTCGGCCGTCGGTGATGACGTGAACGAAGACGCGTTCGACTCCGCGCCGCGCCGCCATTTCCAGCAAAGCGTACAGATGCGTGTTCATCGAGTGAACTCCGCCATCGGAAAGCAATCCGATTAGGTGCAGCGCAGTATTTTTGCCTGCGTCCACGGCGGCAGTCAGTGTTGGGTTATCAAAAAACTTGCCGCTGGAAATCGCCTCGTCAATTCGTGTGATGTCCACCGGGACGATTCGTCCAGAGCCGATGTTAATGTGACCGACTTCGGAACTGCCAGACTGATTGCGACGTAATCCGGCTCGTTCGCCCGAAGCCTCGATCAACGTATTGGGATATTTTTCAAAATACTGATCCAGATAGGGAGTCTTGGCCAGCTTGATTGCATTGCCTTCGATTTTGTCGGAATGACCAAAACCGTCCAGAATTACCAACGCCAGTGGGCGTTTCCGGAGCCTCAAATTTGCCATGGCGGCATCATAGCCAAAAGCTCCGATGACGGCAAAAGCCACGATCAATTTTTGTTTTGAGGAAGCCAGGGGCAAAATGTTGCGGGTGATTTGTGCGTGTGCTACTTTACGCCCGCTTCTAATGACCGTTGAAAATTCGCGGGAGTAATTCAGTGGTAGAATGCCAGCTTCCCAAGCTGGACGTCGCGGGTTCGAGTCCCGTCTCCCGCTTCACACCTTCATCAATTTCTAGTCAGTACCGCGACCGATAGGGAGCGGGGAACAAATCAAAGCCGCAGTGAAGTTTGAAACTCCGCTGCGGCTTTTGAAGTTTTGGCTTCAGGAGGCTTGAAAATGCCCGATTCGTCGAAATTCAAAATCAAACATCTGCGCTGGTACATTGCGATTCTGCTCTGCTTTGCATCGGAGCTGAATTACATGGATCGCAACACGCTTTCTGTTCTGAAGGTGACGATTCAAAACGCGCTGCACTTCGATGACAAAGGCTATGCGCTGATTACGACCACGTTTTTGTGGACGTATGCCGTGGCGTATGTCCTCAGCGGTTGGGTGATTGATAAGTTGGGTTCGCGGCGAGGGCTTCTGGTTTTCGTTTCAGGCTGGTCCATTGCGAACATGTTGCATGCATTTGCCACTGGTGTCGGCAGTTTCCAGTTTTATCGCGGGCTGTTGGCGACGATGGAACCCGCCAGCTTTCCGGCGGGTCTGAAAGCCGTCACAGAATGGTTCCCAATGCGTGACCGAGCTTTGGCGGTCGGAATTTTCAATGCCGGAACCGCGCTCGGAAACACGCTGGCTGTGCCAGTCGCCGCAGGCATCGCGTTGAGGTATGGATGGCAGGCGGCATTCATTTTTACCGGCGCAGTCGGATTCGTCTGGGTGGCAGTCTGGTATTTCTTTTACCGATTGCCGAATGAACATCCGAATATCACCAACGAAGAGCTGGCATTGATTTCCGAAGATCGCGAAGCCGAAGCAGAGTCCGAGAAAGTCACTCCTTCCTTTCGGCAGTTACTGCGCATGCCCGAAACCTGGGGATGCGCATTGGCCAGAATGTTGACCGACCCGATCTCTTATTTTCTGTTCTTCTGGGCGCCGAGTTATCTGGAAAAAGAGCGAGGCTTCAACCTGAAAGAAATTGGCATGTATGCCTGGATTCCGTTTGCAGCATTGACGCTCGGCAATTTATTCAGTGGAGCGATGCCCAGATTTTTGATCAGTCGAGGCTGGGAATTGAACAAGGCACGCAAAACGACAATGCTCGGCGTTTCGCTGGCGATGGTGGTGTTTTGCTTTGCCGTAACCCAAGTTGGTTCGCCCGCGATGGCTGTGCTGGTGCTGGCCGGAGTCATGTTCGGGCACGCAGGATGGGGCAACATTACCTTGCCCGCTGAAGTTTTTCATAAAAATGCTGTCGGCAGAGTCACCGGCTTCGGCGGATTTTTAGGCGGCATTGCCGGCGGAATCACTCAACTGATGATTGGCAGCGTCGTTATGAAATATGGTTACGCGCCGATTTTTGGCGTGTGTTCGGTGATGTATTTGTTGGCATTACTGATGGTCCATTTGTTGATTGGCAAACTGGGCGTGATTCGCCAGGTTCCTGCTGAAAGTTAAACCTGAGAGCGTGTCATGATGAAAACGACTCGACGCCATTTTATTCAATGTGGAATCGCCGGTCTGGCGGTGGTGAATGTCTTGGCAGAGATTGGCTTTGACAAGTGGGCGCAACTGGAATGCGATGCGCCGAGCGGTTCCGTCGAAGCCGATTTGAGTAAAACCCTGAGCTTCATTCGC
Source organism: Blastocatellia bacterium (assembly GCA_035429885.1). Classification (GTDB taxonomy): domain Bacteria; phylum Acidobacteriota; class Blastocatellia; order RBC074; family RBC074; genus RBC074. The sequence goes on from DAOMFR010000095.1 coordinate 25,617, forward strand.
AACGTGATCGCACAATCGAAATAAGCCATAGGAACAAAATCAATGCGGCGTACTCAATTCAAACTGATGCTCGTCTGGCTCTTTTGGCTCGCCATTGCGGCGGAACGAATGAGCGCTCAATCGGCCCAAACTCTCGGCGATGATTTTTTCGAGAAGAAGATTCGTCCCGTTCTTGCGGCCAACTGTTATGCCTGCCACTCCTCCAAGATGAAAGCCCCGATGGGTGGATTGGTGCTGGATACGAAATCCGGCTTGCTGAAAGGCGGCGATTCTGGGCAAGTGATTGTTTCTGGAAAGCCCGCCGAAAGCTTGTTGTTGCGCGCGCTACGGTACAACGATCCGGTTCTGAAAATGCCGCCAACCAATAAGCTGGCCGATGCAGTGATTGCTGACTTTGAACAATGGATCGCGGCAGGCGCGCCTGATCCGCGGACGGAAACCGTTTCAACAATCATCGCCCCCAAACGCGGAATTGATTTTGAGAAAGGCCGGCAATGGTGGGCGTTTCAGCCCGTGCGGGAGCAAGCAGCTCCAACCGTTCAACAAACCGCTTGGCCGCGCACCAAAATTGACCGCTTCATTTTGGCCAAACTCGAACAAAACAAACTCAAACCTTCTGCCGAAGCCGATCCGCGCACTTTGATTCTTCGCGCATCTTTGGACCTGACGGGGTTGAAACCCAGCTATGAGGACGTCGAAAGCTTCGTGAACGACAAAGATCCCAAACGCTATGAAAAGCTGATTGATCGTTTGCTGGCCAGTGAGCGGTACGGCGAACGCTGGGGGCGTTACTGGCTTGACGTGGCGCGTTACGCCGAAAACGGAGACACGGGCGGCAATCGCCAGGCCTATCCATACGCGTGGCGCTATCGCGATTGGGTGATTGAAAGCTTCAACAAAGACTTGTCGTACGACCGGTTCATCGAACAGCAACTCGCGGCGGATTTGATGCCCGGCACTTCGCGCAGCGATCTGCGCGCGCTTGGGTATTTGGGAATGGCTCCGTCGGAGTGGAAAGAAAAGAAACTGTCGAAAGAGCTGATTGACAACCTGCTGCTGGAAGAATGGGATGAACGCGTTGACGCTGTCGGACGCGGAATGCTCGGCTTGTCAGTCGCCTGCGCCCGTTGTCACGATCATAAGTTCGATCCGATTTCGCAGAAAGATTATTACGCGATGGCCGGAGTCTTTGCTTCGACTTCGCCCGCGATTCGGCCTTTGCGCGAAATTGATCCGGCAACGGAAACGAAATATCTGGCGGCGCGACATCGCGTCACAGAACTGAACGGATTGCTCGGCTTTTTGACGGGAGAAAAAACGCTCGACCAAAGCGTGGCCAAACCCAAGGCCGATGAATGCCGCGCCGAAATGGCGGCCTTGAAAGCCGAGATGAAAGCGCTGCAAGAGCAATATCCCGAACTGGCTGAATCCGTCATCAGAATCGGCGCGCCCCGCAACGAAGCGAATGCGGGCAAAGCCAAACCGGACCCGAAAGCTCAAGCCGCCGCTGCCGCCAAGCGCGCCGAAGAAGAAGCCAAAGCTCCATTCATCAACGCTGTGCATGACGCCGCGATGGATTCGGATGGTTCGTACGCCGATTACACGCCGCTGACGATCAAACCTGGCGCAGCGCGCGACTTGCCGGTCTTTGCGCGCGGCAATTCGGCTTCGCCCGGCGAAATCGTGCCGCGCCATTTCCTGACCGTGCTGTCCAAAAATCCAAACGAAGGATTCAAGCGAGGCTCCGGGCGGTTGGAGCTGGCCGAAAAAATCCTGACCGATGCTGCGCCACTTTCCGCGCGCGTGATTGTCAATCGCGTGTGGGGATGGCATTTCGGCAAGCATCTGGTCGCCACGCCCAGCGATTTCGGAGATCGCGGCGAACGGCCAACGCATCCCGAATTGCTGGACGATTTAACGGCGCGCTTTGTCGCCAACGGCTGGTCGCTGAAATGGCTGCACCGGGAAATCATGCTGTCGGCGACGTATCGCCAATCGAGCAAGCCTCGCACGGATGCCGCCGCGATTGACGAAGAGAACAAATGGCTCTGGCGGATGAACACTCGTCGAATGGACGCTGAAGCGCTTCGCGATTCACTGTTGCAAGCAGCAGGCAGTTTGAATCTGGAAATGTACGGGCCATCGCAGAATCTTGATAATTTGGAAAACACTCGACGCACGGTGTATGGCCGCGTTAACCGCGGCAGCAGCAGCGACATTTTGCGGCTCTACGATTTTCCAAATCCGTTTCAGACCAGCCCTTCGCGCAATCTGACGATTACGCCGCTGCAGGAATTGTTTGTGCTGAACAGCCCGTTCATCAAACAGCTCAGTGCAACGCTGGCCAAAGCGGAAACGTTTGTCGTTCCGCCTTCAGGCGGTGGCGGGCAAAGCCCACCGGCTGACGCTGGGACTACAAACATCGTCCGCAGCCTGTATCGCAAAATCTTGTTGCGGAATCCAAGCCCGGCGGAAACCAACGCAGCGTTGAGCTATCTCAACTCCGCCACCATCGAACAATTTGCCCAGGTGTTGCTGGCAACCAACGAAGAGGT
>DAOMFR010000096.1:0-6269 GCA_035429885.1 Blastocatellia bacterium
GTGATGGCCATCATCGTCAGCGTCGGATTCTGGCAACCTACCGAGGCGTAGCAGGCTCCGTCCGTGACAAAAACGTTTTTGGCGTCCCAGGTTTGATTCCATTTGTTCAGCACGGAAGTTTTCGGATCGCTGCCCATGCGAGCGGTGCCGACTTCGTGAATGCAGAAGCCCGGAGGCGCTGGCGTCAAGTTCGAGTATTGAATGGTGAACTTGGCGGCGGTGGCCATTTCCTTGATGGTTTCCAGCGCGTCTTTGGCCATGGCGCGTTCATTGTCGCCATGTTTGCATTCAATGTGCAGCACGGGAATTCCCCAGGCGTCCACCTTGTTCGGATCAATTTTCGCGGTGTTGTTTTTATCCGGCAGCATTTCGCACCACGCGCCCAACCCCCAAGTGACTTCACTCTTGGCTTCGCGCACCATCTTTTTGAAATTCGCACCAAAGCCTGGAATCTGACGGCCTTTGAAAAAGTCCGTGCTGACGCGGACGCCGCCTTGCATTCCGTAACCGCGAATGAAGTTCGGATGTTTGTCTTTAATGTTGCGGAACCGTGGAACGTAAATGCCGTTGGCTCGCCCGTCGGAAAAATCATATTCGCTGCCGAACAATTGAGGCACGATGCCGCCCGCGCTGATCGAATACATATGATCCATCAGGTAATGACCCAACGCGCCCGATGTGTTGCCGAAACCTTCTGGATGTTGCCGCGATTTTGAGTTCAGCAAAATGCGCGTGGATTCCAATGTCGAAGCACACAGCACAACGACCTTGGCGTATTCGTCGCGCTCTTGTTTGGTCAGTTGGTTGATGACGCGAACGCCTTTGGCTTTGCCGGTGTTGGTGTCCACGATCAATTCGCGGACGACGGAATTCGGCTTCAGCGTCATTCGTCCGGTTTTGGCTGCGGCGGGAAGCGTGGAACCCGGGCTGCTGTAATACGAATGCGTCGTACAGCCTCGGTCGCAATGTCCGCACCAGTGGCAAGCGGCGCGGCCTTGATGCGGTTGAGTCAAGATTGCTGCGCGGCCAATGATGACTTTGCGGTCGCTCCAGTTCGATTCGACACCTTTTTTCAGCAAATGCTCGCCGCAGGTCATTTTCATCGCAGGCAGAAACTTGCTGTCCGGCAGTTGCGGCAAGTTTTCATAAGAACCGCTGATGCCGACGAAATCTTCGACCTGATTGTAATACGGCTCCAGGTCCGCATAGCTGATCGGCCACGGATCACCGTACCCATCGCGCTCGGCGGCTTTGAAATCGTAATCGCTCATGCGATACGACTGCCGTCCCCAGGTGATCGAACGTCCGCCGACATGCCGTCCGCGAATCCACCAGAACGGTTTGTCTTCGGGCGTGGTGTACGGGTTATCAATGTCGTCAACGAACAAATGATGGCCGTATTCGTTGGCAGCGTAACAACGCGATTGAATCGGTTGTCGAGGGGCAAATTTCGAACCGGTAACCAGGCCTCGATACTTCAGTTCGTATGGGAAGGTGTGTTCGCGAAAATCCTTTTTCTCGTCCAGTTGGCGACCGGCTTCCAGCACCAGCACGGACATTCCTTTTTCGGTCAAAACCTTTGCTGCCCAACCGCCGGTCGCTCCAGAACCGACAACGATTGCGTCATAAACTTTGCGCTTCGATGTTTGCATTTGTTGAATCTCCTTGAATGGGTGAAAGTGCACCCTACTATCGTTGAATCGGTGTTTTTTCTCAAATCTAATTTGGTCTTAAATCGGGGCGCAAAGTAAATCTGACAGTTCGCCCATCACCAGTCCGCAAGTGCTATAATCCGGCCATCATTCCGAGAGGTATAGTTGTCAATTTTATGCTGAAAGAAAAACTTCCTGCGATCGGACGCGCGCTTTCTTTGCTGTTGTTGGTGGCAACAATTGCCGTCATTGTTTCGGCGTTTATACGCGCGCGTCGGCGGCCAGTCCCTCCTGGCCCGATCAAAGCCGAAGCCAAGCTCAAAGCCAATGTTACTTCGCGCGTCGAAGGGTACGAACGCGTGATGATGGATGAACATGGCCACGAAAAATACAGGCTGCGGGCAGCTGTGGACACAGCATATGACGACGGGCGACACGAAATGGAAAAGGTGGATCTGACGGCGCTCGGCGAAACGGAAAAAGACGGCAAACAGAAATCCGTGCGGATCACGTCAGAACGCGGAGCTTACACGCCGGAGCAGAATCTGGTCAGCTTTGAAATCAATGTCATCGTTACCAGCAGCGACGGGTTGGAAGTCACCACCGAAAAATTGAATTATGATCAGAAAGGCGAAATCGCCAGCACGGATGTTGCCGTGCAGTTCAAGCACGGGGAAATTAGCGGTTCTTCGTTTGGCGCTCAGCTTTATGCCAAAGACCATTTGCTGAATTTGCTGAAAGATTCGCGTATTGTTGCTTCTCCCCCCAATCCCAAAGACCAGAAAGATTCGAAAAAGAAAAACAGCCAGCCCATTGAAATGCGCAGTGAAAAAGCCAGTTACGCGGAGCTGCAAGGAGTTGCGCGGTTTGAAGGAAACGCGACTATTACTCAAGGCGAAAAACTCGCTCACGCCGATTTGATTACCGGCGTTGTCAACGTCCAAACCAAAAAGCTGGAACGAGTGGAAATGCGCGGCAATTCACTAATGAAGTCTCAGGAGAAAACGAAAACTTCTGAGTTGCAGGCGCGCGATCTGGATTTTTACTTCGACGAGGTTCAGCATCTAAAGCAAGCTGTCGCCATCGGCTCTGCCCGCGCAACGTCGCTGGAAAAAGATTCGCCTCGCGAAATCAGCGCCGAAAAGATCGAAGCATTTTACACGCCCGGCGAAAAAGAGAGTTTGCTGCAATCCGTTGTGACTCAAGGCCGCACGACGATGAAGATTGAAGTGGCGGAAGGCGCTCCAAACGCCAAGGACATTTCAGAACGAGTGATCGAAGCCGATTCGGTCAACGCCGCTTTCAGAGAAGACGGTGTGAATCTTGCCCGTGCAGAAGCGACTGGAAACGCCGTTCTCACCATCACGCCGAAAAATGTTAAAGCGAAATCTGACCGTCAGCGATTGAACGCGGCAAAGTTCATGACAGACTTTTTTCCCAAAGGAAACGCGATCAAAACGTTTCTGGCTGACGGAAACGCTGTTGCTGAATTCGAGCCAGTGGAACAAAAAACCAAACGGTCGAAACGAACCGTGACGGGCAAAAAGCTGACTGCCAATTTACAGGAAAAAACTCAGGACATTGGTGAGTTGACCGTCGAAGGCAACGCAAAATTTGTTGAACGATTCCCGGAAGGGGCTAAAGTCTCTGATCGCAATGCGACGGCAGATCGAGCCGTGTACACAGCGTCGAACCAAACAGTTGCCTTGCGCGGAAAACCCTTGTTGTGGGATTCGACTTCACGCGCCAACGCGGACGAAATTGACGCCAACGTGGAAACCGCCGAAAGCTTTTTGCGCGGCAAAGTGCGTTCGACATATTACAGTCGCGAAAAAACTGGCGGCGCTGCGCCATTCAAAAAAGACAAAGCTCCGGTCACGATTGCCGCGGATCGCGCCGTGGTCAAACACAATGAAGGCGCTGCGCGTTACACTGGGAATGTGCGTGCCTGGCAAGACAATGACTTCATTCGTTCAGATAACATGGAGTTGGATAACGGAGAGCGAACGCTGACTGCCTGGGGTAATGCTCAATCGGCTTTTTACGATTTCGAACGCGAAGTGGAAAAGAATCGCAAAGAAGTCGTTCCGGTTTTTGCCACGGCGGACAAACTGGTTTACACGGATTCCAACCGCACAGCCCATTACGAAGGAAGCGTGAAAGTGAAGCAGGGAACCGATCAGATTGATGCTGCCGTTGCCGACGCAGTGATGGATGAACAGCACAAGCTGGTTCAGTTAACGGCGACGAACAATGTGGTGATGACTCAACCGCAACGCCGCGCGGTTGGCGATTTGATGGTTTATACAGCGGCAACGGACACAGCGATTCTGACCGGAACGGCTGGAAAGATGGCAATGATTGAAGATCGGGAGCGTGAAGCCGTGACAAAAAGCGAAAAATTGACTCTGCATTTACGCGATGCTAGGATCGAAGCCGGTAGTGAGAACGGCAGCAAAAAGCGCGTTAAAACCACTCATCGCATTCAGAATGGGCAAAACTGAGCCGTTGCCGGTCACCCCCAACCCGATTCTTCAGGGCGTAGATCATCGCGAAGTTCAGCGCAGTTTCCACAAAGTTTCGGTAAGTATATTTAGATTGATGGATAAGTTTCTGACGCAGGAGGGATGGACATGGTAAGCGAGACGATTGATCCGATGATCAAATCCGCCGTCCAATCGTCACCTGTGCCGGATGCTTCAGGAAATCTTGGCGCTTTGCGAGCCGAGAATATGAAAAAGTCTTACCGCCGCCGATGCGTGGTCAATGACGTTTCGGTTATCGTTCGCACCGGTGAGATAGTGGGGTTATTGGGGCCAAACGGAGCCGGAAAAACGACTACCTTTTACATGGTGGTCGGGCTTGAAGAGCCGGACGAGGGCCGCGTCTGGCTTGGCGATCAGGAAATTACCAAGTTGCCACTCTACAAACGCGCGCGTTTGGGGTTGAGCTATTTGCCGCAGGAAGCGTCGGTCTTTCGCAAACTGACTGTTGAACAGAACATTCTGGCGATTCTGGAAACGCTGGATTTGACGCGTGAACAACGGCAGGAGCGATTGGAAGAATTGATCGAAGAGTTTCATTTAAGCCACGTTCGCCGGAATAAAGGGTATGCTTTGTCGGGCGGTGAACGGCGGCGAACCGAAATTGCTCGCATGCTGACGCTGGAGCCGAAATTCGTTTTGCTGGACGAACCATTCGCCGGAATTGATCCCATTGCAATTGACGATATCCAACAGATCATCGCGCGGTTGCGTTCGCGCGGGATCGGCATTTTGATTACGGATCACAACGTACGTGAAGCTTTGGAAATTACAGATCGGGCATACATCATCAGTGAAGGAAAACTATTCCGCTCTGGCACGCCGCGCGAGTTGACTGATGATCCGGAAGTCCGAAGAGTCTATCTTGGAGAGAAGTTCAGATTGTAAGTCAGGTGTTCGGTGACAGGTTGCAGGTGGCAGTCGTTTGTTGAGCGAATGCAACCTGCAACCTGCAACCTAATACCTGCAACCTGAGAGTTATGTCGTTCAAACCAACACTAAGTGCCCAACTATCTCAGCGACTGGTGCTGACTCCGCAATTGCGTCAGCGCATTGAGATGTTGCAGATGACCAAACTGGAACTTAGCGATCTGGTCACGCAACAGATGGCGGAAAATCCTGTGCTGGAAGAATTGGCCCCGGATGAAATTGGAGTCCCGGCGGATATGGCCAACGTGGATTACAGCGAGACGCCTAATCCGCAAATAAATGGCGCGGCGGAGTTGCCTGAAAATCCGCTCAGCAGTTTTGAGTCTTTGGAGTCAAATAGTTCGTATTCGCAAGCCGAGGCTTTTGCGGAAAATGGAGATTTCAGCGCCACCCCGGGAGACCTGGCCAACACAAGTCAGGCACCCGGCGAAGCGATGGAATTTGACGGCGGCGAAGCTCGTGAAGCTGAAATCGGCGACCGCGATTCGTTTAACGAAATTGATTTCGGCACGACCTTTGAAGAATACCTTGATCCGGGATACCGCACGCGCGAAACCGAAGTCGGCGGAGATGATAAGCCCGGCTTTGAACAGTTTCTGTCTTCGGGCACCAATCTGTCGGAGTATTTGAACTGGCAATTGCGGATGACGATTACTTCGCCCGAAGTGCAGGCTGCCGCCGAAGCGATTATCGGCAATATGACCGATGACGGATTTGTGGATTCGCCGCTGGAAGAGATCGCGCAGTTTGGTGATTGGTCTGCTGAAACGATGGAAAAAGCGCTGGAAATTGTTCAGCAACTCGATCCGACCGGTGTTGGCGCGCGCAATCTTCAGGAATGTTTGCTGATTCAGTTGAACTATTTTGGATATGGCGACCGGTTGGCTGCGGTGTTGGTTCGCGACCATTTCCATAAATTGCAGCACCATAAGTGGCCAGAGCTGGCAAAAGAATTGGGCACGACCGTAGAAAACATCGCCCAGGAAATGAAGCTGATTCGCCAGCTGGAGCCGAAACCCGGCCGCAAATACGCCCCGCCTTCGACTCATTACGTCGAGCCTGAAGTGTACATCGAAAAATTCGACGACGATTACATCATTCGTTTCAATGACGATGGATTGCCGCAACTTCGCATCAATCGCCA
>DAOMFR010000096.1:6369-8113 GCA_035429885.1 Blastocatellia bacterium
ATCGAACTCCGCCGCTTTTTTACCGAAGGCATGACCAACGACGACGGCGAAGAAGTCTCGACCCGCATCATCAAACTCAAGATCAAAAAGATGATCGAAGCAGAAGATTCGCGTTCACCATTAACCGACGACCAGATTGCAGACATTCTGGCCAAAGAAGGTCAAAAGCTTTCGCGCCGAACTGTTGCCAAGTATCGCGACCAGATGAAAATCGCCGGTTCGCGTGAACGGCGTCAAGTTGTGTGAAAAAGCTTTGTTCGCAGCGAATTCTACATTCGCAATATTCCCGGATTCGCAATTCGCGATCCGTTTTCTGAAAAGGAGCACAGAGATGAAAATCGAATATACAGCAAGAAACTTCACCATCTCTCCGGCCATCAAAAAACACATCAACGATCATTTCAAAAAACTGAATACGTTGCTCAATGGAGCAACCCAGGCGCATGTCATTTTGAGTGTTGGAAAACATCATCGAAACGTCGCTGAGATTGTCGTCAACTGGCAGGATCGTTCGTTGACCAGCAAGGCCGACACCACCGACATGTATGCTTCGTCTTTGCAGGCGATTGACAAGCTGCACAAACAAGTTCTCAAGCTTAAAGGCAAAATTATTGACCGCACTCATAATGCCAAGCCTGCCAAGTCTGTCGCCCCAAGTCCTGTGCCTCCATCTGAACTGGAAAAGGAAGAACCGCGCATCATTCGCTCGCGTCGGTATTCCATCAAACCCATGACGCCTGAAGAGGCTGTGCTTCGCGTCGAAGAATCTGCCGATCAATTTGTGGTTTTCCGCGATTCCGAAACCGATCGCATTGGAGTGATCTACAAACGGAAAGACGGAAATTTCGGCTTGATTGAACCGTAAATCAGTTCGCAGTTGGCGGTTCACAGTTCGCTGTATCTGTTTCGGATAAGTGAGCTGCGAACTGCCAACTGCGAACTGCGAACTCGCAATGACTCCTCAACTCCTCATCATCACCGGCTTAAGTGGATCAGGCATGTCTTCGGCGATGAACGTTTTCGAAGACCTGGGATATTTTTGCGTAGATAATTTGCCGGTTCAGTTGATTCCCAGCTTTGTTCAGCTATTTGAACGCAAGGAGTTTGGCGTTACCCGCGCGGCGCTTGGGTTGAACATCCGCGACGGCGAATTCGTGAAGGATTTTCCGCAGGTATACGCCCAGCTTCGCGCGCGCGGAGATTTGGAAACCACTGTGCTGTTTCTGGAAGCCAGCGACGCCGCGCTTCAGCGCCGGTACAGCGAAACGCGCCGTCCGCATCCGTTGGGAGATGGCCGTGTGTTGGAATCCATCACCGAAGAGCGCAAACATCTGGAACCAATTCGTGCCGTCGCCGATGTCGTCATTGATACTTCCGACCATAACGTTCACACCTTGCGCGCCTGGCTGAAAACGCGCTTTGCGCCCGAAAACGCTGAAAAACAAACTGATATCACCATCGTCAGCTTCGGATTCAAATACGGAGTCCCGCTGGACGCAGACCTGCTATTTGATGTTCGATTCATTCCCAACCCTTACTTCGTGCCGGAACTGCGTGAGTTGACCGGCAACGACCAGCCTGTCATCGAATACCTGGAAAAAAACGAAGAAGCAGTCGAAACGACTCGCCGCTTCAACGAAATGCTGGATTACCTGATGCCGCTGTATCAGCGCGAAGGCAAAAGCTACGTCACCGTCGCCATCGGCTGCACCGGCGGCAAACACCGCTCCGTCGCCGTCGCCAA
>DAOMFR010000096.1:8213-20187 GCA_035429885.1 Blastocatellia bacterium
GCCAGCGCGTTGTCGGTCAGAAAGCCGTGTTCCGGCAATCGCGGCCAGCCAACTTCTACAGTCAAAGTTTTATAGCGATATCGCGCGCCGAACCGTTCGCCAGCCATCGTCGTGTTTTCGACTTTGAACTGCCATTCCTGTATTCCAGTTTGAATTCCGGGTTGATCGGGCTGAGTGATCAAGTTGCGATTGGCGTCGGCGCAAAGCTGCGTTAGCGTGTCGAACAACCACTGTTTGCCACGTTCGCGCAATTGATCGTTGGCAGCTTTCAGAGCTAAATATTCGGCGGCGTAATCTTTTTCCTGCATCGTGTCGGTGGTCGGTGGTCGGTGGTCGGTGGTTAGCGTTGGTCTTTCAACCGACAACCAGCCCGATCACTGACCACCATTTTCAAATTTCGTGGCGATTCAACAGAGCTTTATGCATTGTCACTTCGTCCGCATATTCCAGGTCGCTGCCGACGGGCAAGCCCATAGCAATGCGCGTCACGCGAAAGCCAAGCGGTTTCAGCAAACGGCTCAAGTAATTGGCCGTCGCTTCGCCTTCGGTGTTGGGATTGGTCGCCAGAATAATTTCCTTGACGACACTTTCGCCGGTCTCGTCCGGGCGAAGCCGTTCCAGCAAGTTTCTGATCCGTAATTCTTCCGGGCCAATGCCACGAATCGGCGACAGTGCTCCGTGCAACACGTGATATTGGCCATGATATTCGCGCGTTTTTTCGACGGCGACCAGGTTGTGAGGTTCTTCAACAATACAAATAACAGAACGGTCACGCGTAGAGCTGGCGCAGAACCGGCAAGGATCGCTATCGGTCAGGTTGTTGCAGACCGAACAGAAAATAATCTTTTCTTTGACATCGCGAATAGCGGTAATCAACCGCTCAGCTTCTTCCGTAGACACTTTGAGCAAATGAAAAGCCAGCCGTTGAGCTGACTTATGGCCTACGCCTGGAAGCCGTTTGAATTCGTCTATCAGCTTTGTGACTGGCTCTGCGTAATCAAGCATAAAGGTGATTCTGAATTTTGAATTTCTGATTTTGGATTGATTGTTTCATCTCTGAACTCAGAATCCAAAACCTAAAATCAAAAATTACATCAGCCCCGGAATGTTCAATCCGCCAAGCGCTCCGCCAAGCTTGCTTTGCATGACTTCGTCAGCCTTGCGCCCGCATTCGTTGATGGCGGCGACAATTAAGTCTTGAAGCATTTCGACATCGCTTGTGGCTTCCGGGTCAATCTTGATCGAAAGAACTTCTTTGTGCCCGTTCATTTCGACTCTGACAATTCCGCCGCCTGCGGTTGAATCAACGCGCAATGCTGCCATGTCTTGCGCCATCTGCTCCTGCATCTTTTGCGCCTGCTTCATCATTTGTTGCAGGTTCATGCCGCCTGGAAGTTTCATTTTGTTTCTCCTTAAATCAGAACTTTAGTAGAGTATTTTCAATCGTCAGCATCATAGCACGCGTCTGACCGGCTGAAAAAAACTTGATGGCCAAATGGAATCGCCATCGTAATTTTATGCTGCGGAATTGGGTTCGCCTGCCTCTTTCACCCAGACGACCTCACCGCGGAATTCTTCCAAAACACGACGCACGGCTGGATTCTGCATCGCTGCCTCTTTCAACTGTTGGCGCTTAATTTCAGTTTGATCTACAGGCTTTTCAACCGTATTGCCACCGGTGATTTGCACTTCGACACGGATTGCCTGACCAAAAACCTTTTCACCAACGGTGCGGAACAACGTTGCGCTGTCGCGGACACGTTTCGGCGAGCTGCCTTCGCTGCCAAACGTAACGGTCAAGATTCCATTTTGGTAATTCATGCTTTGCGCATCTTCGAGCGCAATTAATACCAACGGACGATTCAGCTTTTGAATTTCTTTGAGAATTGATTCTACTTCTCTGCCCGGAGCGACTTGAGGTAGAGAAGGGGCGGAATTATTTGTGGCTGGAGCCGAAACTTTCTTTGGAATATCAGAAGGAATAGGTCTTTCCATCTCAGGCAGGTCAGGGGAGTCATCGTACTCCACCGGCTCGAAGTCTGAAAAATCTGGTGGCTCAGATAAGTTATTCGTCTGTGGTAAAGCAGGTTTTTCCTGAAGGACGGTCTTGATAGGTTGCGGCCTGGTCACCGGCTGTTCGGCGCTACTGGTATTGCGAGCCTGAGTAACATTTTTCGCAAAATCCTGGCCAGATTCAAGCTGCTCAAGTCGAGCAATAAGCTCATCTAGTGTTCGCAATCGTGTAGCATGAGTTAATTTAACCAGGCCTATTTCAAGTTGAAACCTGGGATGTGGTGAATCTTTTACCTCTTTTTCGGTTTCAGCCAACAAGTGAAAGCAACGGACCAAGTCTTCTTCGGAAAACTGTGCAGCAAGTTTAGTTAGTTTTGCTACTTCTATATCTGCGACGCCAAGTAACTCGCTGCTGGCAATTCCTGATTTGATAACTAAAAGATGCCGTAAGTAAGCCATCAGTTCACGTGTAAAGTTGCGTAAATCGTAGCCGCGTGAAAATACATCTTCAACCAGATTTATGGTTCCAGCGGTGTCACGATTGATGATTGCTTCGGCAAAACGGCCAAGCGTCGCTGTACTGACAAGTCCTAGAGAAGCTGTTACATCTTCTTCGGTAATTTCAGTTCCGCCAAAAGCGATAACTTGATCGAACGCAGATTGAGCATCACGTAAACTGCCTGCTCCGGCACGAGCTATTTCGCGCAACGCTTCATCGCTTATGTTGATGCTTTCGTTGTGGGCGATTTCACGCAGGCGCAGAAAGATTTTTTCAGTTGGGATTTGTCGAAATTCAAATTGCTGACAACGTGAAAGAATGGTGTCTGGTACTTTATGCAGCTCTGTAGTTGCCATAATAAAGACAACATGTGATGGCGGTTCTTCCAACGTTTTCAACAATGCATTGAAAGCACTGTTGGAAAGCATATGAACTTCGTCAATAACAAATACTTTATATCGGTCCCGCGCTGGAGCCATGGCGATGTTATTGATAATTACATCGCGCACATTGTCTACTCCAGTGTTAGAGGCAGCATCGATTTCCAATACGTCCAAAGAATTGCCGGTCGCGATTTCCAGGCAGGATGGACATTGCAGACAAGGTTGACTGGTAATTCCTTTGTGGCAATTTAATCCTTTGGCCAGAATTCGCGCAGATGTGGTTTTTCCTGTTCCTCTGACCCCGGAAAAAAGATATGCATGATGAAGTCGTTGCTGATCCAGCGCGCGAGTCAGAGTGCGAGTAATGTGTTCCTGACCGGTAAGGTCAGTGAATGTTTGTGGACGGTATTTTCTGGCGATGACTTGATAGCTCACTGGCTCAACTCCAACCTAAAATTGTAAAAATTATGTGACCTGCCTGCAAAAGCAGCATAGCTTACTGACCCAAAGCGCTCAAGCGACACCGAAATAGAACAAGATAGTTTTAATACACGGCAACGTTAGGCAAGATTATTTTGCTATTCTGCTGAGTTACTTGGTTTTAGCTTGGCTTTTTACTGCAGGTTTAGTTTAGAATGAATGTAGTAGTACTTTTGTTACCGATGATGTTGAGCTTTCATTACTCAAATATCGGCACATACATCCAAAATTCAAGGAGAAAGTCATGCCAAGACCAAAAGGTAGTGGTAATCGTTCAGAACTCGTTACGTTAGCGCTTGCAGGGATTGATGCTCAGATTCAACAACTTCAGGCCCAGATTGATGCATTGAGCGAAAAGCGCAAGCAATATGCTAAAGGTGGTTCTGTTGTTAGTGCTGCGCCTGCAGCCAAATCTGTTGTGAACACTGCATCAAAGAAGAAGCGAGTCGTTTCGGCTGCTACAAAAAAGAGACTCAAGGAAGCCGCTAAGGCTCGTTGGGCGAAAGTTCGCGCGGAGAAGGAAGGTAAGTAGTTCACTCTTCATGAAATCAGAAAGCAAATAGCTCCTTCTCAGTATCTGAGAAGGAGCTATTTGTTTTCTGATTTCAATTTGAAAATAGGACAGGCTCCGGTGACTACCGCGGCACATCTGAACATCACTACCGTTGCTACCTTCCGGTCCTGGCGGGGTTCATGCGGTCAAGATTGCACGGAGGCCGGAGCCTGATAAGAATCTCAAGATTTGAGATTAAACTGGGAGCGGAGAGAGGGGGACTCGAACCCCCACAGGCCTTTCGACCCGCCGCGCTTCCAACGCGGTGCCATACCATTAGGCGACCTCTCCAAAATTCAGAACTCAGCGTTCAAATCTTAGTTCTGAAAGAAACTGGCGGAGAGGGTGGGATTCGAACCCACGGTACCCGTTAGAGTACAACGGTTTTCGAGACCGCCCGATTCAGCCACTCTCGCACCTCTCCGTAGATAAAACTATTATTCGACTACTCCGGAAAAACTGCCGTTAATTCATTAACTTTGTTTTTTCGCCGCTCTTTGAAGAAGACCTGCATTAACTCGCGGGCTTCTTCGGCTTTGACGCCGGAAGTAACTTCGACTTGATGATTCAAAGAACTATTGCTGCAGATTTGGAAAACGGAATCTATCGCACCAGCTCTGATTTCGGTTGCTCCGTAAACCAAGCGTTTGATTCTGGCATTGACCATTGCTCCGGCGCACATTGCGCAAGGTTCAATGGTGACGTACAACGTCGCATCTGTCAGCCGATAATTCCCAACCCGTTTTGCCGCCATGCGAATTGCCAGAATTTCAGCGTGGGCAGTCGGATCATTCAACCCAATCGGCTGGTTGTGTCCATTTCCAAGAATCTGATTGTCAAAAACTACGATTGCGCCGATCGGAACTTCGCCCGCATCTCTGGCTCGCCGGGCTTCGGCCAGTGCAAAGCCCATATAAAACTGATCGAGCAAATTCAACTCCTGGAGCGAGTCTGCCGCAGCCAGGTCGTCTTTCTTTGCTTGCTGACGGTTACCCATTGCTGTTCCAGTGCGCCAAAAAAGAAGCCGGATGGTACTGACGCAAACAAGCTCTGTCAAGGCAAGCAAGATCAGGCTTTAATAGCTCGCAACTTTCCAAAAGGCTTCCTTGCTGGCTATTATCGTCAGCAGTCGTAGTAACCATTCCATCTGACAAGCGAGAAACTTTATGCGGAAACTGTATTTACTGGCGGTTATTTTGTTGTTTGCGCTGCAATTAAGTTCGGGAATCGAAGCGCAACAGAGCAGTGGCGAATTTGACGTGTTGATCAAAAATGGCACGGTTTATGACGGAACGGGCAGCAAACCGCGTCGCGCCGACGTGCTGATTCGTGGTGACAAGATTATTGCGGTTGGCGATTTCAAGAATGCGAGTGCGAAAACCGTTGTAGATGCTCGTGGGATGGCTGTGGCGCCGGGTTTCATCAACATGCTGTCGCATTCGTACAACTCGCTGCTGACAGATGCGCGCTCGCTGGGAGAACTTCGGCAAGGCGTCACAACCCAAATTTTTGGCGAAGGAAGTTCGATGGGGCCGCTCACCGAAGAGATGAAAAAGCGGCGTGGCGTCACGGCTTGGACGACACTGGCGGAGTACTTGAGCTATGCCGAAAAGAAAGGCATTTCGCAAAACGTAGCTTCGTACATTGGCGCGACGACAATCCGGGAATATGTCATTGGTTTGGAAGATAAAAAGGCGACGCCAGAACAAATGAAGCAGATGCGCGAACTGGTTCGACAAGAAATGGAAGCGGGAGCGCTGGGCATCGGTTCGTCGTTGATATACGCACCGGCGTTTTATGCGACGACCGAAGAGTTAATTGAGATGTGCAAGGTGGCGTCACAATACAAAGGCAAATACATCTCTCACATGCGCAGTGAAGGCAATCAACTGATCGAAGCTGTAGAGGAATTGTTGCGTATCAGCCGCGAAGCCAACATTCCGGCTGAAATTTATCACCTCAAAGCTTCAGGCGAAGCTAATTGGGCGAAGATGGATCAAGTCATCAAGATGGTTGAAAAAGCTCGACGCCAGGGCTTGAAAGTGACGGCGGATATGTACACATACACCGCAGGTTCAACCGGGTTGAATTCGACGCTTCCGCCGTGGACGCTCGATGGCGGATTCGAAGCACTGTTCAAGCGGTTGCAAGACGCTGAAACGCGCAAGAAAATCGCTGCCGAAGTGCGCACGCCGACCGACAAATGGGAAAACATGTATCAACTGGCAGGTTCACCGGAACGCATTCTGCTGGTCGGTTTTCGAAACCCAGCGCTCAAGCAGTATTTAGGCAAAAATATCGCCGAAGTGGCGAAATTGCGTGGAAAAGACCCGGTCGAAACAATCATGGATTTAATCCTTGAAGATCGTTCGCGTGTGGATACCGTCTATTTCATGATGTCGGAAGAAAACGTCAAAAAGCAGCTCAAGTTGCCGTGGGTGTCGTTTGGTTCTGACGCGGCGTCAATGGCTGCGGAAGGGGTTTTCCTGAATTCATCTACGCATCCTCGCGCTTATGGCAATTTTGCCCGGCTGTTGGGGAAATATGTTCGCGACGAAAAAGTGATCCCGATGGAGGAAGCCATTCGCCGGTTGGCTGCGTTGCCAGCGGCAAATCTCGGCCTGGATCGTCGTGGATTGCTGAAAGCGGATTATTTTGCCGACGTGGTGATCTTCGATCCGAAAACGATTGCCGACCGCGCGACCTTTGAACAGCCCCATCAGTATTCCGTCGGGATGCAGCATGTGTTCGTCAACGGCAAACAGATTTTGAAAGACGGCGAACACACCGGCATAACTTCAGGGCGCGCGTTGTGGGGGCCAGGGAAAGTGAAGTAAGGAGAAGTCGAGAAATATGCTGTTAGCCAAGATCATTAAATCGAATTCGCATGTGGATTACGCGGCTCGGATTCTGGATTCGTTTGAAGCCAGCGAAGCGCTCAAGCCCGAAGATTATGGCTTTGCGCAGTTTGTCAAAGTGACCGTCGGCGGCGGCGAAGCGATAGGCGTTATTTACAATTCGCAGCTGATTAACCCTGAATTCGGCAATTATGGGCCACGGCTTTCGACGCCGCCGGAATTGAATTCAGTCTTCAGTCCGGATTATTTGAATGAACAAGGGGTGATGATCGGTGTCTTGTTGCTGGGGTGGCGGGACGGAAACGGAAGTCAGCAAGGCGTTCCACGTTCAGTGTTACCGATCAATTCGCAGGTTGAAACGATGACTGCTGAAGAAGTTCGCGCATTTCATCAGAACAAAAGTGGAGCGCTTCAACTTGGGTATTATTCGCACGTGACGACTCATGCCGGGGATTTTGGGTTTCAATTGCTGGCCGCCATTGCTGACCAATTGGATGAATTGTTGGATGAACGCGACCGCGCACGGTTGTGCGTGTTGCGTCGCACGTTGAGCTGGCAACAAACCGTTGGCGGTATTAAATGATGAAAACCGGCGAATCGCCATTCATCGCTCATCATTCCAACTTCATCATTTTCCAAGCGGCGTCCACTTGCCGCTTTGCTTCAATGCGAATTGCGGTTGTGTCA
The DNA here is from genome assembly GCA_035429885.1 of Blastocatellia bacterium. Classification (GTDB taxonomy): domain Bacteria; phylum Acidobacteriota; class Blastocatellia; order RBC074; family RBC074; genus RBC074. Next base: position 15,687 of record DAOMFR010000096.1, read on the forward strand.
GTTGGAACTGTTGTTTGAATTCGGGGTTGCGCTTCAGGAAGAAATCGCGCGTGCGGTTGTCGGCAGTGGTGATTCGCCAACGGCCTTCTTCTTTTAACAAGTATTGCTGCACTGAAACTCTGCCTTCTTTCACTTCTTCGCCGTTCATATTCATTGTTCGCTTCAAGTTTCCATAAATCGTTGTGTCGACGACGGCATAATCTCCGCGCTGTTGGACGCGGCCAATTTCCATTCGCTGAATGGTCAGAAATTGGTCGAGCCGTTTCAAACTTTCGGCGAGCTGTTCGCGCGTCGTTTGTTTCTGAAGCTGCGACGGCAGAAAATCGTGAAGCTCAGTGTACTTTTGTGTTTTGAGCAGCGAAAAGAAGCTTTGCACCGCGCTACGCGCATCACCGGTTTTGTTTTGAGCTTGAGCGAGACCAAACGTTGAGGCGATGGCCAGCGCGCAGCAAATAAATTTCAATTTGAACATTGATACCTCCGAAAAGATTGAATGCAAACAAGGATTCAGAAAAGCGAATGAGTAGTCAAACCGTCGAAAAGAAAAAGGCTGGCGATTTTGTTGATGTGATGAAGCGCGATTGGAACCAGCGCGCACAGGAAAATTCCAAATGGTTCATCAACACCGTCCGGCTTGATCAGACCGAAGATGAATTTGATGCGACGGGCTTGGGCGAGATCAATTCATTGATTCTGCCCGAACTGGTTCTAATGACCGGAGGGCGTGATCCTCGTGAACTGAAGTTCCTGGAAATCGGTTGTGGCATTGGGCGAATGACCAAACATCTCGCCAGCATCTTTGGCGAAGTTCATTCGACAGATGTTTCCGGCGAAATGATCCGCCAAGCTCGCCAGCGGCTTGGCCATTTGTCGAACGTTCACCTGCACGAAACCAGCGGAGTGGATTTTGCGGCGTTGCTGGATGATTACTTCGATGTGGCGTTTTCGGCTTATGTGTTTCAACACGTGCCTAGCAAAGCCGTGATCGAATCGAACATTCGTGAAGCTTATCGCGCCGTTAAACCCGGTGGAATTTTGCGCATTCACACCAACGGCGTCGAAGCGCAGAGTTACGCCGAAGCTGAAAAAAACACTTGGGCAGGAGCGACGTTTACCGAAAGTGAAGCTCGCAATTTGGCGCGCGAACTTGGCGCACAACTCATCAGCGTTTACGGCGGCGACACGATGTTTTGCTGGACGATGATGCGAAAGCCGCGAAAGCCTGTTTCTTGCACGAAGGCACACGAAGAAAGCACGAAGAGGAATTGTCGAATTGAGTTTTCGGCGCGGGCTGACAATTCAGCGATCAGAAAAATTCCCACAGGGGGCGATGATGCCTGGTTATCGTTGGTGGTTTCAGGTTTGGACAGGGAATCGGTTGATGCGAATAACTTGAAGGTGAACTTGGGTGGAGAGCTTGTTACTCCGCGTTATGTCGGAAGGCCCCGCCCGCATTTTGATGGAGAGTTGCGAGCACAATTTGGCCCGTCGTTTGATCAACTGACTTACATTGAAACTCGAATTCCGGCGGGAACGGCGAGCGGCAAGGTTGTTGTGAAAGTTGAGCTTGAAAGCGGCGACGTCTCGCTGAATTACGAAGTTGAATTGATTGAAGCTCAGCCAGCCGCGCCAAAGATTGTCACGGTCAGAAACGGGTTTGATTATCAAGCGGAAATTCACGCCAGCGGGCCGAAGTCTTTGCTGCGTTTGTTTGTCGAAGGGCTGAATGAACTGGCGACGACAGACAATGTAAAAGTAAAAGTCGGCGAGCATTTGATCTCGCCGACTTTTGTTGGCTTCGTAACCGACATTGCCAGTTACCAGGTTGATGCGCAGTTGCCTGCTAAAATCGAAACGGGCGTGACGACGCTTGAACTGATTTTCAACGGCGTTGCTTCAGAATCTGTCGCCATTGAAATCAAAAGCGAAGCCTGACGTTACGCCGCGTACGTGCGTTCGCGTCTGGCGTCCCATTTGATGTATTTGTTTTTGCGGAAGGCTTCAGTCGCCATGCGAACAGCCACCACACCGTAATACCCTGTCATCACATCAGTCTTGATGGTTGCGCCGTTGCGGATCGCATCCTGCAAATTGCGATGATGCAACAGAATGTCTTCGCCGCCAGATTTCTTGTGAGTGATCACTTCTTTATCGCCTGCTCTATTCATTCGGCCCTCGGGACGAATGACGAACCCGTCTCTGGTAAATTCCAGAGTCGCTTCATGCCCGCGAATCACATGCGGAATTGGTTCGGCGTTTGCCATTGAAGAGATCGCGATCACCGTCAAGCCTTCCGGGTAATCCAGCATCATGTTGAAGGTATCTGGAACTTCCGCCACGCTGTCGCGGAATTCCCACTTGCCGCCCATGCCGACAGCCCGGTCAGGGAATTTCAAATCCAGTGCGCGAATGATTCGCGTGATGCGATGCACGAACAAATCGGTCGCAATACCGCTGGAATAATCCCAATATCGTCGCCATTGCAAAAATCGCTGCGGGTCAAACGGACGCTTGGGAGCCGAACCCAGAAATGCATTCCAATCCAGATTGACTCCAGGTTTCACGTCGGTGTCCGGTTTGTCCGCATCGCCCATGATCATGAAATCGCCTTTGTGATTGCGTGAATAATCAATCTGAGCCTGGATCGGACGGCCAATTTTTCCTTCTTTGATCATTCGATTCGCGACTTCGTATGAATCGTCGGACAGCCCCTGCACGCCAACCTGCATTTTGACTTTGGATTCCTGAATCTTTTTGACGACCATCTTTGCCTGCTCAATAGACCACGTCATGGGTTTTTCGCAGTAAATGTGTTTGCCCGCGTCGGCGGCGTCAATGGTCATCTTCGAGTGCCAATGTTCCGGCGTGACGATGGCGACATAATCAATGTCTTTTTGGTCAAGCAGCGAGCGATAATCTTTGATCGGTTTTGCGCCGGTGGTTTTGGCGGCTTGGTCCAGACGCTTTTGATAGATGTCACAGACGGCGACGATTTCGACGTTGTCTGTGTCTTTCATCTTCATTAGCGAAGGAATGTGTGCGCCCTGTGCCAGCCCGCCACAACCAATGACGCCCACGCGCAAGCGATTGTTGGCTCCCAGAACACGATTGGCGCTGGCAGCAGTCAGCAGCACGGAAGCTGTTGAAGCGGAAACGAAATCACGACGAGTAAGTTTGGAATTGTTCATGGTGCTCAAGTGAGGTTAAAGCACGTCCGCAATCGCTTCGCAGACGTAACCGATGTTGTTGTCATTCAATGCAGCAACGCAAATGCGGCCGCTGCCGACGATGTAAAGACCTTTTTTATCGCGCAGAGCTTTCACGGCTTCTGGCGACAGCCCGGAATAAGAAAACATTCCGCGTTGATTCTGGATGAAGCTGAAGTCCATCTCGACGCCTTTTTCGCGGAGCATTTCAACGAACTTGCCGCGCATTTGCCAGATGCGCTCACGCATTTCGGCCAGTTCCGCTTCCCATTGTTTACGCAATTCCGTGTCGGCCAACACCATCGCCACAATTTGAGCACCGTGCGAAGGCGGGCTGGAATAGTTGGTGCGAATGACTCGTTTGACCTGGCTCAGCACGCGTTTGGATTCTTCGGCGCTCGCAGTCACAAACGTCATCGCGCCAACGCGTTCGCGGTATAGCGCAAAGGATTTGGAAAACGAACTGGCGATCAGGCATTGCACGCCCGATTCCGCAAACGCGCGCACGGCGAAAGCATCGGATTCCAGACCTTCGCCAAAGCCTTGATATGCAAAATCCAGGAAGGGAACCAAGTCGGCCTGTTTGACGACATCCACTACCAAACGCCATTGGTCGTTGGTCAGATCAACGCCCGTTGGGTTGTGGCAACAGGCGTGCAAGACGACGATACTTTTCGCGGGCAAACTTTTTAGCGTTTCCAGCATGCCGTTGAAATCCAATCCGTGGGTTTCGGGATCATAGTAAGGGTAACTGTTGACCTTGAATCCGGCGGCTTCAAACAGCATTTGATGATTTTCCCAGCTCGGGCGGCTGATCCACAGTTGCGAATCTGGCAAAAAACGGCGCAGGAAGTCCGCGCCAATTTTCAAACTGCCGGTTCCGCCAACGCCCTGCACGGTGACGACGCGGCCTTCGGCGATGACTTGCGAATCCGCGCCGAACAACAGTTTGGGAACTTCTTTGATGTACGCCGGAACGCCATCAATGCCGAAATATGTCTTGGTGGCTTCCTGTTCCTGCCAGCGTTTTTGGGCTTCCTTGACCACGTTCAGCACAGGAACTTTGCCGTTGGCGTCCTGATACACGCCTACGCCGAGGTTCACTTTGGCCGGGTTGGGATCGTTGTTGAAAGCTTCGGTCAGTCCGATGATCGGATCGGGCGGAGCCAGTTCGATGTGCGCGAACGGAGAATTCTGCATCTCGCTTTAAGGATTCCTTTTCTGAAAAATGAAGTCGATGATTGAATTGTGAGGCGAGATTATGGCCGTAAGCCGTTTGCGATTCAAATAAAGCG
>DAOMFR010000096.1:20287-27916 GCA_035429885.1 Blastocatellia bacterium
ATCGAAGGCTTGCCAGCCGGTTTGCCGATAGATCAGAACTTTATCAACCACGAACTCTGGCGGCGTCAGCAAGGGTACGGACGCGGCGGTCGCATGAAGATCGAAACTGACACCGTGCAGATTCTGACCGGCGTCCGTCACGGAGAAACGCTCGGTTCGCCGATTGCCCTGATGGTTGAAAACCGCGATTTCCAAAATTGGCTGGAAGTCATGGCGGCGGAAAGGCCTGAACAGATGCCGGAGCGCGACCGCAAAGTCATTCGTCCGCGCCCCGGCCACGCCGACCTGGTTGGCGGAATGAAATACGACCGGCGCGATCTCCGCGACATTTTGGAACGAGCCAGCGCGCGCGAAACCACAATGCGTGTTGCCGTAGGAGCTTTCGCCAAACAATTGCTTCGCGAATTTGGAATTGAACTGGCCAGCCACGTGATTCAGCTCGGCGAAATTTCCATCGCCAATCGTGAAGCCGATTGGGATCAGATCAAAGCCATTTATGACGACACGATGTTGCGTTGTGTGGACAAACAGGCTGAAGCCGAAATGATTGCCCGCATTGATAAGGCAGGCGTCGAAGAAGGCGACACGCTTGGTGGCATTTTTGAAATCGTAGCCAAAGGTTGTCCGCCGGGCTTGGGTTCGCACACGAGCTGGAATTCTAAACTCGACGGGCAACTGGCTCAGGCGGTGATGTCTATCCACGCCACCAAAGCAGTAGAACTCGGCGAAGGGGTGGCTAATGCAGCGATGCCCGGGTCTCAAGTGCACGATGAAATTGGCTACAATGCAGATAAACAGTCATTTTATCGCATGTCGAATCGCGCCGGAGGTTTGGAAGGCGGCATGACCAATGGCGAAGAGTTGCGCGTTCGCGGTTATCTGAAACCGATTGCCACGCTCAGAAAACGGCTTCGCAGCGTCCACATCGAAACCAAAGAAGTGATGGAAGCCGACTTCGAACGCTCGGACGTGACGGCGGTTCCGGCTGCGGGAGTGATTGGCGAAGCGATGGTTGCTATTGTGCTAGCCAACGCCATGCGCGAAAAATTTGGTGGCGATTCGCTGCGAGAGATGAGGCGGAATTACGAAAGCTACTTACAACAGGTGAAGGAGTACTGAAAGAGAAGATGATTCTACCAATCGTGAAATATGGCGATCCGGTATTGCAAAAAGCCGGAACAGACATTACCAACATTGACGGACAATTGGCTGAGTTCATTGGAAATATGTTCGACACAATGTACGAAGCCAAAGGCGTTGGCTTGGCAGCGCCCCAGGTTGCGCTATCCAAACAGCTTTTTGTCATGGACGTCAGCGCAGGCAAAGAATCGAAAGAGCGGATTGTTTGCATCAACCCCAAAATCGTTGATTCCAAAGGCAAGATTGTTGGTGAAGAAGGCTGCCTGAGTTTTCCGGGCATTTATCTGGAAGTCGAGCGTCCTGAAACAGTTACCATACAGGCAATAGATCTCAACGGAAAAGAATTCACCTTTGAAGTCTCAGGTTTTGCTGCCCGTTGCGTGCTCCACGAAAACGACCACATTAACGGCAAAGTCTTCATCGAATATCTAAACCCTTTGAAGCGGGAACTGGTTGGCAGAAAGATCAAAAAGAAGATCAAGCTTGGCGAATGGGAATGAGATCGCCTGAATCGGCAGGAAATCTCCAATGGCACGAACAGCAATTTTTGCTCTTCGTGCCATTTTCTTTTTGTGTTTTATGTATGGGGTTTGTGTTTCATTCTTGACACAAGATGAGAAGAGCACTAGACTGCGTTCAGCTTTGGCAAATTTCTCAAGTTGAATGTGCCGAAACAGAAGGAGGGTTGTAGATATGTCATTCAACAAAATCACGGTTGTGGGATATTTGGGACGCGATCCGGAATTGCGCTATACCCCGCAGGGAACGGCAGTTTGCAAAATGTCTGTCGCGACCAGTGAACGACGTCGCGGAGCCAACGGTGAAGAAGCGGAAGAACATACCACTTGGTTTCGAGTGACAGTTTGGGGACGCCAAGCTGAATTGGCCAATGAATATCTTGGCAAAGGTCGTCAGGTTTATGTCGAAGGGCGATTGCGACTGGAAGAATACGCCGACCGTGAAGGCAATCCGCGCATCAGTCCGGAAATCACGGCGACGGATATTCAGTTTCTTGGCAGTCGGAACGAATTTGCTCCATCGCAAATCAGCAGCGTCGAAAATCGAATCGAAGTTGAAAATCAGAGATCGAAACCAACCGTGGCCACGACTACCAAAGCCGCGAAATCCAAACGCGCTTCCAGCCGCCCGCTGGTCAGCATCGAAGAAGACGAAATTCCATTTTAGTTTCCCAAGCGAGGTGCCGGTATGCAGATCGCCTGCAAACGATTCAGTTGTCAGAAAGCTGTGGAGGTTTGTTACTGGACGTGCAAATTCCGACGCGATTGCAAAGACTGGCATACCGCACTAAACACCGAACCCGGAACGGATGCAATTGCTGAGCAGTTGACGCAAGCATCGAAAAAATCGGGTCGAGCCTTCGATCCGCAAACAATGGTTTTTACCTCTCGTTCGAAAAAGAAGCGGGTTGCCATAGTTTCCAAAACGCCGATTGCTCACTTACAATCCGATGGCATTTCAACGGCTCGCGGCGAATCGGAATTCAGTGATCAAGGCGAGTCAATTCCAAAACGCATCACCAATAATAACTTCGGAGAGGTCAAAGAAACGATGACTGAAGATAATCTCGACACCCCAACCACGGAAACTACTGCAACAACTGAAGCTGCGTCCGGAAATGCTAGCAAACCGGCAGCGGCCAAAGCTGCGAAACCGAAACCGGCCGCCAAGCCAAAACCGGCAGCGCCTACCAGCGGCCCGGTCTTTTTGCTGTTGTATCCAAATGGCAAGTACAAGGAATTGCGTGAATCTGAACTGAACACCGAAGCGGCAGATGTGCTGAAAGATCCGTCATTGCGACTGGTCAAAGCATTGCCGCTGATTCCACAGATCAGTTTCAAATCTGTAGATGAATAGTTCTGATGAATTACTGACGAGGCAACACCACTACCATCCTCAAACTTGGAGCCTCAAGGCAATGTAATTTGCCTTGAGGCTTTTTTTGCTTTTCAGTTGGTAGTTTGACTTGCTTCACTACCGACTCCTAGACTGCACAGCTAGTTCAAGCTTACTTATCAAACCATCGCATTTATGAAACTCATTTTTATGGGGACGCCGGAATTTGCCGTCCCCTCGCTGAAAAAATTGATCGAAGCGGGGCACGACGTTTTGGCCGTCTTCACCCAGCCAGACCGTCCGGTGGGGCGCAAGCAAATTGTCACGCCGCCGCCGGTAAAAGTCTTTGCTACGGAACGCAATATACCGGTTCATCAACCCACCAAAATCAAAACGGCGGAAGCTCGCGCTGAAATCGAACCGTTACTTCAACAAGCCGATGCCGGAATCGTTGCGGCTTATGGACGAATTCTGCCGGACTGGATGCTGAACGCTCCACGGCTGGGGTGCATCAACGTGCATTCGTCAGTATTGCCGAAATATCGCGGAGCCGCTCCCATCAATTGGGCGATTGCTTGCGGCGAAGTCGAAACCGGTGTGACGATTATGCAAATGGACGCTGGCATGGATACGGGAGCAACGCTGTTGCAGGGGAAAATGGCAATCGGGCCGCACGAAACGGCTGCGGAATTGACGCCGCGCTTGGCCGAACTCGGCGCTAGCTTGTTAGTGGAAACACTGGCAAAACTTGAGCAAGGCAAAATCACGCCGATGCCGCAAAACCATGATGAAGCGACTTATGCGCCGATTCTGAAACGCGAAGACGGCCAGGTGGATTGGACATTGACCGCGACCGAAATCTTCAATCGTCAACGCGGATTTACGCCCTTTCCGGGTTGTTACACCTTTCTGAGTGATCAGCGGGTGGAATTGATTGCCATTGTTGCTGGGGCGAAAATTCCTGAAAGTCATCAACTTCAACCCGGCGTAGTGTGTGATGTGGCAAAAGATAGTTTCTCGGTTGTTTGTGGCGGCGGCACAGTGTTGCGTGTGACCGAAGTTCAACCGGCTGGCAAACGACCGATGCCCGTGCGCGATTTTCTGAATGGTGTGAAGCTATTCGTTGGAACCGCATTCAAGCCAGTGGAGGCAGCACGATCATGAAAACCAAGCTTCCGGTTCTTTCTCCGGCCCGCGTTGCTGCTTTTGAAGTGTTGGAGCGTGTTGTTACGCAAAAAGCGTTTGCCAGCAATCTGCTGACAACTTCTCGGTACGACAAGCTTTCGCGCGAAGACCGCGCTTTATTGCAAGAACTGACGCTGGGGGTATTGCGCTGGCAAGGCAGGTTGGATTTTTTGATTGAACGCCACACTCGCCGGGAAATAGACAAGCTCGATTTGGAAGCCGTCATTGCATTGCGATTGGGCATGTATCAGTTGCTATATTTGACACGCATTCCGGCGTTTGCCGCAATCAATGAATCCGTCAATCTGGTCAAAGAATACGGCAAACCCCAAGTCGCCGGACTTGTGAATGGCGTGTTGCGCAGCGTTCAGCGCGAGCTTGAATTCAACATTTTGCCCAGCAGCAAAAGCCTTGTGCATCGTCTGAGTGTTGAAACATCTCATCCGGTCTGGCTGGTCAAACGCTGGCTGGCCAGGTTTGGAGAAGACGACACACGAAAAATGGCTTTGGCAAACAACGACGTTCCGAGTGTTTCGTTCCGCTTCAATCCCAAACGAAAACCCACCGAAGAAGTGAAAGCTGAATTTGAATGGCGCAAAATCAATTTTCGCCCTTCCTCTTTGACGCCGGAAGCTTACGTTCTGGAAGACGGAAGCTTGTCGGGAAAGTCTGATCCGGTTCAACAAGGCTGGGTGTATTTACAAGATGAAGCTTCGCAGTTGATTGGCCGGCTGGCTTTGCAAGTGGTGGCCAAAAATCCAGCGGCAAAAGTGTTGGACCTTTGCGCCGCACCCGGCAGCAAAGCGAATCTGATTGCTTCTGAATTGACGGCGGAAGCCCTGGTCGTCGCCGCAGATCTTCACCAGCACAGATTGCGAACGATCAAGGAATTGAGCGCCAGACTGGGTGTTGAAAACATCAACCCAATTCGGTTGGACGCCGCGCGCGATTTGCCGTTTGCGTCTGAGGCGTTCGACCTGGTTTTGTTAGACGCGCCTTGTTCGGGATTGGGAACATTGCAGCGCAACCCGGAAATCAAATGGCGAATGAATGAAACCAAAGTCGCGGAGCTGGCTGAATTACAAAAACAGTTGTTGACCAAAGCTTCGGAACAGTTGAAATCCGGCGGCACGTTGCTGTATTCGGTTTGCTCTACCGAGCTTGAAGAAGGGGAAGACGTTGTTGCCTGGTTTCGTCGCCAGCATCCCGAATATAGCGAAGTTACTCGCGAACATTTGAGCGAATGCGGGAAAGATTCTGCGACTTTGCTGACCTCAACGATTGGCGCGCGTACGTTTACTCATCGCCACGGTTCGGAAAGTTTCTTTCTGTGCGTACTTCGCAAAGGAAATCAGTAGGAAAAAGAAGAATGAGCTACACACTTAGAAGCGGGCTGAATGTTCCCGCAGTTACGGCGGTTGATGACGCCGGACGCGTCATTGAACAAGAACAACGCCGCATTTTTCGCCATCTGGTGCAAAATGGACGCGGAGCCGATGTGATTTTTGGCGTCGGCACGACCGGCGAATGGAATCGGTTGACCAATCCAGAGCGACTTCGTGTCATGGAAATCCAAATTGACGAAGTTCGCTCAATCAACAAATCCCTGACTGATCAGCGAACATCAATCACTAATTACCAACCCGTCGAATCCTGGCTGGGCGTCAACGGCAAAACGTGTGCGGAAATTTTGGAAAACCTGGACGCGGCGATTCAGCTTAGCGCGGATGCAGCCGTGATTGCCCCACTGGCGATTGAAGATTTGCCCGAAAGCGAAATCGTTCGATTCTTTCAACGGGACCTGACGGATTTGTTGGAATCACAAAACAGCGGGTTGCCGGTGTTTTTGTATGACAACGCGGACATTGCCGCTGAGGGCCAACCGCCACACATTCGCACGCACATCGTTAAACACTTGAGCCGGTTGCCATGGATTCGCGGGTTAAAAGTGTCAGCTCCGCGCCACGTGCTGGGCAATTACACACGCGCGGCGTTGCATTATAAATTGCCGGGCGAGTTCGGCATTTATATCGGCAACGCGATGCTGATTTTTGAACTCTACCGCCCCAGCCACACGTTGATGGATCGGTTGCGCGAAGGCTGGCGCGATTATTTGCTCAGCGACACACCGCCCATCGGAGTTATTTCCGGCCCGGGAAACTGCATGCCGCGTGAATGGCAAAAGGCCTGGCGTGTCTGTTGGGCAGGCGATGAAGAGTTGACGAATCTTTTCCAGGACATTTGCCAGCGGTTTGAATCCATATGTGCTTTTGACGAAAACGGCACTCAGGTCAAAAAGACTATTGCTTGTGTGAAATATGCGATGGAATTGGACGGCGCCATTTCCGTCAGCAACGTTGCGCCGGGAACAGGCGCGCTGACCGTAGAACAACGCGCGCGGTTCAAAGATGGATATCTGGCGTTGCGGGAATTTGTGAAACAGTCCGTGAATCCGATTTGGCAAACACAGGCTGAAAGCGCGAACGCCGTCAAGTTTGCGCGATGAAGTCAACGAGAATTCGGGCCAGCTCCTCGCCTTTGTCTTCCTGCAAAAAGTGCCCGGCTCCGGCGATGATGACGTGCGGCTGATTGGCTGCGCCGGGAACCAATTTTTGAAAGACCTTTTCGCCTCCACGAGTGACGGCATCTCCGTCGCTGAACGTGGTCAATAACGGTTTCTGCCATTGCCGCAACACTTCCCAAGCCTTTCGATTGGCGTCCGCCGCCGGATCATCCGGGCGAGTCGGAACCAGCAGCGGGAACTGACGCGCTCCGGCTTTGTAGGTGTCGTCGGGAAACGGCGCGTTGTACGCAGCGATCACCTCCGGCGCGAGTTCCGTTACGCAACCGCCTTTGATAATGCCGCCAACGTGGAAGTTTTCGACCGTTTGCGAATAGTGCTGCCAACGCAAAAAGCCTTCGGTGGCCGGATGATCACCGGTGGGCAAGCCTGTATTGCCGACGGCGATTCGCGCAAAGCGATCCGGGTTTTCCGCCACAATGCGCAAGCCAATCAATCCGCCCCAATCCTGCCCAAAAAACGTGATGGTTTGCAGGTCGAGCGATTCGACAAACGCCGTCATCGTATCCACGTGAAATTGGTAGGTGTAATTTTCGCGCGCGGCCAGCTTGTCTGAACGGCCAAACCCAATCAGGTCAGGAGCAATGACGCGATGCCCGGCCGCCACCAAAATCGGAATCATCTTCCGGTACAGGTAACACCACGAAGGTTCGCCGTGCATCAGCAACACCGGCGCAGCTTCCGGATTATTCGGGCGCGGGCCTTCGTCCAGATAATGCACTCGCAGCGGAGTGTTTTGATAATTAACTTCGATGTAATGCGGCGCGAAGTTATAGCCAGCCAGATTGGCAAATCGTTCGTCGGGAGTTCGCAGAACTTGCATCGAAAAATCCTCTGGTGTCAGTAGCCCGACCGTGGGGGAGGCGCTT
>DAOMFR010000097.1:0-27806 GCA_035429885.1 Blastocatellia bacterium
CCGCCAACGGCAGCGACCATGTTCTGGTCGCCAAACTGTATGAAGAAGTGCAAACCCTGAACGACCAGCTTGACCGTGATATGACTCGATGGGCTGAGCTGGCGGAACTTGTGTGATGCCACCATCGGAGTCAAAGAAAAAGGTTGTCATATACTTTGGCATCTCGCGCGACTAATCCGGTGACAAACAGATTGAACCGAGCAAGCGCACACAATGGACAGTTCTGAATTGCGAGCAAATCTGGAGCGATATCACAGCGAGAGTTTTGGCTGGGCGCTCAGTTGTTGCGCGCACAATCGTTCGGAAGCGGAAGTCGTGCTTCAATCGGTTTATCTGAAAGTGTTGGAAGGCAAGGCGCGGTTTGATGGGAAAGCGGCTTTTAGAACCTGGTTGTTTGCCGTCATTCGCACGACGGCCGCGGATGAACGCAGGCGGCATTGGCTGCGCGGATTCGGGTTGGGCAAATACTTGGATCGAACCGAGCCGGTGACGGCTGCAAGCTCGCCGGACGACGCAATTTACAGGTCGGAAGTTCAACAGTTGTTTCGGCAAGCTCTGGCAAATTTGCCCGCTCGGCAACGCGAAGTTTTGCAACTGGTTTTTTACCACGACCTGACGTTGGCTGAAGCTGCGGAAGTGATGGGCGTTTCACTCGGTTCGGCGCGGACGCATTACGACAGAGCAAAACAGCGGCTGAGATTGTTGATGAAAGGAGTGGAAAGCGATGGAGATAGAAGACCGGAAAGCCAAAGAGTTTTTTCAGCAACTGAAACAAGATGACAGGCTCAGTGCGCCGAGCTTTGCCGGAATGGTGGAAACGGTTGCGGCGAGCGGCGAACGAAAGACTGGTCATTGGTTGAGCCTTCGCTGGGCAGCGGCTCCGATTGCGGCGGCGTTGGTTTTGCTGGTGGGCAGTTGGTTTTTGTTTGTCAGGCAGGAACAGATTCTGTTGCCGCCGCCTTTGCCTGATGGCGCTAACCATCCGGGCAAATTGGCTTTTAACTGCGGCGGAGAACTTCCTCCGCCGAAAAATGACAAACCGTCAAAAGTTGTGCGACACAAGTCATCGGCGCGGCCAATGCAGATGAACGTCCTGATTTCGCAATGGCGTTCGCCGACGGATTTTTTGCTGAAAACTTCCAGGCAGCGCTTGTTGAATGATGTGCCACGCCTGGGCGTGCCGCTGATGGAAATCAAACCGCTCGAATTCGAGCAGAAAAATGAAATGGAGGAGCAATGAGATTGAAAGCGTTGATCATCGTTACGTTATTTATGCTGGCTGCTCCGTTTGCGCGAGCGCAGCAACCCGATCTGGCTGAAAACCTGTTTGCGCCAGAGTTAATCATGCAGCACCAACTGGCGCTGGGTTTGACGGAAGAGCAAAAGACCTTTTTCAAAGTCGAAGCGCGCAAGACGCAAACTCAACTGACCGAATTGCAGTGGAAGCTGGAAGACGGCGTCGAAAAGATTGCCGCGATGCTCAAGCCTGATCGAATAGACGAACTGACGGTGACTGCCCAGTTGGACACTGTGTTGAACCTGGAGCGCGAGATCAAACGCACACAACTGGCATTTCTGATTCGACTGAAAAATAAACTCACATCTGAGCAGCAATCGAAACTGCGCGAACTCCGAAGCAAAGCGAAATAATCATTGAACAACAGGGAGGAACTATGAATCGCTCAATGAGAGGGAATGGATACGTGTGTCTGGCAATCGTTCTCGCCATCGCTGCAATTGGCGCGTTGTCGGCATTTCCGAAGACCGCGAAAGGCCAAACCCACACTGGCATGATTGCTCCGGCGCGCAGCCAATGGACGCCGGATCGCCGACTGACGTTTGATCCGGCGGACTCCCAACTCAGCTATAACTTTGCTTGGAGCGTCGCTGCCGACGAAGTTGGTCGAGTTCACGTTGTCTGGTATGACAAGCGCGATGGCAATTCTCAGATTTACTACAAACGTTCGATGGATGGCGGAGAAAGCTGGGAGCCTGATGTGCGACTTTCCACTGATCCGGCTTGGCGCGAGCATCCGGCCATCGCCGCTTCGGGTAATCATGTTTATGTGGTTTGGCACGACGCGCGGAACGAAGGGCTGGATATTTATTTCAAATCTTCGTCGGATGGCGGGGTGACGTGGAGCGGCGAATTTCCGCTGACGAGTGATGGAAGCTCGGCGCACGCTTCGATTGCGGCGCAAGGCGAAACAGTTCAAGTCATTTGGACTGGTTACCAGGAAGGGCAAACGGAAATTTACACCAGCCATTCGACCGACGCCGGGTTAAGTTGGGCAGTCGCCAATCGGCTTTCTGAGCTTCTCAACGATTCTTGGGTTCCGACAATTGCCATTTCCGGTCAACAGATTTACGCCGCTTGGGTAGACATTCAGGACGGGAACGAAGAGGAATATTTCCGACATTCAACTGACGGAGGGGAAACCTGGGAGCCGATCATTCGTTTGACAAATAATCGTGCGAATTCCTGGGCGCCTTCGATTGTTGCATCGGGCAAAACTGTTCATCTGGTTTGGTTCGATCAACAGGATAGTCCCATTCAACCGCTCGACGCTGAAGAGAAGTTGAATGCCGCACTGCGGTTGCTGAACTTGTCCGTTGAACCAGCGCCCGTCGGCGTAATGGTCACACATCCTGAACTTGCAGCGCAGCGCCGAGTGGCAGAGAAATTCCAATTGATTCAATCAGTGGTTTTGCGTTGGATTGCTCAGGGAGGAGATGTGTTGAAGTTGCAAATGATCCTGCAACAGCTTGAAGCCCTGGGTCAGCAAGGAGCCAGCTATCTTGAAAAAGATCGTAAACTGAACGAGGCACTCAATTTGATGGCGCTGAGTTACACGTCTGGTCCGACGGATGATCTGCCGAAAATCCATTATCAGGAGGCGCTGAGCATTCGCGTACAAGATAAAATCAAACAGATTCAAGCCGCAGCGCCAGTTTGGGGGCAGAATGGCGGGAACTTGCAGCAACTGGAAGCGATGCTGCGCGAATTCCAGCAAGCTCTGACAGTGGCGACGACTGAATGGGAAGTCTATTACCGACGCTCGACCGATGGCGGTCAGACTTGGGAACCGGTTCAGCGGCTGACAAATGCCCCGCTGCCTTCGATGCGGCCAACCATCGCTTTGGCGGGTAACGATCTGCATGTTGTTTGGTTCGATTACCGAGATGGCAACGCCGAGATTTATTACAAGCATTCGCCGGATGCTGGAACGAATTGGATGCCGGATGAACGATTGACATACTCACCGGGTAATTCGCTTCATCCGACCGTAACTGCGAAGCAAGGCGCAGTGCATGTTGTTTGGTTTGACAACCGGGATGGCAATTCAGAGATTTACTATAAGCGATTGCATCAGCTAGCGAACATTCGCAGCTTGCCGGGCAGGTGAGACCTCAAACTGCGTTTTACTGATATTTTGCCAGCGCCAAGCGAATCTCTTCGGGCAATATGACGGAGCGGCTTTCGGCGTAATTGGCCCAGGCATTGACGCTGGTGGCAATGGCAGAAATGTCGTCTGTGCCGTGAAAGAAGAGGCCGTAAACCATCTTGAAGCTGCGCTCGCCTATTCGGTCTACGCGAATGCCTACGTCGAGCTTGGCTGGGTATATCACCTGTTTTTTGAAGTCGCAGGAAGCGTGAACCAGTGTAGGACCTTCGCTCAGTCCGGCTTGTTTGCCTTTGAACCCGATCTTTCGCAGCAATTCAACGCGCGCTGATTCGCAGTAAGTGAAGTACACAGTATTGTTGACGTGGCCTTGAGCGTCCATATCGCCCCAGCGCACTTCGATCGTTTTCCAGTAGCGAAACTGATCGCGTGTGATTGATTGAGTCGTCATGTTGAATTCCTGAATGAGGGACAGAGAGATGGAGAGAAGGCGAGACTGAGGGAAAGGAGAGCGATTCAACCAATTTCTCCATCCTTCTGTCTCTCCATCGCTTCCTCAATTTCTAAAGCCCCAATTCCTGTTCGTGCGTTTCGCGCAGCTTGAATTTTTGAATCTTGCCGGAAGCCGTCATCGGAAAATCGCCGACGAATCGCCAGTGACGCGGAATCTTGAAGCGCGCCATCTTTCCCTGGCAAAAAGCTTTCAACTCTTCTTCGGTTGCCGTTTCGCCAGCTTTCAGCTTCACCGCTGCGCCGACTTCTTCACCGAAAAATTCGCTCTTGATGGCGTAAACGTAAACGTCAGAAACCGCCGTGTGCAGACGCAGCAAGTCTTCGATTTCTTTGGGCGAGATGTTTTCTCCGCCGCGAATGATCAGGTCTTTGATGCGGCCAGTGATGCGAACGTAACCTTCGGCGTCCAGCGTCGCTTGATCGCCGGTTCGCAGCCAGCCGCCGGCATCAATGGCTTTGGCCGTTGCTTCTGGGTTGTTGTAATAACCGAGCATGACGTTGTAGCCGCGCACGCAAAGCTCGCCATGTTGGTCTACGCCCAGCGTTTCGCCCGAAGTCGGGTCAATAATCTTCACCTCCATCTCGGGAAGGACTTCGCCGACGGTTTGAGTGCGATGTTCCAGCGTGTCGTCTCGGCGAGTTTGTGTGATGCCGGGCGAAGCTTCGGTCAGGCCGTAGATGATCGTGATTTCGCTGAGATTCATTTCGGCGATGGCGCGTTTCATCAACGCTTCAGGGCAGAGCGCGCCAGCCATCACTCCGGTTCTGAGACTTGAAAGATTGAAGCGCGAAAACTCCGGGTCTTCCATTTCAGCCAGAAACATTGTCGGCACTCCGTAAAGCGAAGTGCAGCGTTCGCGCTCGACGGTTTCCAGAACTTTTCGCGCGTCGAAAAACTCAATCGGACAGAGCGTGGCTCCGTGTGTGTAAGCGCCGAGAACTCCGATCACACAGCCGAAGCAATGAAACAGCGGCACGCATAAACACAGCCGATCTTCGGGCGAGTAACCCAAGCCTTGAGCCATCCAATAGCCGTTGTTGAGAATGTTGCGGCTGCTGAGCATGACGCCTTTGGGAAAGCCTGTTGTCCCAGACGTGTATTGCATATTGATGACATCATCCAGGCCGACCAACGTTTCGTGGGCATTGAGTTCCGTTTCACTGATTTCAGCGGCTCGTTCGCGCAAGGATTCGTAGGGCATCAAGTCTGCTGGGCATTTTTCATCGCCCCGGCTGATGAATAATGCGCGTTTCAAATCCGGTAGTTTATTCCCATTGACTGCGCCAATTTCGCGCAACACGTTGACGTAATTCACGTCCTTGAATCCGCTGATGGTGATGACGGTTGCCGCTTCACTTTGGCGCAACAAGTAATCCATTTCGTGAGCACGCAAACTGGTGTTGACCGTTACCAGAACAGCTCCGATTTTGGCCAGTGCAAATTGCAGCACAACCCATTCGGGAACATTCGTCGCCCACAACGCAACTCGTTCGCCGCGCTCAACTCCGCAAGCCATCAAGCCACGAGCGATTAACCGCGCTTCGGCTTCGAGTTCGGCAAAGGTCAGTCGCAAGTTGCAGTCGGCGTACACAAGCGCTTCGTTGTTGGGAATGGATTGGGCTAGCCGGGTTAGCAAGGCGCCAACGGTAACATCGCGGTAAGGTGGAAACAGGGCATTCATTTGAATGAACCTTTTGAATGAGAAAAAGGACAAAGCCAGCGGAACTAACTTTGCCCTTTTGGGTGAATCTCAGGGAAAACGGAAGCTTTGCTCCTCGTTTTCGGCAGGCCAGACGCCCGCGTCTCCTGGTCGTTGGTTAACGTATCTCAGACATTGCTGCGATATAACAGCCGCGCGCTGTGGCAGTCAGCGGATCACTAGCCATTCGCACATCGGAAATCTGAACCGGGAAGCCGCCGTTTTTGACCGCCGCTTCGAACTTTTGCAAAAAGCCGCGTGGGCGAGCTGTTCCGCCAGAAAGCACAATCGGCATTGGGCGATCGAGCTTCGGCAGTTGCTTCGAGTTCTCGAATTCATCGCGCAATTTTTCGACCAGGGTGTTGATGACTTCCTCGTAATAAATGTGCAACGCGCTGGTGATTTTGTCTTTCGGCTGACGCGACAAATCCAATGACTCTTCTTTGACCAGTCGGACGCGAGTAACGGTTTCGTCAACGACGGAGGCCACACTGTTATCAATGTAATCGCCAGCGATGGGTATGCTGAACGTCAGCATGGGAACAGACAAAAACGCAACGCAAACGTTGCACATGCCGCCGCCGCAACTGATCCCTATGCCAGTAAAGTTTTCGTTTTGTAATTCGGCGAAAACAACCGCCAACCCTTCGTTGATAGCTTTGGCTTCGTAACCAAGCGATTGCAGGTAATTTTTCAAGATTGCTTCGTGGTAAACCAGATTGGTGTCGGCGCCTTCTCCTTTACCGGGAACGCTGAAGCAGAGCAGCTCATTCTTTTTCGCGCGCGGCACAACGGATTCAATAATTGCCTGAATGATTTGTTGGCCCATTGGTTCCTGCGGATTCAACACTCCGTGTTGCATCGGGCGACGAGGAACGGCGTTGAAAAAGCTGGCAAATCGCTCCGAATCGGCGCCGAAAACATATAGCTCTTTGCCATTGCGGTGATAAACCATCTTATTTTGCTGCAGAATGGCTTCGGTCATTTTGGAGTAGGGAACTCCAACAAAGGCGTTGAGTTGAGTTTTTGCCTTGTGGCCATTGGCTCCGCCCGCCATCACGATGCGACTGGTTCCAACGTCCAAGCCCAATGCAGATACATCGCCTTCAGCGGTTTCATCAGTATTTGGTTTTTTCTCTTCAGCCATTTTTCCTCCGGTACGTTTTGTTTTATCAAGTGCGTGAAATCGTTATTAGACGGTTTCAGGGAAACAATTGCCACGAATCAACGCAACGCAGTCTGACCGGTATATTTCAGAGTCACTATGGGTTCGTGTCGTTGGTGGCAGCTTGAATGCGGGAGCGAAACGGTATGGATAGAACCTCCGATTCGCCGGATAGATTTTCAATTATGGTTGCTGGTTTCGGCTGATTCCGCCGAACCAGGCGTTTGTGATGCAACAACTGGTTTATCGTTTGCATCCGCTCTCAGTTTGCGCGTTTTTTCCAATTGGGAAAGATAGCGGTCTCGTAATTTTCTTCTCAGGACTTCGACGTTGGAGCGTGACTTGTCGGCGCGTTTGTTAAACTCATCTTCTGCGGCGATTGCGCCGGGCCACAAGGTTCGGTCAAGTTTGTCCAAAATCTCTTCATCGTATGTGAAGCCATAATCTGCCATGTTTGGCGGTGCGACTTTGTACTTATCAGACAAGCCCATGGCCTCGAAGGGGAAGTTGCGAACCCAATCATGATGAAACGCGATCAGCATTTTGTCTGGATTGACCGATACCAAGCCATGAGTTGTGCAGTTTTCATCCGCAATCTTGTATTTGCTGCGCAGGACGTTCGTCAACGCTCGGCCGGCAGTGATTTGAGCTTCGGTCAACGTTTCTTGAAGCGATGAACCGCTGTTGAATTTGGATTCGAAACAAACTCCCAAAAAGCTTTCATTCAAGCCTATGTAATCGTATTTGGCATCTGCCCAAATTGAATGACCCGCGTGATAAGCCGCGTGGTCATCACGGACGACGCGGTAAATTTCGCCGTAACGGTCAATCAAGTAATTGTAGGCTTTTATATCTTGAATGTAACCGAGTGCCCCTCGTGAATTCTTCAAAATAGAATCGTTGTTATCGCTGGAAAACTGCGCCATATCGCCTTCATTCGTGTGATAGACGATGCCAATCGGATTGTGGCGGAGCTCGCCGCTTTCGGCGTCGGAGCCGCGTGGGATCAAGAAGTAAGCACGCGGGTGATTGTCAATCTCGTGTGTGGTCAGAATGCGACAACCATTACTGTAACGCTCATACTCGTTAGTGCGTTCTACCAACCAAACATTTTCTGCCTGAAAGCCGGGCAGATATTTGGCTGTCGTGACGGTGAAGTCATTCGGCGTTTGCCCAGCTTGCGTGACGATAATGGATTTCCCGCTTTTATATTTGTTGGATAGATACGAATTGACGTTGCGTGCCGACCAACTCACCAGTGAATAAAGTCCAAACAGAATTAATCCGGCTGTCAAAACACCGGCTGCATAAAATGCATGGCGGGTTTGATGAATGAAAGTGTAGGCACGAGCAGAAAAGGGAATTTGAAGTTGTTGGATTGCTTGCTGATTTTTGGCCGATAGAAAGGGCATCACAGATTGCAATTCATCCATTACGGCACTGTAAAACCAAGCCTCAAGCATCCATAGGTAGAAAGGCGTTTTCTCAAGAAATCGAAAACGGTGTAGCGATTCTTTCAATTGCTCTTGGCGCTGATGTTGTCTGGCCAGAGTGTTATTCAGAAAGCGGAGACGAGCAGCAGGGCTGTCAAAAAGTGCAGCATAGCGTTCGACAATTTTTGAATAAAGCTGTGTGGCATCGGCAATTCTACGGTTGGATATGACATTGCCTTCATCGTTGGGCCGACGATGTTGTGGTGATCTCTGGTTGTGAAGACCGATGATCTCTGTTTTCAATGCACTACTCTTCCGCTGCTAAGAATTACGATGTTCTCACTCGTTTGAAGGTGAAGAACGCTCTGCGTTTACTTCCCGATGGTCGTGATAATGAAATCTTGCAAAATGCCTTTGGACTTTAACTGACTGGCATAATTGCCTGCCTCTTCCCGCGATTTGAAACCACCTATCTGCACGCGATGCCAAGTTCCTTTGCCTGGAATATCAACTCTCACGCTTCTTGCCTCAACGCCCTTGGATCGAAACCACGAAACGCGCTCGTTGGCTTGCCCTTGATCATTAAAGGAAGCAACCTGAATCGTCAAATTGCCCTGCGAGGGAGGCGTTGTCGGCGCCTCAGCTTGAGGAGCAGACTTGGGAGGAGACGAGTGTCCTGATTTCCCCGTCATCGGAACAATTTCAACCGGCTTGGAATTATCCTTTTGGGCGGCAGCGGGCTGACTAGACTGCGGTTGATCCTGCGGCTTGGCCGTTTCTTGTGGCGAAGTAGTTGTGGACGACTTTGAACTCAGCGGACTGGCGTCGGGGCTGGGAACAGTCGCAGGAGGATAAGTCGGCGCAGTGCTTTGACCATTTTCGGCGATCCGGTCATTGAATCCATTTTGCCGTTTGGAAATTTTATCGGCCAGAAGGTAATACGCTAACGCGCTTAGTAAGCCGAAAACCAGAACGAGCACTGCAATCCGCAGCAACAGGGCGCCGCGATTCGCTGAAAACCCGTTGGCTTGATCTTGCTCGTAATCGCCATTTTCCGGCAGCACAGGCCAGCCCATAAATTCCGGTTCTGGAGCTTCCTCATAATCTTGTGTTGACCGCTGTCTTGTTGAGCCGGAGGGAAAGCCTTCGATAGGGGCTGTCGGCGGTTTTTTCTCCTGCGCCTTAAGATCGTAAGAAGGAGTGGGTGCCTCATAATTCGGCATGGCGAAGACGTCCTCAAATTTTGTAGTTGGCTCATTGCCCGGTTGAGTTTGTCGCGGAATATCAAGCACATCGTCAAAGTCATCGCCGATTCGTGTTGCGTAAACGTCTCGATTGGGAGTGGCTGGCGGCGGACTAAGGGGTTGGCTGTTGCCAACATTCCCCACAAATGGCAATCGGGCTGTTTGTCGCTTGCCATTCGCTTCAAGCCCTGGGCCTTGATCTGATTTAAATTCAATGATCGTTGCACATCTGGCGCACACGACACGCGTAGAATCCGCTTGATTCTCGAATTGGCATTTCGGACAAATGACTTTCATATCCTTACTCCCACAATTGATTGGTTAGGGGGCACGAATCGCACGGCCAAAGCTTAAGATCGGCGCTTAGTCTGACATCAAAAGGTCAGATTGCGGATCAACTGCGAAGCTCACGGTTTCTGCTGTCGAGCACAGGAAGGTTGGCCGGATTGTTATTTTTGTCATCAAAGACGCCAAAGCCATCACGGGGGTTGTTCAAAAGTTATATATAAAAACAGCGTCTTAATTTAAGACCTAAAGAATGAGTTAAAGAACCGTTTCTGACTATCCGAAAACTGATGCATTCAATGCCCTGATCAAAGGTTGTAATTGAAAACACTCAACTTACTAACCGGAAATGGATTGTAGCGCGAGAGATAGGGCGAGGCAAGGCAAAAGTCGGCTGGGAATAAGTCGTCTAGGCGTGCGGGCAGAGGGGGGGCTTATTCTGAAAACCTCTCCGCCTGTAATGTCAGTCCCCATGACCCCAGTTAAGCCGCAGAAATATTTTCATTGCGAAGGAATCTAGTCAACTCGGTTACATTGGGACTTATGTTGCCACGTTTGTAGTTAATCAACCCGCGTTGGCGAAACTCAATCATCATTCCGGTGACCACTTCGCGGGTTGAGCCAATCAATTCCGCCAACTCTTCGTGTGTGAGCCGAACGCTCATCTCTCCGTTGCGTGTGGCATCAACCGCTAAATCCAGTAATGCGCGAGCCAACCGGGTGTGGTTATTTTCAAAAACAAGCGATTCGATTTGCCGGTAAGCGCCAGCCAATTGACGGGTAATGTACTGCATCGCATTTTGCATTAAAGTCGAGTCTCGCTTCGCTACGTTCCAAAAGTCGCCGATCCTGACCAAGGCTACACGGGTTGTGTCCAGGGCAACGGCTTCCTCGCTCCTGCGAGCGCCAGAGGAGCCGCAAGCCAGGGCCAATTCGCCAAAAATGTCTCCGCCATATCGAATGGAAACGATCTTTTGCTCCCCTTCAGGAGAGGTTCTCAGGATTTTTACCCTGCCTTTCAGCACAACATAAAGGTGCGTCGCAGGATCTTCGAGCGAGTAAATGGACATCCCTCGCCAAAACGTTTTTTCTATATGCGGTAAATTGAGCAGATTTGGAAATGTTGTTTGCCAAGCCTGTTCACTTTGACAGAAATTAACTGCTAGATTGGTTGATATCGCAATCATTTCATTTCCCTCCTTCTCATACTCGCAATTATATTCTGATGTTTGAGGTTCAACGCGTGCGCCGTCAGTCTGTCGATCCGGCTAATATGTTCAACCACCGGCAACGCCAGGGTTTTAGCCAACTTTTCATTCTCAGGTTGGGGCAAGTCGGAAATGACCAAAACAATATGTTTTGACGTTTGGCGCGCCCCAATTGAAAGTGCTCCATTGGTTGATTCTTCCAATTCTGCCAATTCAGTGCCAAGAGGAGTCAATTCGCCGGTTTGCAATGACTTGCCGTCGCGTTTGGTTACTAACAGAGAAATCAGATTCTTTCCGCGGGTGTATACCAAATGAGCAAATTGCCTATTGTCAGGCTTGCAGACATGAGCCGAGCGCAAGGTTAAGCCGGATGCTCCCGATTTCGCGACAAGGTCTAATCCCCGATAAACTTCATCGTATTTTTCAGCAGAATCAGGCATGAAAGCGACTTCTGTTGATAAAGCGAAATGCGTCGCGCATTTCTGATGGTCGCTTGCAGCTTCTGTCAGTAAAAGCTCGCTAAGTGGAGACGCCTTGCTTTGTGAAGAAGAGGTTTTTAAATACACCGAAATGCCGATTGCTAGAACAACAATTACAGAGAACACCGGAACCAAAATTCGAGGGGAGAAAAGTTTTTCCAGCCAATTTGGAGCGTTCGTTTTCTGAGAAGATTCCAGCGAAAAAGCCTCGGCGTGCAATTGCGCGCGCATGCGATCAAGAGCGGTTTGACTCAAACATTCCTTGAAGCAGGCACGACGTAGCGCATCGCGCATGTTTCGCCGCGAAGCCATCTCAGCGCGACACTTTGGGCAATACTCAGCATGATTGAGCATTTGATGATTGGTCTCGACCGCCAATTCTTGGCAGAGGTATGAGTCGAGCAATTCTTTATAATTTCGGCAATCCATAAAATTTCAGTCGTTGGGACTGCTTACCCCTTCAGCTTGAAAGTTTGTATCCGGCTTCGCGGGCGTATTTCACCAAGTCAGTTCTCAAAATTTTCCTCCCACGGTGCAATCGAGACATCACTGTTCCAATCGGGATTTCCAACACGTCTGCAATTTCCCTGTAAGAAAGCTCTTCGACATCAGCAAGCAGAATGGGAATCTGAAAATCGCGCGGCAGTTTTTCCAGAGCAGCCAAGATTTCTTCCTCCGTTAAATGCTGTGGAGTCGGAGGGTCGTAAGCCAGCGTTTCAGCGATTGTCTCTTCGGTCGGGATCAGTTGAAGCCTGTCTCGCCGTTGATTGCTGTAATGAACGTTAAACATGATTTTGTACAGCCACGCGCGAAGGTTCGTACCCAATTCAAACCTATGAAATGATCTCCAGGCTTGCAGGAAAGTTTCCTGCACCAAATCTTCAGCTTTTTCTCGATTTCGGCAAAGTCGTAGCGCGACGCGATAAAGCTGATCGGCATAGCCGAGTGCCTGCGTCTCAAATGAATCCAACTTTTGCTGGTCTAATTCTTTGCTTCGGATCAAATCTTTGATCCCCTTGCCTTGTCTGTCGTTCTATTGCATCCGTTAAATGTATCGCCCTTAAGTCCTGAATTATTCCATCTGGCCCAAAATAATTTACCGATTTTGCGAATAGCTTACGGCTCAAAAATTGTTGTGGTTGAACTTTTTGCGATCGGCTCCTATAATCCGCGACTTTCCATCAGACGAATAATCGGAGGAGTTACAACAGTGGCATACGCAATTATCCGCACGGGCGGAAAACAGTTCCGTGTTAGCCCAGGTGAAGTCGTTAGAGTGCCTTCCATCGCCGATAAAAATGCTGGCGATGCAGTCGAGTTTGAAGTTTTGACTGCTGGAGACGACAACGGCGTTCGCATTGGCAATCCAACACTTTCGGGTGCTAGTGTTACAGGCACCGTAGTCAAACATGGACGCGGCCCGAAGATCATTGTCTTCAAATTCAAGCGCCGCAAGCATTTCAAGAAGACCAAAGGGCATCGCCAGGGATTTACCGAAGTTAAAATCGAATCTGTGGCTTAACTTCAAAGAAGGAGTTTTTAACAATGGCACATAAAAAAGGGGTAGGCAGTTCGCGTAACGGGCGCGATTCCAATGCACAGCGGCTGGGGGTTAAGCGGTTCGGCGGCCAGTTGGTTTCTGGTGGTTCGATTCTGGTTCGTCAACGCGGAACCATATTCAAGCCTGGCACCAATGTTGGCATTGGCAGCGATGATACGCTGTTTGCCAAGATTACTGGCATCGTGACTTTTGAAGACAAAGGTCGCCAAGGCCGATTCATCAGTATTTACCCTACTGAGTAGGAAAATGACGGTTTACGGTAGGTCAACGGTGATTGGCGATATTCGAGCCAATCACCGACTACCTGTTAACGGCCACTAAATGTTTATTGATCGCGCGAGAATTCACGTGCGAGGCGGGGATGGCGGCAATGGCTGTATGGCATTCCGCCGCGAAAAGTTCGTTCCACGTGGAGGGCCTTCAGGTGGTGATGGGGGAAGAGGCGGCTCTGTCTTCATTGAATCAACTGAAGGGCTGAACACGTTGCTTCATTTTCGCTATAACCCTGAGCACGTTGCGGATAGAGGGCGTCACGGTGAAGGTAGCAAGCGGCACGGCGCTGATGCCAAAGACATTGTTATTAAAGTTCCTGTGGGAACTTTAGTGACTGACGAATTAACTGGTGAGCTGATTTGCGACTTTACTGAACCAGGCCAGCGAGTTCTGGCTGTTTCAGGCGGACGCGGAGGGCGTGGTAATGCGCAGTTCGCTACGCCAACAAATCGGGCACCGCGTTATCACGAAGAGGGCAGGCTCGGGGGAGAGCGTTGGCTAGTTCTTGAACTCAAGCTGATTGCTGATGTTGGATTGGTTGGATTGCCGAACGCTGGAAAATCAACCTTGATTTCAAGGATTTCGGCGGCGCGTCCCAAAATTGCGGATTATCCTTTTACGACACTTGAGCCCAACCTTGGCGTAGTAGATTTAGGCGACTTCAAAACGTTTGTTGTTGCCGATATTCCAGGGTTAATAGAAGGTGCCCACACTGGTGCAGGGCTTGGTGACCGTTTTTTGCGTCACATTGAAAGAACGAAGTTACTGGTGCATTTGGTTGATGTTTCAGGGATGGCAAGTGACCCAATCCGAGATTACCAAACAGTTGCTACTGAACTTGAAGCTTACAGTCGCGAGGTTGCAAAGAAGCCCAAAATTATTGTCGCCACGAAGCTTGACGCGTTGGACGACGACAGTAGGTTGAAAGAGTTTCAGCAGTTCTGTGAGCAGCAAGGCCTGGAATTTTTGGCAATTTCTGCTGCGTCCGGAAAAGGGCTGAAAGATTTGTTACGCGCAATTGAACGACGGCTGGACGAGTTCAAACGAGAAGATTCTGCTGAACAATCAGAAAGCCTGCATCCCGGAAATATTGAGTGAGGTGCGATTGCGGCAGCGAATAGCAGTTTACGGTGGCACGTTTGATCCGATTCATTACGGTCATCTGAAAGTGGCTGAGACTCTCTTGAGCGCCTTCGCAATGGATCGCCTGCTTTTTGTTCCAGCGTTAATTCCGCCGCACAAGCGCAGTCACGATATTCTGTCTCCTTTTCACCGACTGGCGATGTTGACGCTGGCAACAGCAGATCAGTCTCGAATGCTTGTCTCTACTGTCGAGCTTGAGTCTCCACAGCGGCCTTATACGATTGAAACGCTTGGCAGATTGAAAACCGAGACTGCAAATGCCCAATTGTTCTTTGTGATGGGAGCTGATTCGTTTCAAGACGTGACTGCGTGGCGTGAGCACGAACGGTTATTGACTGAATTCGACGTCATTGTTGCTGTTAGACCGGGCTATAAGAGCGATGAAAATATTGCCTCTCATCTAAGCCCGAATCTGCAAACGGCTTGCGTTGATTTGCGAGGCGGATTGGTTCCTTCGAGTGAGAATTTCAAATCATCGCACGTTTACCTGACTGATTACGTGACGATGGATATTTCGGCGACAGAGATCCGAGATGCTGTGCGGCAAAACCAATCAATTGAAACATTTGTCCCTCCTCTTGTCGCTGCATACATAAAAAAATATCAGCTTTATCGAAAATAATTACAGTTAATGACAACAATTGTAGAAGAAAAAGTGGAGAAGCTTCCGGCACCGATGTCGTCTGAAGACCAAGCGATCTTTGAACAAGTGAAGCTTGCTGTTCAAAGCGCTGACGAAAAGAAGGCGTCGGACATTGTAGTGCTACGATTGTCCGCAATCACGGAATTTACGGATTACTTTATTATTTGTTCTGGCAGTTCGACCAAGCAGACGCAAACAATTGCTGACGAAGTGGTTGATCAATTGAAGACATTGAAGGTGCGTCCACTTCATACGGAAGGGTACAACACAGGTGAATGGATCCTTGTTGATTACGGGATTTTTGTAGTGCATGTCTTTACTGAAAAATCACGCCAATTTTACGACCTTGAGCGATTGTGGCGGGACGCTGAAAGAGTTGACGTTTGAAGTTGCATTTTGTCTGGATCGGCAAAACCAAGGAGCGGCATTGTGCCGCGTTGGTAAATGATTATCTGGATCGAATCAAACGTTTTTCCCAGGTTGACGTAAGCGAGCTGAAAGAACAACACAGCGGTGACGAGCTAAGAGTGATTGCTGCGGAAAGCGTAAAGCTTTTGGGGGCGATTGAAAAAGACGATTTCGTGGTTCTACTGGACGAACATGGCCACGAAAAGACTTCGCTGGAATTGGCAGAGCTACTCAGTACCTGTCAGCGCAACAGCACCAAGCGGCTGGCATTTGTTATTGGTGGTTTTGCAGGGGTCAGCAGCGACGTCAGAAAGCGGGCCGATGTGCAAATTTCTCTGTCACGCATGACCTTGACACATGAGTTGGCCAGAGTGATTTTGACTGAGCAGGTTTATCGCTCGTTCACGATCTTGGCTGGCTTGCCTTATCACAAATTCTGAAGTTTAATCGCCGACTTCAAAAATGCTGACTCTTGAAGTTTGGGAGAAGAGTGGATGGACAAAAAGAAACTGAAAGTTTATCAAGATCGTTTGGTTGCTGAGCGCAATTCGCTGCTCGGCGTTGTAGGTCGCACCGAAGATTACGGACGCGAAGCCGATATTGAGGCGACGCAGGATCCTGCCGATAAAGCTTCCAATTCATATACCAAGGAATTGCTTTTCAGTCAGTCAACAAATGATCGCTTGATCCTGACTCAGATTGAAGAGGCGCTTCAGCGCATCGAAGATGAGGAATATGGCGTTTGCACTAATTGTGGAAACGAAATATTGCCGAAACGGCTTGAAGCTCTGCCTTGGGTTCGTTATTGCATTAGTTGCCAGGAATTGGCTGAAAAAGGATTGCTCGACGAAGAGGAATAAATCGTTTCGCCAGCCCCACGCAAATTTTAAGGCCCCGGATGATCAATTCGACCGTGCGGGGCTTAGCTTTTTCAGTGGCCACGGGAAAGATTACGCGACTTAACCGTCGGTTCGATATTCTATTAAGAAGGGAACAGAGTTGACGGAACTATCTGTTTCGGGTAAAACTTAGCCCGCTTTCGATCCTCGATTATAAATTGTAAGTTGCAGCAAGAATTTAAGCCTGAAAAGTTCTTGCCGGGTACGGTAGGTTTAAGTTAAGCTGCAATTCCAAATTGAGTCAGTTCTGGCTCGATTAGATGTTCTAGTAATCAAGTTAAAATCTCTCTCTAAACTTGGGGCGATGTGGCTCAGGATAGGGAAAGAAACATTGAAACATAAAGTTCACGGGAGGAACCACAATGCGTAAGCCAACTATGTTTCGGAAGGCGTTGACTGTTGCAGTGATGATGACCGTCAGCAGCTTCTATTCGTTGGTGACAACTTCGGTTTTCGCGCAAACCGCAGCGAAGGCTGCAGGTGAATTGTCTGTGACTGGTAGTGTCACGATCAATGGCACTTCGGCGATTTCTGGCGCGACGGTATTTAGCGAAAGCAAGATTAAAACGGCGCGCAATGGGATGGCGACGGTCAATCTTGGCAAAATGGGACGTGTTCAACTCGGCCCTGAGTCGGAAATGACGATCAGCTTCATTGATGGCAGAGTTGGTGGCAATTTGGCCGCTGGCCGCGCCGTAGTCAGCACACCTGCTGGAGTGACGATTAATGTTGCCACTTCAGAAGGCGTTGTAACCGCTGATGGCAAAAATGCTTCCAGCCTGACGGTTGATGTGACTTGTGGTAACACTCGTGTGGCCGCCAGTCGCAGTGATGCCAAAGTTGCTTCGGGAAGCAAAGTTGAGTATGTCGCTGCTGGCAGTGAAGTTTCGGTTGGCTCACAAGCTGCTCCTCGTTGTGCCCGCCTCTCGACTGCCAGCCAAGGACAGAGCTTGAGCCCAGGCGCGATAGCTGCTCTGATCATCGCCGGTGTCGGTGGCGCAGTCGCAGGTATTGTGGCCGCTTCGCAGTCAGATAATGTGACACCGAGTTCAATTGTTGTGAGCGGATTCCGTCCGTAATACAACTTCAGTCTTCAGCGAGACTGACGGCAATGCTGTCAGTTCAACTGGCAAACTGGCAGTGCGCCGGAGTCACTCGGTAATCGAATGGTTCCGGCGCATTGTTTCGATAATGGCTTGAAAAATTTAGAACGCTCCTCTGACTTTTGCTGGATTCGTACCGCTGCCCACCCTCACCGAATTGGTCGCGAGTCTCAATTAGGTCTTACCGCAATGACTCATCGTAATCTTTCTTTTTCACTTCACGTAATAGTGTTTTGCCTCTTACTTGGGTCCATCGCTTCGCCTGCATTGGCTCACCAAGAACAGGTTTCTTCAGGCAATTCAAACCGTTCAAATCGTGACTATCGAATTGGGTCAGGTGATGTTCTAATCATTACTGTTGCGGGCGAAGCTGATCTGAAAAGTGTAAAAGTCAAAGTTTCCCAGGAAGGCACAATTGAGCTTTTGTATATTGATCACAGCATTAAGGTTGCGGGACTGACAGAGCAGCAAGTCACTGAGCTTTTGCGGAAAGAATTCAATGTAATTCTGAAAGAACCGCAGGTGACGATCTTTATCGAAGAATATAATGCGCAGAAAGTGTCCATCGCCGGAGCGGTCAATAAGCCCAAACAGATGTCGTTGAACCGTGAAATGCGCATTTACGATTTGATCAGCGAAGCTGGCGGATTGACCGATAAGGCCGGAAATGTGATTCAACTGGTGCGATTTCGTCCTGTAGAAAGCTTGGAAATTATCGCTCTTAACGACTTAGTCCGCAAACCAGAGCTGAACAGAGTGTTGCGGGATGGGGATATGATTAACGTTCCGGAAGCCGGAGTCGTTTATGTAACTGGCAACGGAGTAAACAAACCCGGCGCGTTTCCGCTGAAAGAGCCAATCAAGTTAACGGCAGCGATTGCTTTGGCAGGAGGCATGTCTCAGGATGCCAAAAAGAAAGAAGTTCATTTGGTTCGTTCCAATGGACCGGATCAGAATGCTGCGACCGAAACAGTAATCAATTTTGCTGACATAGAAAAAGATGCTGCCAAAGATGTCGTGCTGCAACCTTATGATGTGGTGATGGTGCCGGAATCCAATCGCGGCAAACAGACTCGCTCTTTGATCCAAGCTTTTGCTGGTGGTTTGTCCAGCGCGTTAGGCTGGGGAATTTTTAGATAGGCTAAAACTCATACCTGAATGAACAACTACGACGACAACCAAACCGCTCTCACCAATATCCCCCAATCTAACAAAGAATTGGGAAGAGAAGTCCGTAAAGTTGGGGGCTATCCTGCGTATAGCCGTTATCCTGCCGTTGATGTTGAAAAGAACTCTGTCCGCGAATATTTCCGCATAATTCGCCGCCATAAATGGATTGTATTGGCGACCTTGGTTGTGCTGGTGACCATCGTGACGATTGGCACGATGTTGACCAAGCCGGTTTATCGCGCCGAAGCAAAACTGGAAGTCGGGCGCGAAACGGAGCGTGTTGCACAAGGGCGGCAGATTTTGGAAATGGAAAGCGCCAGCGTCTTCAATCCCTACTTCATGCAGACGCAAATAGACAATCTAAACAGCCGCGACCTGGCTCGTCGCGTGATTCAAAAACTGAACCTTGCGGAAAACGAAGAGTTCAAGCTCAAGAATGCCGACAAGCTGTCTGAAAACGAGCGCGAAGTTCGGCTGGTAAATGCGTTTCAGGCGCGCTACGGAGTTTCGGTTGGCCGTCAGACCAAAGTCGTTTCACTTACCTTTGACGCTTACAACCCGAAACTGTCGGCTGAAGTCACGAACGCCGCTGCTTCTGAATTTATCACTTGGTCTATGGAAAGCCGTCTGCAGGGCGTTAGCAGCGCGAAAGAATTTTTGGCCAAGCGTGTTCAGGAGGCGGAAACCGCTTTGCGTGATGCTGAAGCTGAGCAACAACAATACCTGGCGGCTCATCGCATCATCGGAATTGAAGATAAAGGAAACATTACCATCGAACGCACGGCAGAATTGAATCGTCAATTGGTGGAGTTGCAAAACGAACGACGCCTGGCCGAAGCCATCTACAATCGCAGCAAGGAAGTTCCTGCCGACGAATTGCCTCAGGTTATTACCGACGGAACAGTTCAAAATTTGTCGCGTGAATTGAGCAAACAAAAACAAGAATTGGCGAACCTGCTGGCCAAATACCAACCGACTTATCCTGCGGTCAAACAGGTTCAGGAGCAGGTCAAGCAACTGGAAACACAAGTTGCAGAGCAGAAGGCCAAGATCGTCAAAAACATTGAGACGCAATATCAGGTAGCCAAAAGACGTGAAGAGGATTTGATTGCCTCGTTCGGTCAGTCGAAAAACGAAGCCATTCAGCAAAACCGCGAAACCTCTGAATTGAACCTGCTCAAACAAAAGATTGAAACCAATCGAAAGAATTACGAGGACTTGCAGGGGCGATTGCGTCAGGCGGAAGTGGAAATTGATTTCCGCCCGTCGAACATTCGCCAGGTTCAACAAGCCGAAATCCCGATTGTTCCGGTCAAACCCAACAAAGTTCTGAATATTGGGTTGAGCCTGTTGATCGGCTTGGCACTTGGCGTGGGCTTGGCGTTTTTCATGGAGTATTTGAACAACACCATTAACACGGCAGAAGATGTTGAACGCATTGTTCAACTGCCGTCGTTGGGTGGCATCCCATCATTGCAAAGCCTGGCGAAGAACAAAATGCTGGGCATTAGCGCGGCCAGCAATGGAAATGGCAAAGGCAAGAAGAGCACTGCGCTAACCACAGTCAGCAACGAATTGCTCTCTGGGCATGATCCATTGTCGTCGTTTGCAGAAAGTTATCGCGCGCTCAGAACTTCATTGCTGCTTTCGTCAGCTGAACATGCGCCGCGAACGATGCTCATCACCAGCAGTCATCCGGCGGAAGGCAAAACGACCATCGTTGCCAACACGGCGATTTCGCTAGCGCAAACCGGAGCCCGCGTTTTGGTGCTCGACGCCGATATGCGTCGGCCACGCTGCCACAAAATTTTGAGCACGAAAAACGACGTCGGGCTTTCGACGTATTTGTCGCGCGACGTGTCAGTGGACAAGGTGATGATCCAGCACGACATTCCGAATCTGTTCGTGATGCCCGCCGGTCCAGTGCCGCCGAACCCGTCGGAACTGCTGAGTTCCGTCAAGATGCGCTATCTGGTGGCGGAACTTCAGGAGCGTTTCGATCACATAATCATTGATTCGCCTCCGGTGATTCACGTCACGGATGCGCTAATTATTTCTCCGCATGTGGATGGCGTAGTGATTGTTGTGAAGAGCAACCACACCCCACGCGAAGCCGTTCAGCGAGCTAAACAAGCGTTGGCGGATGTGAACGCCAAAATCTTCGGCGTGGTTCTGAACTGCATTGATCTGAACACTGAGAGCTACTATTACAATTACAAGTACGCTTACTACCACAGTCACGAAGAAACGAATTCGTGAACATCAAAACGGGCAAAAGGCAAATCTCAAAAGCCCAAAAGTGGAAAAAGGCCACTTTTGTTTTGAGATTTGCCTTTTGTCTTTCTTTGTTTGATTTATGTCCAAACGCCTTCCTTTGCTCATTGCCGTTGTGGCTCTCGCGGTGTGGGCAGGCAATTTCATCATCAACAACTTTATTGCCAGCGCACTGATCACTTATGGCCAGAGCGTGGAAAGCCGCGACCTTGCCGTTGGCTATGCCGCGAATAATGCCGAAGTATTTGCTGCGCGAGGCCGGTTGCTGCTCAGCCAATCCGATATGCCGCGAATTGCCGACGCCATTTCTGATTTGCGCCGAGCTGTGGAACTTTCGCCGAATGATTACCGATACCAGTTGGAACTTGGCAAAGCCTATGATGCGAACGGCCAGGCGCAAGAAGCCGAAAATTCCATGTTGCGTTCGGTCGCGCTCGCTCCACGATATTTCGAGCCGCGCTGGGCGCTGGCCAATCTGAGGTTGCGATCAGGGAAGACTGAATCAGCGCTCAACGATTTTCGAGAAGCCGTCGCTTTGTCCGGCTCGCTTTATGGCAACGCCGCTCCGCCCCCAGACCGATTGGTGACGCTCAACGCTTACAACGCAATTGCCGGTGCGCTGGGGATGAATCTGGAAGCATTGCGTCGCGTCACGCCCACGGATTCCGCCGCGCAAGCCTATCTGGCTGAATTTCTTTCGGGCCGTGATGCGCTGGATCAAGCGTTGGAAATCTGGAGGCGTTTGCCTGTCGAAGCTTCCAGCCCTTATCGGAATTTGATCGCTCAATTAACGCGCGAACTGCAATCCCAAAATCGGTTCAGCGAAGCGCGCGAAGTCTGGCAGAAATTCTCTTCGTTGGAAGGAGTTCCCGCTGGCGATGCAGCCAACTTGATCGCCAATCCGGGATTTGAACTCGTGCCGTTGCGTGAACAATTGGCGACGGAAATTGATTTGGGAGACGGGTTTGATTGGGTGATTCGCACACATCCCGAAGTTCGCGCAACTCGCGGAAACTCAGGCAGTCATTCAGGTTCGTATGCCTTGCACCTGACGTTTCTGGCGACAATGAATTCAGGCTTCAGCGAAATCTCGCAACTCATCGCCGTCGAATCCTCGCGGGAATATCGGTTGAGTTATTTCGTCAAAACCAAAAACATCTCTTCTTCGCCTGCAGAAGCGCCATTTGTCGAAATTACTGACGCTTTGAATCCGGCGCAATTCAGCTTGCGCTCGGTTGTGCCGAGCGGCACGGCGGATTGGAACGAACAGTTCATCACGTTTTCAGTGCCCGCCGCCACTCGCGGGTTGCGGCTGACGATTCAGGCCCCGCAGCTGAGGACAGTTGACAGTCTTCGCATTGCCGAATTCTGGCTGGATGATTTCATCTTGAGTCTGTACCGCGAGCGGTAGCGAGCGTTTGGCTGAGATTGCCCGCTTGCTACCGCGCGCGGTACTGACTCGGATTGCAACAATGAGTGCAAAAAGCTCAAAACTGGAAACCTTCATTTTCGCCGACTTGTTGGCGACGGTGATGCTTGCAGTGCTGGCTTACGGCACGGTCGAGCCCTGGTCGCTGGCGTTGTTTGAACTGAATGCGTTGTTGCTTGCCGTGTTGCTGGCGGTGCGCTTCACATTCAATTCGCAATCTGGATTCGGGCTTTGGCGGCTGGCGTTGCCGTTGCT
This sequence comes from Blastocatellia bacterium, assembly GCA_035429885.1. GTDB lineage: Bacteria > Acidobacteriota > Blastocatellia > RBC074 > RBC074 > RBC074. Next base: position 22,590 of record DAOMFR010000097.1, read on the forward strand.
GGCGCTAACTGTCCTGGCATTCATTCAGGCGTTTGTGCCTTCGCTTTCGCTGGATCATTACGCAACGAAAGAGGCTGCGATTAAGCTTCTAGCCTTGGCGATTTATTTAATCGCTGCGCTTCATACATTGCGAAGTTCTGAACGGCGAAAAAAGGTGTTAGTTGCCTTGGCGGTTTTCGGGTTTGTGGTTTCGCTGTTCGCCATCCTTCAGCGGCTGACGTACAACGGCAAGATGTACTGGGTGCGACCGGTTTCGCCATACATTGCGCCGTATGGGCCGTATGGAAATTACAACCACTTTGCTGGTTTGGTTGAATTGCTGCTTCCTTTGTCACTGGCTTATTTATTGTTTGCGCGGATCAAATTTGAACAGCGCCTGATCTGGCTTGTCAGCGTCGTAATGATGGCCGTCGCTTTGGTGTTTTCCGGTTCGCGCGGAGGCATTTTGGCTTTGGGCATTGAGTTGCTTGCGTTGATGTTGGTTACCGTTTGGGCACAGCGGCGCGGATTGAACGATGACATCAGCCTGGCAGGGAACAAGTTGATTGCGGGCGGTGCTTTGGCGGCAGTGTTGTTGTTGGTGTTGTGGATTGGTTACGAACCGTTGGCCAAACGATTCAGTCTGTTGCGGCAAGGGGCGGGCGAATACTCGCTGGTGACGCGAACCGAATATTGGAGCGGAGCCTGGAAAATGTTTTTGGATCATCCGTTGACCGGAGTAGGGCTCGGCGCTTTTCCGACAGCTTATCCGGCCTATGGCCGTTCATCTGTGAAAAATGAGCGGCTGGAACAAGCGCACAACGATTATCTGCAACTGCTTTCAGACGCTGGCTTGATTGGCGGATTGATCGGCTTGTGGTTTTTGTTTGAACTGTTTCGTATCGCTCGCCGGCAGTTTCAGCAACTGGAACGAGCGCGAAGCAATGATCGCGCGCTGCTGCTTGGCGGGTACGTCGCATTGCTGGGGATTGCTGTTCATAGCCTGCTGGATTTCAACTTGCAGATCGCGGCTAATGCTCTACTATTCTTATTTGTTCTGGCTCTCACAGTTGCACCAAAAAGTCCGAAAGAAGAATTTTAACGATGAAAGTACCTTTGCTTGATTTGGTTGCGCAGCATCAAACCATCCGTGAAGAAATGATGGCGACGGTGACGCGCGTTTTTGACTCTCAACAGTTCATCATGAGCGCAGATGTCGCTGACTTCGAACGCGAAGTCGCGGATTACTGCCGCGTCAAACATGCCATCGGCTGCGCTTCGGGATCGGACGCGTTGTTGATGGCGTTGATGGCGTTGGGAATTGGCGAAGGCGATGAAGTCATCACCACGGCGTACACCTTTTTCGCCACAGCCAGCGCGATTACACGAGTGGGCGCTCGGCCCGTGTTCGTGGACATCGTGTACGATGATTTCAACCTGAACGTTGAGCTGATCGAACGTGCCATCACTCCGAAAACCAAAGCGATTCTGCCGGTTCATCTGTACGGTCAATCCGCGCGCATGGATGTGATTCTGGACGTTGCCGCGAAACATAACCTGCCCGTGATCGAAGATGCCGCTCAGGCCATCGGCTCTGATTTTCAGGGACGCCGCGCCGGTTCAATGGGAGCGATTGGCTGTTTCAGCTTTTTCCCCTCCAAGAATCTTGGCGGAGCAGGCGACGGCGGATTGATGACGACAAACGACGATGAACTGGCGGCGAAACTCCGCATCTTGCGAGTTCACGGCATGGAGCCGAAGTATTACCATCAGATTGTCGGGATTTGCAGCCGCCTGGACGGATTGCAAGCCGCTGTCTTGCGCGTCAAGTTGCGCCATCTGGATGACTGGACGGAAGCTCGCCAAGCGAACGCCGCACGTTACGGCGATTTGTTCCAGGCTGCTGGGGTGACGGAAGTTGTCACGCCAAAAGTTCACGAAGATTGTCGGCACATCTTTCATCAGTACACGATTCGCTGTCAGCGCCGCGACGAATTGAAAGCGCATCTGCAAGCGGCGGGCATCGGTTCCGAAGTCTATTACCCCGTGCCGCTGCATCTGCAACAGTGCTTTGAATTTCTAAGGTACAAACTCGGCGATTTGCCGGTCACCGAACAGGCCATGAGGGAATGCCTGTCGCTGCCGATTTATCCCGAACTGACTGCCGAACAGCAACAGTACGTGGTCGAAAATATTGCTGAGTTTTACAGGGCTTGAGGAAAAGATGACTTCGATTTACGGCGGCGTTGCAGCGATCATCAAAAGTGGGTTCGAAGTTGTCGGATTGGACGTCGCCAAGGCGAGCAGAAATCCCAGGCGTACTTTGCTGGGATTACGAAATTTGCCCATCCGAACCATTGTGGATGTCGGAGCGAATACGGGGCAGTTTGCCGCGCACATCAGCCCAATTTTTCCCCAAGCCAGCCTTTATTGTTTCGAGCCGTTGGCCGAACCGTTTGCCGAGTTGCAACGATGGGCCAATGCGCAAGCTGACCGAGTCCGCGTGTTCAATGTCGCGCTCGGAGCGGTAGAAGGCGAAGCCAGCATGTTTCGCCACACAGAACACAGCGCGTCGTCTTCGCTGCTGGCTACGACAGAAGTTTGCAATCAGCTTTATCCGCAAACGCGGGCGCAGGATTCCGTGATGGTAAAGCTGACCACGCTGGATGCGGCACTCGCCAATTATTCGTTGCAACCCGAAATTCTGATCAAGTTGGATACGCAAGGATACGAACGCCAGGTTATCCAAGGAGCAACCAACACGTTCCGCCAGGCGCGAGCCTGCATTGTGGAAATCAATTTGTTCAAGCTGTACGACCAACAGCCTTCATTCATTGAACTGGCCGGAATGTTGAACGAGTTTGGATTTCGATACGCAGGCAATCTGGAACAAACGTATTCTCCGACAGGCGAAGTTGTTTACATTGATGCGATGTTTTTGAAATAGATATGGAGCCACAAGAAAACGACAAACGAGCGCGACTGGCTGAACGGCTGACTGCCGCCGCGAACGCAATGGCAGAAGGCCGGGTGTCGCGCACCTTAAGCCGCCCGCGAAAAATGATTTATCCGAAGATGCTTCAGTGGTCGGGCGACACCGCCGAAGTGACAGCAATGACGTTCTGGGGCGAGCCGATGTTGGTGGTGTTGCCCGAACTGATTTCGATGACCATTTGGCGCTACGGATTTTTTGAAGAAGATGTTTGCCGGTTTCTGCTTCACAGCCTGCGACCGGGCATGAACTTCGTGGACATTGGCGCGCACTTCGGATTTTTCACGCGTCTGGGTTCGGAACTGGTGGGCGACAGCGGGCGAGTTTTGTCGTTTGAACCCACGCCAAACACCTTCAGCCAGTTAATGCGAAATACCGTCAGGAATGAAAACGTCCTGCTGCACAACTGCGCCGCGTTCAGCAGCGAAACCGAATTGACGCTTCGGGATTTCGGATTGCAATACTCGGCATTCAATTCGGCGTTTGGCATGCGCGATGGCGAAGCTCAGCGCGTGACCGGAAGAGAATTTCAAGCCCGCGCTCGCAAAGCCGACAACGTTATTCGCGAAGCCGGATTGGATTCGGTGCATCTGGTCAAGATTGACGCCGAAAGTTCCGAGCTTCACGTGTTACAAGGACTGGCTGAAACGCTGAAACGAGATCACCCGCATATCATCCTGGAAACAGGAGATTTCGGTTTGGAAGGTGTTCCTAAAACTGACGATTTGATTGGCTGGTTGCGCGAATTCGGCTACGAGCCTTTTGAAATTGGCCGGGACAACGTTCTGCGCCCGGCTTCCAAAAAGAAGTTTGATTTTGTCGGCAGCAATTTGCTGTTCAGCGCAACCGGCGCGGAGTTCTGATGGCGCAACGGCGATTGTTGATCAATGCCGGAATGTCCGTCGTCCAGATTGTGGCGCTCAGCGCGCTGTTGTGGGTTCTGTACCGGTTTCTGCTGCGCGCCATCGGCGTAGAGTTGTTGGGAGTTTGGTCTTTGACTTTGGCGGCGGCTGTAGCTGCGCGAGCGGGCGACCTGGGATTTTCTGCCAGCGTCGTGAAATACGTGGCCACGCATTTGGCGCGAAAGGACGAAAAGCAAGCGGCGCAAATCGTCGAAACGGCTGCGATTTCCGCGGGCACGTTGACCACATTGATTTCTTTGGCGGCATATCCGTTGCTGAAGTTGGGCTTGGCGCGATTGCTGACAGGCGAAGCGCTGGCGGCGGCTGAACGGTTGTTGCCATATGCGTTGGCGTATCTTTGTTTGAGCTCCGTCGCAGGAGTGTTTCAATCTGCTTTTGACGGATGCCAACAAATGGCTGCGCGGAGTTTGCTGGTCATCGCGGGCGAAGCCGTTCATCTGGGGTTGTGTTACTGGCTGGTTCCGCGTCACGGTTTGTTAGGACTCGGCTATGCGCGATTGGCACAAACGGCGATCTTTCTGGCAATCAACTGGATGGCGTTGAAACGAATTTTGCCGGCGTTGAGTTGGTTGCCGATTCGCTGGCGGCTGGAAGCTTTTCGCGAAATGATGGTGTACGGCTTGAACGCGCAGGTCGTCTGGTTGGTGAGCTTGCTGCACGACCCGCTGACCAAAAGCTTATTGGTGACGTTTGGCGGAACTGCGCTGGTTGGATATTACGAAATGGCCAGCCGCTTGGTCAGCCAACTTCGCACGGCGATCATCGCCGCCAATCAGTCGCTGGTTCCGGTCATTGCCGGGTTGCATGAAGAACAACCTGACGCAACGACTCGGTTTTACAGAGAATCGTACCGCCTGCTGGTTTTTTTCGGAGTTCCGTTGTTTGCGTTATTGGTCGTCGCGCTGCCGATTGTTTCCGAACTCTGGATCGGGGCTTATGAACGACGCTTTGTGATTTGCGGAGCGCTGCTGGCTGCGGGGTGGTTCGGCAATCTGCTCAGCGCGCCTGCCTACTTCGTCAACCTGGGAACAGGCGAGTTGCGCTGGAACACTGTCAGCCATTTGGTTCTGGGAGTGTTGAACCTGGGATTCGGCTGGTCTTTGGGAAAATTGTTTGGCGGATTCGGCGTCGCCGCTGCCAGCGCCTTGGCTCTAATTGCCGGAGGCGCAACTGTCATCGCGGCTTACCATTGGAAATGGAATGTTCCGTTGGCGGATCTGTTGCCGCCACAAACATTTCAATTAGTAGCATCTGCTGGCATTGGCCTGTTTGCCGGTTCGGCGATTTATTACCAGCTTCGCCCAATCTGGGGACTTTGGCTGG
>DAOMFR010000098.1:0-3530 GCA_035429885.1 Blastocatellia bacterium
AGCATGCGGATGCTGGCTTTGGAATAATCTTCGCGGTACATCGTCGCGATGGCGTGGAAGTGCGGGAATTGCCAGAAAAACATGATGCCGAATAAAACTGCCGCTTCCAGACCGACTCCGTTACGCGCCGCAGTCCAGCCGAGCACGATGGGCAACGCTCCGGGAAAAGCGCCGATGAACGTGCACCAGTGCGTCCGCGTTTTCAGCGGAGTGTACAGGAACAGATAACTGGTCAGCGCAGCGGCTCCAAATGCCGCCGTCAGCGGATTGACCAGCACGGCCAGATAAATTTCAGCCACGACGGAAATGGCAATGCCGAATGCCAAAGCGCTGTTGCCCGTCAGCTTACCGGAAGGCAGCGGACGGGATTTGGTGCGATCCATCAAACCGTCGGATTCGCGTTCCCAGTATTGATTGAGCGTGGAAATTCCGCTCGACAGCAGAGCGACGCCGAGCGCGGTGTGAAGAAACACAAGCCAATTGATTGGCGATGGTGAGGCGATGGCGAAACCCGCCAGCGCCGACAACACCACCAAAAACGTGATGCGCGGTTTGGTCAAATCATAGTACGCCGCTGCTTTTTCGCCGAGCGTCAACGTGGGCGAAAAGTCTTGCGGTTCAAGGGATTCGACAGAAGTATGCGCCGCGCCTGTGGAGGATACAGCTTCCATTAGTACGCCTTTCGTATGAAGAAGAATGTTATTTAGAAATCGAGAGACAAAATACCAGAGGCGATTCGGCTTTTCCAAACAGCCTCATAAAACTTTCAGCGCCACCATCGTCATATCGTCATGCCGGTGAGCGCCCGCTGTGAATTCATTGATATGGTGTATGAATGCGTCAAGCAAGGCAGCGGCTTTCAAGTGACGATTGGCCAGCAAAAAATCCAGAATGCGCGCTTCGCCAAATTCCACGCGGCTTGGTTGCGGAGTATGGGCTTCGACCAACCCGTCTGTGTAAAAGAACAGCAAATCGCCTTTTTCCAGATGAATCGTTTCGGTCTTGTATTGTTGTTTGTCGAACACGCCCATCAGCAATCCGCCGGTTTTCAGCGCGCGCCATTTTCCCGAAGCTTTGACCAGCAGCGGCGAGTTATGGCCAGCGTTGCAGTAATGCAGCGTTTTGGTGTCGGCGTCCAACACTCCATAAACCAGCGTCAGCAGCAGCTGTTTTCCCAAATCTCTGTGCAATCGCAAATTGGCGTCGCGCAAAACTTTTGCAGGGCTGCCGCCGCGTCGGGCTACGCTGCGCAAAATGCTGCGCGAAGCTGCCATCCCCATTGCCGCTCGCACGCCTTTACCGGCAACGTCGCCGATCATCATGCCCAGCCGATTTGGCGACAGCATCATGTAATCGTAAAAATCTCCGCTCAGATTCAGGGCCGGTTCCAGCCGGGCGGCCAGCTCGAAACCTTTCAATGGCGGCTGGTCGGGCAACATGGCGCGCTGCACATCGCGCGCCATCAACATTTCGTGTTCCAGCCGCTGTTCGCGCTCGACGTGTTGTTTGTGCAACCGGGCGTTGACGATGGCAATGGCCAGTGGGTTGGCGATGTTTTCCAGCAAACGTCCGTGGTAATCGTTGAACGCATTTTGCTGATCGCTTTCCAGTGCCAGCACGCCCATAACCCTGTCTTCGTATATCAAGGGCACGGCGATTTCGGCTCGCTGTCCTTGTTCGCGCCAATTGTCCGTGACGAAATAATCCGGATCGCGCAACACATCGCCAACAATTTGAGTGCGGCGTTCGCGCACCGCTCGTCCAACGACGCCGTGAGTCAGTGGAGTGCGGCTGGCTCGCTCCTGTTTTTGGACGCCGTAACCTTCTTCCACGTGCCAGACCAATTCCTGGCGCACTTCGTCAATCAGGCCGACAAGCAAATATTCGTAGTTGATGATTCGGTCGAGCATCGGCGCGATGTGATCCAGCAAGCGGTCGAGGTCTAAAATTGCCGTGATTTCGTGGCCGATTTCGACCAGCGTGCGCATCTCTTTGGCTCGCTGGCGCAACTCGTCATAAACGCGAGCATGTTCCAACGCGACAGCCAATTGATTGCCCAACACTCCCAGCAAGCGCTCGTGATCGCGAGTGAAATAATTCGGCTCAGTGCTTTCAATCGTTAACACACCGACGATTCTATTTTCGCGCGCCAGGATCAAGGGAACGGCGATTTCCGATCGTGGCGGATTGCCGTCTTCAGACGCAATAGGCAAATAACGAGAATCCCGGCTGACATCGCCGACGTTGATCGTTTGACCTTCACGCCAGGCTGCTGAAGCGATGCTGTGATCAAAAGGAATGACTTCATGTGCGGCGACTTCATCGGATTTGTAACCGACAGCTTTTTTCCAGGCCAGACCGCCGCGAAATTCATCCACCAGGAAGAGATTGAAAAATTTGTAGTCAATGACTTGCCGCAACCGTTGAGCTACGCGATCAATCAACGCGTCCAGATCCAGAATCGAAATGAATTCCACGCTCATTTCGGTGATCAGTCGCTGCAATCGGTCAGCCGATTGCGACATCTCCAGAAAATTTTCCTGTGTTGAATTGATCAGGTTGGTGGACATAACTTAAAAAATAGTGCGGACAAGCTCTCAGTTTACGGTTTTCAGCACTTCCTGAATTGCGGTCAAAACTTCGTCATCGCTGGGACGAAAGATCGGCATCACCACTTTGCGAAAACGGATCGTGCCTTTTTGATCAATCACAACCACGCCGCGCCTCGTCCCAAACAGAGCTTTCATATCGTACGCCCGAACCACTTTGCCGTCGGCATCGGACAGTAATCTCAACGGCAGTTGGTGATTGGCGGCAAACGATCGGTGCTTTTCGACCGAATCTGTATTGATGCCAATGACTTCGGCGCCGGTTTGTTGGTAGCGTTCCCAGTTATCGCGCAAGCTGCAAAGTTGGCGAGTGCAAACCGGAGTTTCATCACCCGGATAAAACAACAGCACGACAACTTTCCCGCGTGCCTCGCTCAGTTTCCATTTGTTGCCCGCGCCATCCGGCAATTCAATTTCCGGCGCGAGTTCGCCTACACGAGAACCTGTTGAATCACTCATTGGTTTACTTTCCTGTGGTTGCAGTCAGCATAGTCGAAGATTGGCAGACAACACCAAATCGCCATTCTGCATTAGCTATCGGATTTTTGCCAGCCGCGAGCACGCGCTTCAGGATGGATGAGACGTCTTCAGAAACACACAGCAATGCTGTAAAACAGGAAAAAGATTTTCGATAGGAAGTTTTGGGAAGAGGGAAGTGGAGCTAAGGGGGCTCGAACCCCTGACCTCTTGACTGCCAGTCAAGCGCTCTTCCAAGCTGAGCTATAGCCCCACAATTGGAATACCTAATGTCCAAGAACGCGCTTTCATCGAAAGCGAGCGCATATTAGCCAACCGATTCCCGTCCGTCAAGACAGCCATTTAGTGATGTTATCGAAAATTAGTTCGCTGGATTCCCGATGTTGTCTGGCCTATTATCCTTGGCATCCTCCTTACTTGCCCTTCAATGAACATTCTCCCCCA
>DAOMFR010000098.1:3630-7209 GCA_035429885.1 Blastocatellia bacterium
GATGCGAGAGATGGTCGCTGGGATGGTCGAGGCCCCAAACCAAAATCCCGCAGATTGCCGCCTCGCAGATACTTCCGATAAGTGAAATACGAATCCAAAAGGGGAGCCTGGCTCCCCTTTTTACCGTTAAAGGAACTCAGACTGCCGCTTCCAGGTCGCCGGAATTCAGATAACCCACCAGAAACCCATCTTGATCTACGACAGCCAAAAAACCGATCTGATTGATCTTCAGCTTCCGTTGAGCATGTTCAACAGAAGCTCGAATCGTCACGAAAAGTTCATCGCTAATAGGCAGCATCACTTCGCTGATGATCGTTTGTTCCCAACGTTCGCGCGGGAGTTCGCGCAATTTGGCCAGCGACAACACTCCGTGCAATCGGCCTTCCTGGGCGACGGTAAAAAAAGTCAGGCGGTTTTGGGGAAGAACCCGATCCACAAATTCGCTGACGCGCAACTCCGGCGTGATGCTTACTGCCGGGGCGCTCATTACCGAACCCACAGTGCCGGGTTCGATAACTGCTTCGCGCTGGACTGGAATTGCCTGCTTTGCGTTGCGCTGACGGTTGCGATAATCGCTTTCGGCCGCATTCTTCAAAAAAATGCCTACGACCAATAACCAAACGGCCACGACAAAATCTCGCCACAACGTTCCGCGAAACATGCCAAACCCAATCAGGAAGATTCCATACGAAATCAGCATATAAGCGATGCCGACCCCCATTCGAGCCATGGTTCGTGTTGCCGAAAGAATGTCTCCACGTTTGTGCCAGAGGTACGCGCGAAGGACGCGGCCACCATCCAACGGCAGGCCCGGCAGCAGGTTGAACATTGCCAAGACAAGATTGGTTCCCGCCAGATAATAACAAGTTTCAATTGCCGCAATTGCCAGCCAGGAATGTGAAGCAACTTTCTGCAAGATCAGCATTCCTGTGCCGAAAACAAGGCAGAACAGGAAAGAACTGGCTGGGCCGACAATGGCAACTCGCAATTCCGCCAGAGCAGTGCGCGGCTCTCCCACAAGTCGTGCCCAGCCGCCAAACACGTGCAGTTGAATGTCATAAATGCGTATGCCTTCCAGCCGAGCAACGATTGCGTGCGCCAATTCATGCCCTAACACGGAAGCAAAGAAGAGCGAGGTAATAACAATGCTGAGCAACAGATTCTGCCATAACGGCCACGCTGGATGGATGCGCGTCGGCAACCAGAACTCCGACACAAGCCAGACATGCAACAGCACCATCAGAACCCAACTGTAATCAATCATCAGCGGAATGCCAGACAAGCGTGCAATTTGGAATGGTCGAAGCCGCATAGAGTTCCTCAGTCTGGTTTGCCAACGAAATCTTTGATCGTTTGCATCAACTCGTTGGCTTGATCGTCAAAAAAATGCCCCGCGCCAGCAATGCTCACTAATTGGTGACTGGAGTTTGCAGGCAACTTGGCTAGAAATTCTTCCAGCGGCGCAAGCGGAGCAATTACGTCATCCACTCCATGAATAAAAAGTTTTGGCTTGGCACAATCGAACAAGCACTCCAATTGGCCCAAACGCGCCGGAACGCCAATCGCGATCAGCCGGTGGACTCGCGCATCCGCGCAACCAACATTCAGGCCGACAATCGAACCGAACGAAAATCCGGCGACAATCACTTCGCGAGCGTTTGGCTGATCCGCAAGCAAATACTCCAGCGCGACACGGGCGTCATCGCGCTCGCCGATACCGTCATCATGTTTGCCTGTGCTGGCGCCGACGCCGCGGAAGTTGAAGCGCATCGTTTCAAAGCCGGATTCGGCCAAGGCTTTCGCCGCGCGAAAGACGACTTTGTTGTGCATCGTGCCGCCATGCAGCGGATGCGGATGCAGCACCAATGCGACTCGCTCAGATTGATTGGTTTTGGGGCGATAAATCGCCTCAAGTTGTCCGTGTGGGGCGGGAATAAAAAGATTGCCAGCAGGGTACATTTTTCCAATCTCGAATTTCAGGTTTCAGGATTCAGCAACACTTTGAGAGTGCCGCGTTGGGCGGCGGCGGCCATTGCTGCAAGACTGTCGCGAAGTTTGAACTCGGCGGCAATCAATGGCTCGACATCCACTTTACCAGTTTCAAGCAGTTTCAGCGCGCTCTCAAATCGTCCGCAACGTGAACCGATCAAACTGATTTCATCCACGACGATTCGCGTCGTGTCTACGGGCACGGCTCCACCGTGAAACGTGGATTTCAAAATGACCGTTCCCCGCGCTTTAATCAGGTCGAGCGCCAATTGCAATCCGCTGGCGGAACCACTGGCTTCGACCACAAAATCAAAACTCCGGTGCTGAACGGGAAGTCGTAGCGACGCGGTTGCTTCAATCGCCGGGGTCTCGGCAGTTACCCGATCGCTATTGCTCTCTGTTCTGATTCTTTCTGTTTTGATTCCGGCTTTTGCCGCAAGTTCCAGCTTATCTGAATGTTTGCCAATCAAAATCAATTCGCAGCCAGTTGTTGCCAGCACACGAGCGATCAATTGTCCCAGTTTGCCATCGCCGATGACCGCAACTTTGTGCACCGAGCGGATTGAAACCTGATCCAGAATTTCACAGGCGGCGGCCAGCGGTTCTGTGAAAACGGCCTGCCGGTCGCTAACCGAATCGGGAACGACGAGCAGATTTTGCGGCGGCAAGCTCAGAAACTCGGCAAAGGCTCCGTCGCGGCGATGAATGCCCAGCGCCGTTCGGTTCAAACAATGGCGAGCATCACCACTTTGGCAAAGCTCACACTGGCCACAGCCAATGTTGATTTCGCCCACGACTCGGCGTCCGACTTGGGATTGATCGGGCGAAGCTTCGACGATTCCGACAAATTCGTGGCCAAGTGTGCCGTTAAATCCGGCATAGCCGCGAACGATTTCCAGGTCGGTGTTGCAAATTCCGGCCAGCGTTACCCGCACCAGCGCTTCGTTTTCGCGGTGCGGCTTGGCGGTTTCAACCAATTGCAATTTGCTGTTTTCAAAACGTAATGCCTTCACGGAGGCGAAGCTAAATGAACCGTTCGCCATTTTCAAGCAACGAAAACTCGTTACTGGCTTTTTGTGTACCCGTGTGAGAAGCTGCCCGCGTTTTGATTTTGCTCGGCAGATTCCTGCTGAAACTATTTATCACCAGAAAGGAAATTTAGATGTCCACAGTTAAAAATGGCGACGCTGTGAAGGTGCATTACACAGGGAAATTCGATGACGGCCAGGTCTTCGATTCTTCGGAAGGCGGCGATCCGCTTGGATTCACAGTGGGAGCCGGGCAGGTCATTCCCGGATTTGACGCAGCGCTATTGGGAATGCAAATCGGCGAAACCAAAAACGTCGTCATCCCCGCTGATCAGGCTTACGGTCAGCGCATGGAAGAATACGTGCAAACCATTGATCGGCAGCAATTCAACCTGAGCGGTGTTGAGCCGGAGTTGGGGCTGGCAATCGAAATGCAAACTCCGCAAGGGAACATTCCGCTGGTCATCACAGAGTTGACTGAAACAACTGTGACATTGGATGCCAACCATCCTTTGGCTGGTGAAGAGCTGCATTTCGATCTGACATTGGTCGAAATCGCCGC
>DAOMFR010000098.1:7309-27737 GCA_035429885.1 Blastocatellia bacterium
AACAGTTGGAACCTGACGCCGAAAGAGGCGGTTGCGGCGCAAAAAGAATGGCGCTCGCTAGTCCGCGTCGAACCATTGTTGCGCGAAGTAAACACAATTGCCGGAGCAGACATTTCCTTCAATAAATTTTCGGAAGTGATCTACTCCGGCATTGTTGTATTGAGCCTGCCGGATTTGCGAATTATTGAAACCGCCAGCATTCGCAGCACGGCGAAATTTCCGTATGTGCCCGGCTTGCTCAGTTTTCGCGAATCGCCATCGTTTTTGGAATGCTGGGACAAATTGAAAACCAAACCGGATGTGCTGATGTTGGATGGGCAGGGAATCGCGCATCCGCGAAGGTTTGGCATTGCCTGTCATCTGGGATTGATTCTGAACTTGCCGACGATTGGCTGCGCGAAAAGCATTTTGGTCGGCACGCATCACGAACTTGGCTTGGATGCCGGAAGCCGCGCTCCGCTGGTGGATAAAAATGAAGTGGTAGGCGTGGCGCTGAGAACAAAGAAGAAAGTGCAGCCGGTCTACATCTCCCCCGGAAATTTGATAGATCTGGATTCTGCGATTGATCTGACTTTGCGCACGGTGACGAAGTACCGCCAACCTGAGCCAACTCGGCAGGCGCATTTATTGGTCAATCAGTTGAGACGAGAAGACGGCGGAGCTTGATCCGAGCTTTTATCGCTGCAATTCGGCTTTTATGACGGAAGCTTTTCCGCCGGGAATGAAAAGTTTCTGTTCCCAAGCTTTGTACCCATCAGCCATCACCAACACCGAATGAACTCCTGGGCGCAATTTGACCGTGCGTGGAGCAACGCCGCTGTAAGCGTCATCAATATAAACGCGCGCGTATCTGCCAGAGCATTCAACTGCCAGTTCGGCTAAGCCGGACGCATTTGGCGGCAAGTCACTGACGATTGTCGGCGTCGGTAACCTCTGAGAATTTTCCATTGAGGATTTTGCGGCAATTGGTTTGGTCGAAGCTTCTTTAGGCATCATCGGCGGAGGCGCGACCGAAGCCTGCGCGGCACTTCCTGCTGGTTCCGTCGTCAAGGAGGTGACATCCATTGCTTGTGCCAGCCAACCGTTGATGGTGTCTATGGTCAGATCCTTGACCGTCAACTCGTGCGAAAACCGCAAACTGATGCGCGGCTTTTTCGGCCAACTGAAAAATCTGCTTTTGCGTTTTTCATCGGCCTTGCTGAGCAGCAGTTCAATGTCCGTATCGGTCACTTTGAAGCTTTTGATCGTTACTTCATCGCCGGATTGCGCCAAGGTCTCTGTCGAAGTCGCCGCATTCCCGGTGTTCAACGAGCCATCCACCAATTCCAGTCCTCGCCGAGTTGCCGGAATTGCCGCGCGTAACTTGACGGTTTTTCCTGTGTAATGGTCGGCCAGGATTTTTTTCACATCGCCGTACCAGTCATCGTAAGTCAGCCGCCGCTCTTGGCCGAATGTGACCAAAGCCAAAAACGTCAGGCAAAGCGCGGAAATCAAAGTCAAAGTTTGGAGAGTGCGTTTATTCATTGGAACCTCTTGAAGCGAATTGAGGGGCGGAAACTGTAAACTCAGCGGGGGACAGGTTTATCTGGTGCGGGCAAGAGAGAGGGAGTAACCGAACACGAACATTACTTGAGCAGAGTGAAAATCAAAACTGAAAAATTTGGCGGCTTTGGAGCGCTACGTGTTTGTCGTAGCGCTCCAAAGCTCGCTATACGATGGCGCTTCTACTTTATGTGGAAGCTGTCTTTATCGGTCGTCAGAGTAACACCGGCAACGTTATCTTTTACGATGACCTGAACATCGTAAAATCCCGGTTTGAATTGCTTGAGCGGGAACGATCTCGCCAGCGTAATCTGCTGGTTATTGATTGAGCTCAAACCGTTTTTGCCGTCTTCTTTAACGCGGACAAGTTCCTTGTCGCGCTGGGAAATGACGTACTCGATATCAACGCTGGGGCGCAACGTAGCCTGATCCACCGCCACATTGTAAACCTGCATGTAAACTCCCAGCTGCTGGTCTTGTTTGAATTCGCCGCTCGCGTTGGGCATGACCTTCAGCGAACCGCGCACGAATTGGCCGGTGGCCAAACGGCCGGTCATCGGCTTAATCTCCGACGCCAGAACCATTGTTGAAGTTGCAAGCTTGCCTTCTTCGTAGCGCGGGATGACGAAGCCTTGTTTGATGACGCCGGTTTTGCCGCTGTTGACGTCGCGAACAACCAGGTCAATCTTGTAGTTTCCTGGGGCAAGCACGACGTTTTTCTCGTAAGCCGAGCGTTGCTGCATGCCTGATTCCAAGGCTTCGGGGGTGTAACTGGACGTCACCACATCCTCGAATTGCCCGGCTCGCCTTCCGGCGACATTGGTGATCTTGGCATAAATGTTGATCGCTGCCTGCGGCAGTCCGCCAATATCCTTATAAACCAGGTCTGAGTTTTCCAGTTGAACAGTGAACGAAGTCAGCACGGCGTTGTCAGTCACGCGCAACATGTTGACGTTCATTGCAGCGGCAAGCACGTCAAAACTGGCTTTAGGCAAATCAGATTCGGCAGCCAACGCCGCCAAGTCATTGAATTTTACCTTCGGCGGTTTTTGCAATTTGGCCAACAGGTCTAGTCTTTCAAAAGGCTGGTCCTTGGCGCGCGTGCCAAACAGTTGTCCGCCTCCGGCTCCGCCATTGCTTGGCCCAAACATGCCGCCGGAAATACGATCCGCTTTGCTTGAAAGCCCCAACTCTTCCGCCAGCGTCAAACCGGCATTGGGCGTATACAACAAGGCGTCTTTTTCGTTGGGGTTGCGGGCAATGCGGTATTCGCCGGAACCAGTCGGATCAACGAATTCGATTTCAACGTCCGAACCGACTCCTTCCAGATAGCGATACCACCAGATTTCAAACGGATAGGTCGAAGTCGAACCGCCGCCTTCCCAAATTGGGCGGTCATAGCTGCCGCCGGATGGGTGAGTTTCTTTTTCGTGCGGCGGGCCAAACATGATGTAAATACGACCGCGGTCGGTTTTCCAGCCAGGGATACCGCTGGTGAAGTGTTCGTTGGCGTAAGCGATCCGCTGGTAATACTCTTCGCGATATTCGTTGGCGTCCGTGTCCGGGTCTGGATCGCGGCGCAGCCAGAATGATTCGATGAACTGTTCGCGCTCATCGTCGGTTTTCAGGGAGTTGAAGGTTTTGCGCTCTTCGTCGGTAATGATCCAAAGAACGTCTTCATTTACCCAGCGTTTGTAAACGCTCTTCAACTTTTCTTCCTGCGCGCGTTTTTGTTTGTCCTTGTCCTGTTTCTTTTCCTGGGCGAAAACAGACAAGGATGAAAAAAGCAGCGTGACGATCAACAACAGCGCGGTTCGGCGCGCAAAATTTCTTGAGAACAATCTGTTTAACATAACAACTTAATCTCCTCTCGGTAGTGGCCTTTTATTCGTTTTTGGGCTTGGTCTGCCGGAGTTGGCAACGTCTGAACGGGCAAGACAGCACTCTTTGCTGGAAATGTTTGTCCTGTTCACTTCGCCATTAAAAAAACGACCTTTTCAGTTACCAAGGTATCACCCGAGTTGGAAGGTTTTAGGTACGGCTTGAGTGTACGCGAGCCGCATAAATCGCGTCAAGCTGCCGCCGATCAAGGGCTTGCCAAGAACTGGAAAAGTGCTCAAGGGCAAAGTTTGACATCATAAAACCCATCTGTTAGCTTCCCGAACTTGTTTATTGCGGTTAGCAGACATCATACGATTTTATGGTTCAAGTAGGCCGATTCCGGCGGGAAATCAGACAGAAATTTCTTCACGTCGGCGTGTTGCTGGCGGTTGGCGGGTTGTCCTTGTTGCTTGCTTCGTGCAAGAGCCTGATTGTGACCAAGGATCGCTCGATTCCGAAATTGATCACTCCGCTGGTTGATGCCAGATTTGAAGACCTGGTGAAGCAGATTAAACCGTTTGCCGACCTTCGATCCTTGAGAACGCGAGTTGGGATCGTCTTTCAGGATACTGGATTAGCCGAACGCTGGCCTGAAACTGATTCGAATCTGGTGTTGATGCGTCCGGACAAAATCCGGCTGATCATCAATGCGCCAATCGGAAAGATCAAAATTGCCGAAATGGTTTCGGAATCCAGCCGGTTCAAAGTCGCTCTTTACAAACAATCGCCGAGCTTTCTGATCGGAACCAACGATGCCGATTACAGCATGTGGCGCGAAAAGCTCGGGGAAAAAGCGAATAGCGGCTTGGTTGCGGCCCGTCCGTTTCATTTTACGGAAGCTCTGATGATGCGTCCGTTGGCGCTGAACGATTCGCGCTTCACCTATTTGATGGAAGAAGCGCTGGTTGAGGAGTCCGATCCCAACCCGAAAGCGCCAAAAGGTTCGCGCGTGCTCCGAAGCTTTTATGTGATCTCTGAAGTCGAGCTCGGATTGCCTGGGATTGGAACGGGACTTTCACGTGTCAATCGCCGGTTCTGGTTTGATCGAACCAATAACACCAAATTTGTCAGGCAACAGATATTTGATGCCAAAGGATCTCTGGCGACCGAAGTCTATTACTCCGACTACAAAAAATTGAGCGAAAGCAGCGCCGATTTGTGGCCCAGCGTGATTTTGGTCAGCCGTCCTCACGACAGTTATTCAGCGCGATTGCTTTTCAACGAGACGAACTTTGAAGTAAACCCGGAATTACCTGCCGCCGCATTTATGCTGGAAAACACCGAAAAACTTAAAGAGGTTGATCTCGACAAACCTCCGACGCCGTAACCGAACTTATGGACAGTCTAGTAGTTTCAAACATTCGGCAGCGCCCGACGCGCACGCTGATTAGCGTGGCCGGCGTAGCTCTGGGCGTTATCCTGATCGTTTTGAACACAGGCTTGGTCGAAGGGATGCTCAATGACCGGATCAAGCGCGAGCGGGGCATCGGCGCAGAGATTCAATTTGGCCGAGACGCCTCGTTGCTGACTCCGTCATCCAGAAATCCAGTGGATGTGGCTTATGCGGGCAGGTTGCGCGAGATTGAGGGCGTTAAGCAGGTAAGTCCTTATGGGCTGTACGTTGGAGCAGGGAATAGCGGCTTGGGCATCGAATTGGTCGAAGGCATAGAGTTTGATAGTTATTCTTCCATCACAGGGATCAGGATTGTTGACGGCCGACCGATTCAACAGGATGGCGAAGTGTTGATTGACGAATTCAAGGCTCAACACGGCAAGTTAAAGGTTGGCAGCGATATCCAGGTGTTTGGAAATAAAATGAAGGTGTCGGGAATTTATTCTCCGTCGGCGGGAGCGAGGATTAAAGTGTCGCTGGGCGAGATGCAGCGATTGTTGGGCGTTGAAAATAAGTGCTTTTCGATTCTTGTCAAAGTGCAAGACCCGGACAAACAAGCCGAAGTTCAACAGCGAATAGATGCTGCACTGCCGAACAACAAGGTGATTTTGACTCGTGATTTGGGAATTGGGATGGGGAGAGAAATCCCTGGCGTAAAAGGGTTTGTTCGCGCCGTGCTGGTGCTGTCAGTAATTGTCAGCGCTCTGGTTATTTTGCTGGCGATGTATACGACGATAACCGAGCGAACGCGCGAAATTGGAATTTTGAAATCGCTCGGCGCACCTAAACGTTACATAATCAGCGTAATTGAAAAAGAAGCTCTGGCCATTAGCCTGATTGGAGTCGTTGCCGGCTTGGTGATTTCGCTGATTGCGGGCTGGGCGCTGGAGCGGGCGACGACCTTGCAACTTGAGTTTACGTGGTCGTGGATTCTGCGCGCCGGATTAATTGGATTGGGCGCGGGAGCTTTGGGTGCGTTGTACCCGGCAATCCGAGCGGCAAACAAAGATGCGGTACAGGCCTTGTCTTACGATTGACGGGCGATTGATTGAACATGGACGCAATTCTGAAAACTGAAAATCTGGTCATGACTTACCGCGTTGGCAAAGTGGATGTAAATGCCTTGCGCGGAGTGAATCTGACGGTGGGCCGTGGCGAATTCGTTTCGATTATGGGGCCGTCAGGGTGCGGTAAATCAACAATGCTGCACATCCTGGGCGGTTTGCTGAAACCGACTTCCGGGCGCGTGATTGTTGATGGCGAAGACTTGGCCACGATGAGCGATGCCCAGCGTACAGACACGCGCCGCCGTAAAATCGGATTCGTTTTTCAACGGTTTAACCTGTTTCCGACACTGAGCGCGGATGGCAATTTGCGTCTCGCTGAGCATATTCACGGCAACGGGAAAAAAGCGGTGAATGAAGAGACTCGCCGCGAAGTCTTGCGGTTATTGCGGTTGGAAAATAAAATGCGTCACAAGCCGCTGGAGCTTTCAGGCGGAGAACAGCAACGAGTCGCCATCGCAAGAGCCATCATCAATCGTCCGGCCATCATTTTGGCCGATGAGCCGACGGGCAATCTTGACTCTGAAAATTCCGAGATTGTTCTTGAAATGTTGCAGAAGCTAAACCGAGAATTGAACCAGACAATTGTTATGATTACGCACAATCCCGAAGCGGCGGCTGTTGCCTCCAGAATTATCGAGATGCGCGACGGAATGATAGTCAGCGAAAGGTGACGTAAGTCACGGAATTATTGCTGCAAATGTTGCTTGATTGAGTTAACGAGGATGAATGTGAGATGAAAT
Source organism: Blastocatellia bacterium (assembly GCA_035429885.1). GTDB lineage: Bacteria > Acidobacteriota > Blastocatellia > RBC074 > RBC074 > RBC074. The sequence goes on from DAOMFR010000098.1 coordinate 13,933, forward strand.
CATTGTTCGTGGGAATAAAAGCCGTCATCCTCTGGTCTTACGAACGTGGAACCTGGCAATATGACGTGCTTTGTTTACTCATTATCAGCACGATCTTTTTAGTTCCAAGCAAATACTTCGGCGATCGTGACCGGGTCAGCGTCATAACCGTCCAATCAGGTAATCTGGCGGGTGATGTCAGAACGATTTCATCCCTGCCTGGCGAAACAGTTCAGGAAATTGCCGTTAGTGATTTGAAAATTTTTTTGGACGAACAGCACAAACCTGAATTGATGCTGAATCCGCAGGAAAGTCTTTCACTTTATCTGCGTGCCAAGCTGAAGCAGGATGTGACCGTTGTTAAGTTTGAACCATTTATGAGCCCCACCAAAGGGGTGGCCGGTTATAAAGTCTGGACAAGATAATGGCGTCCGGCGGTTGTAACTTAATTGCTATACGGAGATGGAGTAAGAACGAATGAAAAAAATTATGACATTGGCGCTGATCGCTGGTTTGGCTCTGGCAGTGGCCGGAGCGATGCCGGTTGTTGACGCCAACACATCGCCCCAAATACTCACTGGCATTCTCAACAAGATGGAGACTGCCCACAAACAGATGAAAAGCCTGAAAGCCGAGCTGATTCAGGAAAAAATCAACCCTCAGATCGGCAGCAAAGACTCCGATTACGGCACGGTGATTTATAAACCGGCGGCGGGCAAGGAAAAAGGCAAACTCCGCATTGATTACACCAAACCCGGCATCAAAAGCTTGTCGGTCATTGGCGAAAACTTCACGTTTTACGAACCCAAGCTGAACCAGGCGATGAAGAGCACTGTCGGTAAGGCGGCGAAGGGAAAGGCTGGCGCGAATCTGATTGGTTTGGACGGTTCGCTCAAGGCGTTGCTTAGCAATTACAACATTGATTACGTCGGAGACGCCGCCGTCAACGGGCAATCAACAACCATTTTGCGGTTGCTGCCGAAAAGCCGTGGCGATTACAACTCGATTGACATCTGGGTTTCGCAAAGCGGATTGCCTGTGCAATGGAAGATGGTTGAGCGCAACGGCGATTACACGGTCATTACTCTGAAAAATACGCAGATCAATACAAATATTGCCGATTCCGCATTTGTCATCAATTTGCCGGGCGGCACCAAAATCCTGGATAAATTGTAAGCTGTAGTTTCGCTTTCACTTCTTTCAAGTCAAAATAACCCAACGGTTGCGAACAAGGACGAGCCAACGAAGCTCGTCCTTTTCGTCAAAATCGCTAACCCGATCCAAGACGATCAGGAGGTTAGGTACTTCGTACGTACCTATGGATTTTTCAATGACAGACCTGAGTAGCAGCAAACTGAGCAGGCACATCCGCGAAGCCAAACTCGTTGCCAAAGGCCTGGCTTCGACTCAACACCCGATTCTGGCGCACGTCATCCCAATGCGCCGATGCAATCTGGCTTGTGGATATTGCAACGAATACGACAAAGTTTCTGATCCTGTGCCGTTTGAAGAAATGAAACGGCGGCTGGATAAGCTGGCGTCGTTCGGCACCACCACCATCACGATCAGCGGCGGCGAGCCAATGCTTCACCCGCAGATTTTCGACATCATCAGCTACATTCGCTCGCATGGAATGATTGCCGGGTTGATCAGCAACGGCTATTACATGACCCGCGAGAACATTGAAAAGCTGAACCGCGCGGGTCTGGAATATCTGCAAATCAGCATTGACAACGTCAAGCCGGACAAAGTCTCGCAGAAGAGTTTGAAGGTGATTGACCGGTATTTGGTGAACCTGTCGAAATTTGCCAAGTTCCACATCAACATCAATTCGGTGATCGGCGGCGGAATTCAAAACCCCGAAGACGCCGTGACGGTTTCCGAACGCGCAGTCGAACTCGGCTTCGGTTCGACGCTGGGAATCATTCACGACCACAGCGGCCAATTGAAACCGCTGAGCGGCAGGGAAGAGCAGGTTTACCAAAAGCTTCGCCGATTCGGCAAAAAGAAATTCGGCTGGCTGAATCAGTTCCAGGATGATTTGGCTTATGGGCGTCCGCACAACTGGCGCTGCCGCGCCGGAGCGCGTTACCTGTATATTTGCGAAGAGGGATTGGTGCATTACTGTTCGCAGCAACGAGGTTATCCGGGCATTCCTTTGGCCGAATACACTCGCGAACACATCGAGCACGAGTTCCGCACGGAAAAACCATGCGCTAAATTCTGCACGATCGCCTGTGTTCAACAGGTGGCAATGCTGGATAATTGGCGCGCTCCGCAAGAGCCGTTCGACATTCCTGAAGCATTCCCGAAACACGTCAACCAAGGCGACTTGGCCGATGAAGTTGTTCGCGCAGAATCCTGAAGTTGTGAGAAGCGCGTCCGTTAAAAGCAAAACGCCGAACAGCAATTTTCTTTGCTGTTCGGCGTTTTGCTTGATTCCGTAAACCTTTGTGAGCCACCTAATTGGCCTGTTGCACAGACGCTCCGCATTGTGCCAATAGGTGGTAAAACTCGGGCAGCGAAACGGATGCGGCTTCGGCGCCTGCGATTTCGGTTTCTCCTGTGGCGATCAAGCCTGCGACTGCAAACGCCATGGCGATGCGATGGTCGCCGTGGGATTCTACGCGAGCGCCTTGCAAAGTTTGTTTGCCCGTCAGCCGCAACCCGTCGTCGAACTCTTCGACTTTGATTCCCATCAATCGCAGGTTGTCCACAATCGCACGGATGCGGTCGCTTTCTTTGACGCGAAGTTCGTGAGCGTCCCGGATAGTTAGTGTGCCTTCCAGTTGAGTCGCCGCGACGGAAAGAATCGGAATTTCATCAATCAGATTGGCGATCACGTCGCCGGACAATTCCAGATTGCCGCTGAGTTTTGACGAATGAATAACAAAATCGGCGACCGGTTCGCCGTGCGCGAGACGTTCATTGATGACTTCAATACGTCCGCCCATTTGTTTCAGCACGTCAATCAATGCCGTCCGCGAAGGATTCACGCCAATATGGCGCAAGGTGATTTTTGCTTCTGGCGCGATCAGCGCCGCAACGATAAAAAACGCCGCCGAAGACAAGTCGCCCGCCACTGTGTAATTTCCCAAAGCTTTCAGTGACTTTCCGCCGGTTACGGAAATTCGTTCGCCGTCGGCTGTGGACTGGATTTCGATGGATGCGCCAGTTTCGCGCATCATGACTTCCGTGTGGTTTCGCGTCGGAGTTTTTTCAACAACAGTCGTTTTACCATCGGCGAACAATCCGGCCAGCAGAACACAGGATTTGACCTGAGCGCTGGCGACGGGCGGAGCGTATTCGATGGCTTTCAGGTGGCCGCCGCTGATTTTGATCGGCGCGAAATTGTCATTGCGTGCTTCGATCTTGGCGCCCAGCAAGCGAAGCGGGTCAATGACGCGTTTCATAGGACGGCGCTGTATGCTTTCATCGCCCGTGATTTCGGTCGTGAAGTTTTGTCCAGCCAGAATCCCGGAAAGCATGCGGATCGTCGAGCCGGAATTTCCCGCGTCCAGCATCTGCGTCGCCTGGCGCAATCCGTGCAGGCCAACTCCTTCAATGGTGATCTGTTCGGGAGAGCGTTGGATTTGGACGCCCATGGCTTCCATGCAATCCAGCGTGTTCTGGCAATCGCGGGCAGAAGAATAATTGCGCAACGTGGATTGCCCATCGCCGATGGCGGCGAACATTGCCGAGCGGTGTGAGATGGATTTATCTCCTGGTAATTGGAAATCTCCGTGCAAGGAGGCTGCTGGAGCGATTCTGATCGTCGTCATTTCAATATTTTTGTTTTCTGACATTTTGAACGTTAAGTGCGTTGGAACTTTACCGGTAAACCTACCGTAGAGACGGGCATCCTGCAAAGTCGTTTTCTTGACATAACTTTTTTTACTGTGTTACACAATGCTCCGCTTTGATAAAAGCGCTTGGCAACAAATGCCAAGGCGAAATGCGCGGGCATCTTAACAGATCAAAATTCGCCTGAAAAAAGGAAGCACCGGCTTATGATGCTAGCCGAAAACGTGGTCGAACTGTCCATCTCCAGTCAACTAGAGTTTATTGATCTGGTCACCACGCTGACAGACAACATTACTCAAATGATCGGCCTTGATGAAGAAGGGGCCTATTGGGTCAATATGGCTGTGCGTGAATCTGTGGCTAACGCAGTCGAACACGGCAACAAATACGATCCGCAAAAAACCGTTGATATTCGCTTTACCATTGGCGTAGATGCTCTGCGCGTCAGCGTGCGCGATCACGGAGAAGGTTTTGACGTTTCTTCGTTGCCCGATCCGCTTGATCCGAACAATCTGCTCAATCCGGCTGGTCGTGGCATCTTGTACATGCGCACCTTCATGGATCAGGTCGAATATGAACGTCACCCCGAAGGCGGAATGATTGTCACAATGTCCAAGCGCCGCGCAGCGAATCCAACAGCTCAAGAAACCGGCGAAGGAGACCGCAAACTCGATGCAGTTAGAAATTAGAGAGCGCAGTTTTGGCGACATCACGCTTCTGGATTTGATCGGCAAGATCACCATCGGAGACGGCAGTGTCCAATTGCGAGAAGCCATCGGCAATTTGTTGGATACTGGTCGCAATCGAATCGTCTTGAACCTTTCCGGCGTTAGCTATGTGGATAGTTCCGGCATTGGCGAATTGGTTTCCAGTTTCACGACGACCAAAGGAACCGGTGGCAAACTCAAACTCCTGAACCCGCCCAAAAAGATAAAAGACTTATTGATGATTACAAAACTTCTGACTGTCTTTGAAATTTACGAAGACGAGCAAGTTGCACTCGAAAGTTATCAATAAGACCGCTTGGTCTCGTTCCAATAATTGGTTTGAAGCCACAGATACGCTCCGGTCTAGCCATAACTTTACTGGTTAGCCGAGAGAATAAGTTTCAGCCAGTCTAGCGGTTGGTTTGACACCTCAAGTAGCCATCTCTACAATCTCGCAGTTTCAGAACCGTCGCCGGAAGTTTTATCTCCTCACGGCTGAACAAATAACAAATGCCAAGCCAAGCCACCACAACGCTTGAGTTCGACAGACTCAAGGAGGCTCTGCTGCAACAAATCCGCACGCCGCTCGGGGCGTCACTCGCGGAAGAGTTGCAAATTTCTACGAACGCAGAGCAGATCAGACGCGAATTGCGGCTGACGGGTGAAGGTGTGCTTTATCTACGTGAAGGCACGGCGCTGGATATTCACGATTTGCCTGACCCTCGTCAAAGTTTGGGCAAGCTCGGGGTCGCCGATATCAATCTGGAACCGCTGGAAATTCTGGATTTGCTCCGATTGATTTCCGTGGCGATGGGATTGCGAGAAACTTTCCACGAAGAGCGCGAGAAATTTCCCCTTGTCCGCGAAATCACCGAACCTGTTCCGAACCTGCGCGCGCTGTATCAGCGGCTGCGCGGCCGGATTTCTCCCGCCGGCGAAATCGAAGATTTTGCCAGTCCGGAATTGCGCGAGATTCGGTTTCAAATCTCCAAGCTGCGCTCGCAGATTCAACGCTCGCTGGAATCCATTCTGAAGCGAGCTGAAGCAGACCATGCGCTGCGCGATGAATATGTCACCATTCGCAACGACCGTTACGTCATTCCGATTCGCAATGACAACCGCGGAGCCGTCCAAGGTGTCGTTCACGGCATGTCTTCGTCGGGGCAAACGGCCTTTGTCGAACCGCTGGAAACCATCAACCTGAACAACGACCTGGTTCGGCTGCGCGAAATCGAGCAGACCGAAATCATCAAGGTCTTGTTTGCCATCACCGAAGAATTACGTGACGAACGCGAAGCTCTGGCGCAGATGGCGGATGCGGTTGCGCAAATTGATTTCATTGCGGCAAAAGCCAGGCTGGCGATCAATCACGATGCGATTGAACCAACGATCAACGAAAGCGGACGGCTGCATTTGAAAGATGCTCGGCACCCGCTGCTCGAAGCGAACTTGAAAGCTTTGCGATTACCGATTGTGCCGCTTTCCATTGACCTGGATAACGATCATCGAGTGATGGTGATCAGTGGGCCAAACGCGGGCGGAAAAACAGTCGTGCTGAAAACCGTAGGCTTGTTGTCGTTAATGGCGCAGGCCGGATTGCACGTTCCAGCGGCTGATGCAGATCTGCCGATCTTCAACCAATCGCTGGCAGACATTGGCGATCATCAATCCATCTCGGCGAACCTTTCGACATTCACGGCGCACATTCAAAACATCCGCAACATCAGCGACGAACTCGATCCGCCCGCGTTGATTCTGCTCGACGAAGTTGGCACGGGAACCGATCCCGAAGAAGGCTCGGCGCTAGGCGTCGCGATGGTGGATTATTTCCGCGAACGTGGCGCGCACATCATTGTCACAACGCATTACAGCGGCTTGAAGGTTTACGCGACCAACACGCCGGGAGTCATCAATGCCAGCGTCGAATTCGATGAACGCACGCTGAAACCGACATACCACTTGATTGTAGGCTTGGCGGGATCTTCGTCGGGAATCGAAATCGCCCGGCGCTTTGGGTTGCCAAAAGCCATCACCGAACGGGCGGCGGAAAAAGTTCAAACGGCCAGTGCCGATGCGACCGAATATTTGCGCCGCTTGAAGGATCAGTTCGACCATCAGCAACAGACCGTTACGGCTCTGGAAGAAGAGCGCGCTCTGGTGGCCGACAAGTACGCTCGGTTGGAATTGGACTTCATCAAGCGCGAAAAAGAACGCGAAAAAGAATTTCGCGCCGAATTGCAAAAAGTCGTGGATGAGTTCACGTCGAAGGCCGAAAAATTCGCTTCTACTATTGAAGACGCCGCGACGGCCCGCAAAGTCAAAAAAGAGATTGAGCGTCGCACGATTGAACTGAAAAGCTCGGCCAGCACGTCGGCTCGAGAATTGAGGCAGAAGCACAACATTACGACTGCTGGCGAACAGGCTCCGGCTGAAATCGAAGAAGCCGCGCCGGAAATTACAGACTTCCAGCTTGGTGACCGCGTTCGTGTGCTGTCGCTGAATCAGGAAGGTGTGGTCGAAGCGATCAAAGACGAAGAGATTGTTGTCCAGGTCGGTGCGCTGCGATTCCGCGAAGTTGCCGAGAACTTGCGCTTCATCGAACGTAAACAGGCAAGTTCAAAAGCGGCCAAAGCTGTTGCCGGTTTGCCCAAAGGCGTGTCGGTTTCTCTGAAAGACCAACCAACGGTCGGTTCGGAGTTGAATGTAATCGGCAAGACGATGAACGAGGCGACTTACGAAGCGGACAAGTTTTTGGATGCGGCTTATCTGGACAACCACGACCGCGTTCGCATCGTTCACGGAATGGGAATGGGCGCGCTGAAACGGGCAATCGCCGATTTGCTGTCGGGACATCCGCACGTGGCGAAGTTCTATCCGGCGGAGCAGAGTGAAGGTGGCAATGGCGCAACAATCGTCGAGTTGAAGAAGTAGATGGCGTTATGAAAATCCCGCGCGGTTTTAGCGAGGAGTTACGGAACCAAGCCGACATCCTGAAGATCGTCGGCGATTATGTTTCGCTGAAAAAGAAGGGGAATAATTACTGGGCGTGTTGCCCATTTCATAACGAAAAGACGCCCAGTTTTAGCGTCAATCCGTCAAAAGGTCTTTTTAAGTGTTTTGGTTGCGGCAAGGGAGGCGATGCGATCACCTTCGTGATGGAAATTGAGGGAGCGCCGTTTCCTGAGGCAGTCAAAACCGTCGCAGAAAAATGCGGCATCGCGGTTCCAGTCGTAGCCGACGACCAGCGTGATTACGAAGAGCGCGATCGGCAACGAGCCGATTTACTTCAATTAAACGCTTGGGCGACTGAGTTCTTTGAACAAAACCTGACCGAAACTGCCGAAGGTCGGCGAGGGCTGGCTTATTTGGAAGGTCGCGGGATTACCGAAGCGACTCAGAAGCAGTTCCGGCTCGGTTATGCGCCGAACAGTTGGGATGCGATGAGCAGCTTTTTGCGTTCGCGCGGAGCTTCGACAGCTCAGATTGAACGCAGCGGTCTGGTGACCTTGAAAGAAGCGGGCGGCTTTTATGACCGCTTTCGCGGGCGGCTGATGTTTCCAATTTGCGACACTCAGGGGAGACCGGTTGCTTTCGGTGGGCGAATCATTGGCGAAGGTGAGCCAAAATACCTCAATTCGCCGGAAACGGCTGTTTATACTAAAGGGCAGCACTTGTTTGGGCTGGGGTATTCGCGGGATTCGATTCGGAACAAAGACTTTGCGATTCTGGTCGAAGGCTATCTGGATTTTCTGATTCCGTTTCAGGAAGGCGTCCGAAACTTGGTGGCAAGTTTGGGAACGGCACTGACTGACAATCAGGTTCGCTTGCTGGGAAGATACACACGAAAGATTGTTGTGAATTTTGACCCCGATTCGGCGGGAGTCGCGGCGACTAAACGCAGCTTGGAATTGTTGCTGGGCGAAGGGTTCAAGGTTAACGTGCTGACCTTGCCGGACAACTTGGACCCGGATGAGTTCATCCGAGAACGTGGCGCAGACGGATATTTACGATTGCTCAAAAACTCCCAACCTTTTCTGGATTACATAGTTGAACAGGCCGTTGGCGCAAATGACCAAACCCGTCCCACAGGTAAAGTCGAAACGATAAATGCAATTCTACCGTATTTAAAGTTAGTCAAAGACCGCATCGAACGCGCGGAGCAGTTCGAGCGCATTGCTGACCGCTTGAAAATTGATAGCAAACTCATCCGCCAGGAGTTTCGTAAAGCTGCTGAATCGCGACAAGATAAGGTCAGCGATCACGCTGCTCTGGCAAGTGTTGCCGTGAAACCGGCGGAGCGAAAATTGCTTGAAATTTTGCTTGCCTGCCAGCCCGTTCGGAGGCAGATGAGCTTGAAAATGACCGAAGAAGATTATTTCGGCCTCAGAACCGAAAAACTTTTTCACCTGATCTTTGAGTTTGAACGTCAACAGAATGAACTTTCCTATCCGGCGTTGAGTCAATTGCTCGGTGATACAGAATTGGCAAGCAATTTGCTGCCCCAACTGATGATCAGTAATGCCGAAATTGACTTGTCGAATCAGGAAGCTTTGAATCGGGCCGAACGCGAAGCGACAGAAAGTCTGCATACGTTGCGGTATGAACGGGTCGAAACTAAGCGTTTATCTGTTCACGCGGATCTGAAACTTGCTCAACAACGGGGTGACGAACATCTCGTGAGCAAGCTGTCTATGGAGCATTTTGAATTGTTGAAACGGGAGCGAGAATTGGCGCGACACAACGGCTAAAAAGTGAGAGGCCGAAAATATAAAAACTAAGTCGTCAAACCGCGAGTCCGTCGAACACATAAAAAAGAGAGAAGTAAAAGAAACAAGGGAGTGAAAGTTATTGTCACGGCAGTGTTGCAATGCTGTGACAAAAAGGAGTGATTAAAGTGGAAGAAAAATACTCAGAGGATGTGCAAAAACTTTTAGACATGGGAATGGGAAAGGAAAAAGCTTTCCTGACCTATGACGAAATCAACCAGGAATTGCCGGAAGGTTTGGTTTCGCCTGACGAAATCGAAGACATTTTTGCCGCGCTCGGTGGCGAAGGCATCACCATCGCGGATTCCGAAGAAAAATTCCTGGAAACTGCTGTTGCTGCCGCGAATGCTGACAAAAAAGATGACGGCCAGGAAGAAGAGGTCGAACTTGACCTTTCGCCGGGGAATCTGGAAAAAACCAATGATCCTGTCCGTTTGTACCTGCGCGAAATGGGCGTTGTGCCGCTGCTGACTCGCGAAGGCGAAGTCGCTATCGCCAAGCGCATTGAGCGCGGAAAGATTCGCGCTCAAAAAGCGATTTCTCGTTCGCCAATCTCGGTCGCTGAATTGATCCAGATCGGCAAGGAATTGAACGAAGAATATCTGACCGTCCGTGAAATTGTGACCTTCACCGAACAGGAAGGCATCACGGAAGAAAAGATTCTCGAATATCACAATTACACGCTCGAAACGATTGCCGAAATCAACAAGGTCTTCAAAAAGACCAGCCAGATGTACGAAAAGGTGCTGGCCGAGCCGAAACGTTCGCCCAAGCTGGCAAAGATGAAGCGCAAGCTGTCTCGTCAGCGCATTGAGCTTTCGCATTTGTTCCGCTTGCTGGAATTCACGCCCAAGGTTCAGGAGCGATTGGTTGGCGCAATGCGCCGATCTTCGATGGAAGTCAGAGAAACCGAGCGCGAAATTGACAAGCTGCAACGTTCGTATGAGCGCAAGCGCAACGAAGACGAAAAGAAAGAAGTCGAAAAGAAGCTGCGCGCAACCAAGCGTCACCTGACGCAATTGGAAGAGCAGCATCGGTTGCCGGCTTTGGACATCAAACGTTCGTTGCAAACCGTCATCGCCGGTGAAGCCGAAGCGCAACAAGCCAAGAAAGAACTAGTCGAAGCCAACTTGCGCTTGGTGGTTTCCATCGCCAAGAAATACACCAATCGCGGTCTGCAGTTCCTGGACCTGATTCAGGAAGGCAACATCGGGTTGATGAAGGCCGTGGACAAGTTCGAATATCGTCGCGGCTACAAATTTTCGACGTATGCCACGTGGTGGATTCGTCAGGCCATCACTCGCGCCATTGCTGACCAGGCACGAACCATCCGAATTCCGGTTCACATGATCGAAACGATCAACAAACTGATCCGGACTTCGCGCGCGTTGGTGCAGGAACTCGGACGCGAGCCAACCAGCGAAGAAATCGCCAAGAAGATGGACATTCCGGCTTCAAAGGTGCGAAAAGTCCTGAAGATTGCTCAGGAGCCGATCTCGCTCGAAACTCCCATCGGAGAAGAGGAAGATTCGCACCTTGGCGATTTCATCGAAGACAAAACGATCCAGAACCCGGCGGAAGCCGTCATCAACATCAACCTTCGCGAAATTACCGAAGAAGTGTTGAAGACCCTGACGCCGCGCGAAGAGAAAGTCATCAAGATGCGGTTTGGTTTAGGCCCGAACGGCAGCGAACACACGCTGGAAGAAGTCGGCCAGCATTTCGCCGTCACCCGCGAACGCATCCGCCAAATCGAAGCCAAAGCGCTGCGCAAACTGCGTCATCCGTCGCGGTCCCGCAAACTGAAAGCTTTCTTGGAAAGCGGCAGGCCGTAAGCCGTTTTTGTAAAGTGTAAAAACCAATCAGCCTCAATTCTGACACGAGAATTGAGGCTGATTGGTTTTTGAGTCAGGTATTTCGTTAAACGACGGTTTGCTGTTCCTTTAGAGGCGATGCTTCCGGCGGCAGCGCCGACGCGACGATAGATTGCAACTGTGCAGCTTGATCGTTTTGAAACTCTTTCAGCTTGGAATGCTCGATGGGCGGAGTCAGGCGAATCGGTTCGTGGTACACGATACGGACTTTGAACGGGCGGGGGAAGTAATGATGGCGACTAAATGCTTGATAACCACCGATGATCGTCACAGGAACAATTGGCGCCCCGGTATCCAGCGCCAGTCGAATGACACCGGGTTTGAATTCTTCCAGCCGACCTGATTTGGTTCGTCCACCTTCGGGAAAAATCATCAATCCGCCATTGGCTCGCAACTGCTCCAGCGAAGCTTTCAGCGCGGCCCGGTCACCTTTTTCCACGTTCACCGGAAACGATCCATAAGCCAGCATCAACGGCCCCAACAACGGCAGCCGAGTCATCCTGTCCCAGGTCATGTACCGCAGCGGCCGACTGATCGGAATTGAAACCCACAGCGGATCAAGGTAGCTAACGTGGTTTGGAGCAACGATCATTGCGCCTGATTTCGGCACGCGTTCGACGCCCTCAAATTCGATGCGGAAATAGAGCCGCGAAAAGACCGCGACCAGCCAGCGGGAAATTTGGAAAAGCCAGAGTTTATTCATTCAATTGATAATGGTTAATTGATAATTGATAGATATGATTCTCCATTATCAATTGTCAATTATCCATTGCCTAAAGGCTTCCTTTCTTCATCTCCTCTGCCAAATAATCGGTTGCACGCCAGGCGATGGCCAGAATCGTCAGCGTGGGATTTTTTTCCGTCGCCGAAGGAAACGAGCTGCCATCCACGACGAACAGGTTTTTAACGGAGTGCATCTGGTTGAAGCTGTTCAGCGCCGAAGTCTTAGGATCAGCGCCCATTCGACAGGTTCCGTGTTCGTGAATGGCTGTGCCTGGAATGTCGTAATCGCCGCGGTTGAATTGGACGATTTCGGCTTTGGCCGCGCGCAGGATTTGTTCGGTGGTGTCATACATTTCCTGCATCATTTTCCGTTCGTTATCACCGTAGCTCATGATCAGTTTGGGCAGCGGCACGCCGTATTTATCGCGATGGTTTTCGTCAACTTCGACGCGGTTTTCCGCGCGCGGAGGGACTTCGCCATACGGATGCATCTCGATCCAAGACGGGTAGCGTTTGCGAACATCGGCTTTGAGCGACGCTCCAAAACCCGGCAAACCTTTCGCCCAGCTTGCGCCCGCCTGACAGCCACTTCCCCAGAACTGCATGCCGAATCCGCGAGCGTAATCGCGTTTGGCTCCACGGTGATTAAATCGTGGCATGTAAATGTGTTCGCCGCCGATGCCGTCGTCGTTTGAAGTCGCCTGACCAAAGAGTTGCGGCAAAAAAGCTCTGGCGTGAAAGCGAAACTGTTCGCACAGATATTTGCCGATGACGCCCGAAGTGTTGCCGATTCCATTTGGGTAAATCGCCGATTTGGAATTGAGCAGAATGCGCGTTGAATCAATTGCCGAAGCTCCCAATACGACGACTCGGGCGCGAACCTGAGTTTCGGCCTTGGTGTTGCGGTCGAAGTATTGAACGCCGCTGGCATTGCCTTCTTTGTCGGTCAGGATGCGAGCTACCACGGCGTTGGTGCGAACTTCCAGCTTGCCGGTTTTCGCGGCGACCGGCAGCAGATGATCGGCGGAGTTGAAAAAACTCCCCGTGTCGCAACCCGCTCCACACCGACCGCAGTAATGACACGCTGGCCAGCCGTTGTGATTTTTAGTCAGCACTGCGCGACGACCTGAAACGATTTGAATGCCCACACTGGCGGCGGATTTTTTCAGGATCATTTCGCCGCAACGCGGACGAGGCGGAGGCATGTGGAATTTGCTGCCAGGCAGCACGTCCAAATCCTCGTCGCCACCATTGACGCCGATTAGTTGGTCAACTTTGTCGTAGTACGGTTTGATGTCTTTGTATTCAATCGGCCAGGGGATGCCGTATCCGTCGTTGACCTTGAAATCCACGTCGGAATATCGCAGCGACACGCGGCCCCAGACGTTGGTTTTGCCGCCCACCCCCCACACGCGAATCAAATCAAACGGTTTGTCCGGCGGAGTTAGCACAGGCTGTTCGGTCTTGCTCAGGTAAAACTGCGGAGCTTGTTCGCCGCGCGCCCGTCGTTCGCGCGCTTCATACGGCAGTACGTGAGTCCAAAACTTCGAGCGGTCAAATCGTCCGCCGGCGTCCAGCAACAGGACATTGACGCCTTGCCGTGTCAGATTCCAGGCAGCCATTCCGCCCGAAGCTCCCGAACCAATGACGACCACATCGTAGACTTTCGCCTGCTTTTTGATTTGCATCGTTTTCTCCACAAGTTTGATTGGGTGAGATAGGTAACCGTGTAGGCAACGCCCGCATACTAAATCACGAACGATCAATTGTTAAAGCAGCTCAAACGTCGCCGTCGCCTGTTCTTTGCCGTTTATGACAATGGTCAACTGATGTTTGCCGGGGTGATGTTTTCGCGTGGTCAGGTCAGCCGTCGAATGTTTCTTTTGCAGCGGATAAACGCCTGCGCCGTAACTCTTTTCCGAAAGCTGAAACACTTTCTTCGAGGTTTTGCC
>DAOMFR010000099.1:0-27712 GCA_035429885.1 Blastocatellia bacterium
CGACGGAAACAACGGCGATGCGTTCGTCGGTTTTCAGTTCGCGAACAAGTGGTTGGCCGTTGACGGTTGCCGAAGCCTGAATGCGCAGCGGAAAACTTCCCGTCGCGTTTGCCGCAGCCGAAATCATGACAACCGTCGAAGTTTGGCCGGAAGGAATCACGCTGTTGCTGGCGGTAAAGCCTGCGGGCAAGCCGAGCAGTTTGACGGCGATGTCTCCGTCAAGCCCGTCGTTGCAATACGCCGTAACCGTAATCGGCAGCGAAGAACCGGCAGGCACGTTCGGGTTTTCGGGATCGGCGAACAGGACAAAATCCGGTTCGGGTTCATGAATTGTCAGCCGGTAAGCATAGCGTTCGCCTTGCTGGCCGCGCACATCGCTGATGCGAATCAAGTACTCGCCGTCTTCGGGAGCGGTGAAATTCAGCTTGGAATCTTTGCCGTACATCGGCCCGCCGTCGTCGTTGCGATTGTAAAAGGTCACCACCGGCAAGCCATTCGACGGCAGTTTGGTTCCAGGCGCGTGCAACGACACTTTGTACACCGACGAACCGTTGGCGTGCGCTTCCGGCGTCGTGCCTTCATAGGTCAGCCGCTGTCCCTGGAAGCTTTTGAACGAAATGTCTTCGTCAGGAGTTTTCGGCAACACGTCCACCTGGACGAGTTCATTCCCCGTCATCAGGAAATCGTTGACGTAAATGCCATTCCATTGCGTGATGCGAAATCCGCGCGAAGCCGAATCGCGGTCGTTCAGCGTCATTTGCGTTTCCAACAAGCAGCGCGCCAACACGCGCGGAATCGGACGGCCTTTCGCGTCCAGAACTTCAATTACGGAATCCAGCGGCGAGCCAAATCGCTGCGCGCCGACTTCGATCACCAGTTGCTGCCCTTTGCGAGCCTTGAAGCGGTAAAAATCTGAGACTTGGGGACTGGGAGACGGGGCGACCGGGCGAAGGGAATTTTGATTCCCCCCGTCTCCGTGTCGCTCCGTCGCCGAGTCCCAAATGCGTCCGTTGATTGTCACCGGCCAGTTCACCGATTGAGGCGCAGTGATCGAAGTCGGTTCGGCTTGTTCCAGCACTTCGGGATGCGAACCGATGCCAAGCCGCAGCGTGTTGACCGATTCGCCGTTGGCGGAAGAAATCATCAGCGCGGCGGAATCGTTCCAGGCGGTTTTCTTTTGCGGCATCACCAGAGCTTTTTTGTCCGGCAAGTTGAATCCGAACGCGGCGACTTCCGTGCGTGAATCGGCTTTGACGCCGAGCGGAAATGCGTGCGTCAGGTACGCCAGTTCCCCCATATTCAGGCGATACCCGAACGCGCCCGCCTGGCCCTGGCGCTCCAAATCACTGAGGCGAATGACATTGTTGCCATCCTGTTGAAAGGTGTAACCGAGCAAGGAATCGCGGCTGGCTCCGTTGTCGTTATTTGCCGCCAGCTGATTGCCTTTGTCATCAAACAGCGTCAGCACGGAATCCAATCGCGAATTCAGCATCGAAGCGACGACTTCAAAAACAATCGTCTGTCCAGCTTTGGCTGTAAATTTGAACTGATCGGTGTCGCCTCGGCGTTGCAACTCTCCGACGACAGTTGCGGGCAAAGTAACGGGTTGTGCTTCGCTCATCTCCGTTTCACGAATTTCGGGCAAGGTGCCGACTACGATGCGGCCAGTATTTGTCGTTCCCAGCGGAGTGCGAATGCGAAAATTGTAAAAGCCCGGAATGGCTTCGGCCGAAATCCTGGCTTCGATGGTCAGCCGGTGTTTGGTGGATTTGTCTACGATCAAGGTCGCCGTCGGGCTGGAGCGCGTGTGAGGTTCGCGCACCAATTCCGAATTGAGCACGATTCTGGACGTGACGCCGGGCCGACTCCAAATCACTTCGCTGGCGTTGGTCAAATTGTACCCATCCACCGTCAGCGTGATAGTCGAGCCGCGCTGACCTCCCATCGGTGAAGAGGTCGTGATGTAAGGCTGAGCAACTTGCGCCTGCATCGTCGCCGTCATCAGAAGCATCAACAAAAGCCAGAAAAGTTGTTTCATCGCGGAGTCCTCAAAAATAAGTCGTGCAGTTTGGAAAAGGCGTCAGGCAAAAAAATAGCGCAACCAATGAAGGTTGCGCTACCTGATTTGAGGCGGGCGGTAAATTTAATCGCCCGATTCGGAATGAGCCGTTCGAGCCCTGACCGCGTCGCCCGCTGGAAGCGGTTCTGAAGGTTCGGCAGTCTTGGCCGGAGTTTTGGCTTTTCGTTTGAACCGGTTGCCAAACCAGACGCCAATATCGTCAAAGATCATATACGCCACCGGAGTCATCAACAGCGTCAGCAGCAACGACAAGGTTTGACCGCCGATGACGACCGTCGCAATCGAACGGCGTTCTTCTGCTCCGGGCCCGGTGCCGACTGCCAACGGCAACATACCGGCAACCAGCGCCAGGGTTGTCATCAGAATGGGGCGTAAACGGTCACGGTTGGCCTGAATAATGGCGTCGTAACGGTTCATGCCTTTGGCTCGCAATCCGTTCATGTGGTCAATCTGCAAAATGGAGTTTTTCTTGACCACGCCGAACAGCACCAAAATTCCCAGCGCCGAATACAGATTCAACGTGTCATTCATCACCCACAATGAAAGCAGCGCGAACGGAACCGCCAGCGGCAAGCTCAGCAAAATGGTGATCGGGTGAATGACGCTTTCAAATTGCGACGCCAAAATCATATACATAAACGCAATCGAAAGCAGGAACGCGAGAATGAATTCGCTGAACGTGCGTTCAAGCTCGCGGCCTTTTCCCGAAACCGCCGTGTTGTACCCGGCGGGCATGTTCATCTTGGTGATTTCTTCGCGCAGCGCGGCAATACGGTCAGCCAAGGCATATCCCGGAGCGATATTGGCTCGCAAGGAAACCTGTCGCTGGCGATCCAACCGGTCAATTCGCGACGAAGTGGCCGAAGATTCCAGCTTGACCACATTTTCCATGCTGACCAATCCGCCGCGTGCCGACGGAACGAACAATCTGGAAATGGTTTCAGCATCGTTGCGGTCGCCTTGTCTCAAACGGACTGAAACGTCGTAATCTTCGTTCATCCGTTCGTCGTGGAACCGGGAAACGCGTTCGTCGCCTCCGACCATAATTCTCATCGCCGTGGCGATGTCCGTGGAATCCACGCCAAGGTCTGCGGCGCGTTCGCGATCAATTCTGACGCGCAATTCCGGCTTATCCACTTTCAATGTAACGTCGGCGTCCAGCAAGCCCAGTTCCGGCGCCCGTTCACGCAATTTGTTGGCGTACTTGACCAGCTCGGTCAAATCCGGGCCGCGCAAGGCAAAGTCCAAATCGGAAAAACCGCCTCCGCCCAAATTGATCGTTTGCGGATTGCGAACGGCTGGCCGCAGATGTGTGAACTTTCGCAATCGCTGGCGCACTTTCATCTGCACGTCGCGCGCAGAGTAATTGCCTTTGAACACCGCCATCGGTTCCCCGCGTTTCAGTCCTTCCCAAAATTTGTGGAAGTTGACTGTGCGCTCTTCGTGCGGAGGAATGCGCAGATAAATATCCGCGTTGTTCAGCGATCCCATAAACGAACTGCCAGCCTGCCCCAGCATCAACCGGATTTCCGGCATTTGCTTCAATTCACTTTCAACGGCAAGCAAGGCCTCGTTCATGGCGACCAGGCTGGTTCCTTCCGGAGCCGATAGACTGACGCCGAATTCGGCTTCGTCCACGTTGCTGGGAATGAAATCCTGCTTGATCATTCCGTAAAGCGGCACGGAAGACGCCATCACCAAAAATGCCAGCGTCCAGACAATAAACCGATGCCGTAACACCAGCTTCAGCATCCAGGTATACGAAGAATCAATGTACCGATAGAACCCTTTCCTCGATCCGGCCAGATCATCGTGGTGCAACGAGTCGCCGGCTCGAATCAATCGAGCGCTCATCGTCGGCGTCAACGTGAACGAAACCAGCAGCGAAACCATGATTGCCACTGCCGCCGTGATACCGAACTGGTACAGGAATCGTCCTGAAATCGAAGACATAAAGGAAATCGGCAAGAAGATGACGACCAGCGATAACGTGGTCGCCAACACCGCCAAGCCAATTTCTTTGGTTGCCTCCTTGGCCGCCTCCTTGGGGTGCATTTTCTTTTCTTCGACAAATCGGAAAATGTTTTCCAACACCACAATAGCATCGTCAATCACGACGCCGACCATCAGCACCAGCGCCAACATCGTCACGCTGTTCAAGGTGAAATCCAGCGCCTTCATCATTCCAAAGGTCGAAATCACAGACGCGGGAATGGCGATACCGGCAATGACCGTTGAATGCCACGAACGCATGAACAACAGCACGACCAGACAGGCCAGAATACTGCCCAAAACCAGGTGGACGTTGATTTCGCCCAGCGCATTTTTGATGTAACGCGATTGATCGTTGATGACTTCCAGCCTCACGTCCGGCGGCAATTGCGACTGGACGACCTTCATGTTCTTTTTGACGTCTTCGATGACGGACATCGTGTTCGCGCCGGTTTGGCGGCGAACTTCCAGCGTCACTGAAGGAACGGCTGGCACTTGAAGACGGGCTTTGGGATCATCGCCAACTTTGCTCAGGTCTGTCAGGCGCGAAGCCGAGCGCGCTTCCTTGGTTCCGTCTTCGGCATTTCCAATATCACGAATGCGCACCGGCGAGCCGTCAACCGTGGCAATGACCAAATCATTGAAATCCGTGGGATCAATAACGCGTCCCATGGTGCGCAAAGTCAATTCGCGCCGACCGGCGTCCACGTTTCCACCAGGAACGTCCGAATTTTGCCGGACAATGGCATTTCGAACCTGCGTGATCGGAATTCGGTAAGCCGCCAACCGGTCGGCATCAGCCCAAATGTTGATCGAACGAGTCGTTCCTCCCAACACGCTGATTTCGCCAACGCCGTTTGACCGTTCAAGCTGTTTCTTGACGATATTATCAGCCAGTTCGGACAGTTCGCGGATCGAGCGATTCGACGAAAGGGCGATTGTCATGATTCCCTGCCGTTCATTGTCGAACTTTTGCACGATGGGCGGGTCGGTTCCCGGAGGAAACAGACGGGTCACACCTTGAACTCGGTCGCGAATATCCTGAGCAGCGTCGTCAATGTCACGGTTCAGGTTGAACGTTGCCATCACGAACGAACGCCCTTGACTGGAAACGGAGCGAAGTTGTTCGATGCCTTCGACCGTGTTAACCGCTTCTTCCAGTGTCTGGGCAAGCACGGCTTCGGCTTCTTCAGGCGAAGCGCCAGGCAAGCTGGCTCGCACGGTCACGGTGGGAATGTCTACTGCGGGAAAACGGTCAACGCCGAGCTTGAAATAGCTCGATCCGCCAACTACGACGAGGGAAAGGATAATCATCGCCGCAAAGACAGGGCGCTGAATACAAATTTCTGCCAGTTTTTGCATAAACTTTTTAGAATTTCAGGTTAATTGAGTTTGTCGCGTCTTTTAAGTCGGTCAGGGGGCGGAACCCAAGAGTCCTGACATTGAGACCAAATGTAACCAAAGTTGAAGACGGTGTTTAGCCCAACCTAGTTGCAGGAATGTTTAAGGGATAACTTGCTCAATCGGCGGACGTTGCAATCTCTGCCAAACCGTTGAAGAATCCACCCGCAAACTTACCAAAGGATCAACTTATGAAACCAGTGCTCCGACTTTTCCTGATCGTTATTTGTTTCTGTTTACATGCATTTATCGCCCACCAACCGGCTCAATCTTCTCCCGTAGAAACCGCCGACCTGATTTTGACCAATGGGCGAATTTGGCTTGGAAATGATTCCACTTCCTTTGCCGAAGCTGTAGCCATTCGCGGCAATCAAATTATCCGCGCCGGAACGGCAATCGAGATTAAACAACTCTCCGGCCCACAAACTCAAGTCATAGACCTTGGCGGGCGACTGGCCTCGCCCGGCTTCAACGATGCTCATATCCATTTTCTTGGCGGAGCCTCCGGCCTGAATCAGGTGGATTTGACCGGCACCAAAACCGTTGCGGAAATGGTTGATCGCATTGCCGCCTATGCCAAAAAAAATCCTGACCAGAAATGGATTACCGGACGCGGCTGGGAATACACGCCGTTTCCTGGTGGATTGCCAACGAAAATCTTCCTGGACGCAATCATCAAAGATCGTCCGGTTTTCCTCAGCGCCTACGACGGACACAGCGCCTGGGTGAATTCCAAAGCGCTGGAACTGGCAGAGATCAATAGCCAGACGAAGTTCACCGGTTACGGCGAAATTGTCCGCAACGAAGCGGGCGAACCAACCGGCGCGTTGAAAGAAGGCGCTCAAGGCTTGGTCAGACGGTTGTTACCGCAACCCACGCGCGAAGAACAACTTAATGCTCTCCGACAAGGATTAAAACTCGCCGCTTCGCTGGGAATCACCAGCCTCCAAAACGCCAGCGGTTCGGCCAATGAATTTTCGCTCTACGAAGAATTGCTGCAACGCGGCGAACTGACTTCGCGATTTTCCATGGCATTTTCGGTCGGCGAACGAACGACGGACGATCAGATCAAAAGCTTCATTGAGTTAAAGAACAAATACGACTTGAACCCGATGTTGCGAGCCGCGTCGGTCAAATTCGTGATGGACGGCGTCATCGAATCTCACACGGCGGCGATGATCGAACGGTACGCCGATTTGCCAGCCAATTCCGGCAGCCCCTTTGGAGAAACGACAATGCCGCCAGACATTTACCGCAATCTGGTGGTCAAACTCGACAAGCTGGGTTTCCAGATTTACACCCACGCCATTGGCGACCGCGCCGTCCGCGAAGCCTTGAACGCTTACGAAGCCGCGCTCAAAGCAAATAATCGCGGGTTCAATCGTCACCGCATCGAACACATCGAAACGGTGTCCCCGGCAGACATTCCGCGCTTCGCCAAGCTGAACGTTTTGGCTTCGATGGAACCGATTCATGCCGATCCAGGCACGGTGGAAGTCTGGTCAAAAGCCGTTGGCGCCGAACGCCTGCCTTTTGCGTTTGCCTGGCAATCTTTGCTCAGAGCCGGAGCGCGATTGGTGTACAGCAGCGACTGGCCGGCGGCAATCAGCCTGGACCCAATCCGCGGACTTCATAATGCCGTCAATCGCCGAACCATTGACGGCCAACCGCCCAAAGGCTGGATTCCGCAACAACGCATCAGCGTCGTGGATGCGTTGCGCGCGTATACGCAAACCGGAGCCTTTTCTTCGTTTGAAGAAGGCATCAAAGGACGCATTGCTCCCGGGCAGCTGGCCGACCTGATCGTTTTTTCGCAAGACCTGTTCAAAGTTGACCCGGCGCGAATTTACGAAACAAAAGTTGTGTTGACTGTCTTCGACGGCAAGGTGATTTACCGGACGATGTAGTAATATCCGGTTGTCTCCCTTTTCGCGGTGCTCCGCCGAAATCAACTTCACTAGGAGTAAACAAATATGTCTAAAGCCATACATCCCAATCTTATTCCGGCTGATGCGTCGTCTCCGTTTTTGAGCAGCATCAGCGATACTGAACACTTTCGAAATTACGAAACGGCGTCGCGCGATTGCGTCAAAGAGCTGTACCGGGAAAACCATGCCAAACAAACGCTGGAATTTGTCCTGGGCCAAAAGGCCAAGTATTCCAAACTCGACAAATTGCAAATGGGCGTTTGGGAAGCCTTGGACAAAATGAACAGTTTCGTTGACGACAGCGATCCTGATCTGGCGTTGCCACAAATTATCCACGCGCTGCAAACGGCTGAAGCCATTCGCCAGGACGGACACCCGCGCTGGTTCATTCTGGCCGGACTGATCCACGACCTAGGCAAGGTGCTTTATCTGTTCGATGAACCGCAGTGGGCAGTCGTAGGCGATACCTTCCCGGTCGGCTGCGCGTATTCCGACAAGATTGTTTACCACGAACTATTCGACGCCAACCCGGATTTTCACAATCCGAAATACCAAACGCCTAATGGAATTTACGAAGCCGGGTGCGGACTGGACAACGTGCATATTTCTTGGGGCCACGACGAATATCTGTATCTGGTGACAAAAGATTATCTGCCCAAAGAAGCGCAATGGATGATTCGCTATCATTCGTGTTATCCGGTTCACCGTGAAGGCGCGTACCAACACCTGCTGAACGAACAGGACGAAGAAGTTCTGAAATGGGTTCGCGCGTTTAATCCGTACGACTTGTATTCCAAGTGCGAAGTCGAACCAAACCATGCAGAGCTTCGTCCATTTTACGAAGACCTGGTGGCCGAATTCTTCCCTGCAAAGATCAACTGGTAACCAGAAGCTGATCAACGGTCTATTACTTCCTCCATTCCCAATTCATATGCAAAGCGGTTTTGCCTGTGAATTGGGAATGTGACATTTAGGCGAATGCAACATTTGCCAGCGGTCTCGTTCGACTCAACAGTCCCCAAGTTGAAAGCCAGGACGGGAAATGGCTTCCCGTCAAAAGATGTATAATCGCCGCACCCTAAAATCTACCAACGCCGGTGCATCCCGGCCATTGTTTCGGAGAAGAGTTATGTTCATCGGTAAATCGCTTCGTTTTTCTGTTCGACTGGCAACGGCAATTCTGCTTGCAGGGGCTTTGAGTATTTACATCGTTCACCGTACGAACGCCCAAGACCCTCCGCAACCGCCGAAAGCAAAACCGACGCCGACGCCCAAAGACCAGAAAGATCGCAAAGGCGCTCAACGTCAGGGAGCGCAAGCTGATCAACAATCGCTCGATCCCGAAGGAACAATCCGCGTTGATACGGAAGAAGTCGTGCTCGACGTGTCCGTGATTGACCAAAGCAATACGCCGGTCTTTGACCTGAAAAAAGAAGATTTCACGGTTTACGAAGACAAAGTGAAGCAGGACATCACCAACGTCCGGCGCGAAGAAGTTCCAGTCAGCTTTGGCATGGTGATTGACACTTCCGGAAGCATGCGAGCCAAGCTGCAGCAGGTAATTGATTCCGGAAACCAATTGGTCAAACAGATGCGTGATCTTGACGAAGCATTTGTTGCCTCATTCAAAACCGAACCGGAACTGGTTCAGGAATTCACACACGACCGGCGCGACCTGGAAGACGCGCTCAACGAATTGTACAGCAGCGGAGGCACGGCGTTGCTCGACGCCATCCTTGCAACGTCTGATTACGCCCAGCAAAAAGCCAAACAGCGCCGCAAAGCCTTGATCATCATCTCCGACGGTTTGGAGAAAAACAGCTCGGTCAAAGAAAAGGAAGTGATCGAGGCGATCAAGGAAAACGAAGTGCAGCTTTATCTGGTGGGTTTCATTGACGAAGATGCCGAAAGCGGCGGTCTTTTCCGAAAATCCGATGCGAAAAAAGCGAAAGAATTGTTAGTGAAGTTGGCCGAAGATTCCGGCGGACGCGTGTTCTTCCCCAAGGAAGTCAGCGAAATGCCCGCCATCGCCGATCAAATCGCCAAGGATTTACGAACGCAGTACATTGTCAGTTACGAGCCAACCAACAAACTCAAAGACAACACATTCCGCAATGTCACTGTTTCTGTGAACCCGAAAGGCGCGCGCAAACTGATTGCGCGCACTCGAAGAGGTTATTACGCCCGCGACCCGAAAGCCCAGCAAGCATCGCCCAGCGTTAAAAAGACTTCCGGCCAATGACAATCAAAGACTGTTCTGAGCCTCGACCAAGAAGCAATGTCCAGGCTCAGAACATCGTCTCAGCCTAACTTTTTTGTCCAACCTGCACCCTTTCCGTCAGCTTTTCGTGCAACTTCCGAAAAACCAGTTGGTTATCCCAGTATTCAACATGAGCCGCTAGTAACGTCGTGGCTTCGTTATCAATGATGTTTCTGACTGGATTGACCAGGCGTCTGGTCGTGCTTTCCGCCGGAAGATCGAAGAAATCCAGTCGCCCGCTGATGATGTCATTGAGAGAATAAATATTGACCCATTCGAACTTTTCCGGATCGCGGAATTTCGGGTCCAGAATCAACGGCTGAGAAGCGGCAACCAACGCTTCACGTTCCAGGCTTGTTTTGTCGCGCTGCAACGAAAAGAGAAACGCGGTTTTATCCAAAGGAGAGCCAAACGTCAGCAATAGCTTCGTCCGGTCCAAAACCTTCAGCTTGGCAGCTTCGTCGGCAATTTCGTCTTCGTTGAGCAATTGATTCAGCGCGTCATAAGCAATCACAGACCCCAGAGAATGGCCCATGATGTAAACACTGTCGTATTCAAAATCTTCGCCGGATTCGGATCGATTGGAGAAAATCACGTGTGCGGCATCAAACACGTACTGCCTGATTTTGTCACGTAACATATAGAATTTGTCGAGGGTGTGCGAAGTCAGATACAACGCCACATCACCGACATACTGAACCAACAATCTTCGCACCCACATACTGACAACCACCAACAATCCCCACGAAATGTTGTCTTTGATTGCGTAATAAACCGAACGCCAGAACAAGCCGAGTTCGCCCCATCCATTATGGGCAGTCAACGCCAGCCTGAAACTCACGACGATCACCGCAGCCAAAACGGCGGTCGTCCCCACCAATACTTTTTGGGAATGCTCGTCTATTTGCGCCATCCCGCCCCAGACTTTCATTGCGGCTCTGACAATCAACCAGACCAGCAGCACAAACAACAGCACAACAAACAGATAGTTAAGTCCTTCATTCAGCCATCCAGCAAACCCTTCACCAAAGGCAAGCGGCCAGATCACTTTTGAAGAGCTATGCCATTTGACCGTGCCAACCAGAAGTTTGTGCGCATAAAACAGCAGAGGAATCGTCACGCCGCATAAAATTGTCGCGCCAAGCGTCAATGCAAATAACACCCACGAAACCAGATTGGCAGCTTTGCTGAACAATAACGCGTGCCGCCGCATGAACTTTCTGGTAGACGCCTTTACGTTGATTTCGCCTTTTCGAGACTTAACGGACAATTTGCGCGCTCGGCTGCCCGCCAGCAGCGAACAGCCAAACAGAAGAGCCAGAACAATGAAAATATCGTAGGTGGTCGTCAAATCGTTTTTCAGGTTTGTCATCCAGCTCCATTCAGGAGAATTGAGCAAACCGAAAAAGTTGGCGATGGAGTGGACGGCGACAACAAGAACTGCCGTGTCCATCACGACCAAAGAAACCACAACAGCCAGCGCGACCAGCAAACAAATCGTCAAACTGACGCGCGACGGATACTTTCGATATTCGCCGAACAGCCAGCGATCAAAACTGTCGCCGAAATTGCGAATGCCATTTAACCCAGCGGTAAACAGAAACCAGATTACGTCTTTCAACCCGACTTGGCCTTCGGCCAACGGCGCCCAGTACCCCTCAAAAACATGCACTTCACGTTCGATAAAATCGTCGCCACACAATTTCAGTCTCAGTCCGTGCAACATCACGCCATTAGTCTTGATGGTGACAACAGGAGGTTCAATGGTGATTTCGGAGCGTGTTCTGCCAGCAGCGACTTCGCGCTCAATCAATCCCTGAACGACTTGATTGAGCGTCTCGAACTTCAACTGCTGGCCCATTCCATGAGCGACAAAGACAGCTTGCTTCTTTGGTTTCGGCAGTTCGCTGACGTGAGTCTCGTAATCAATGGTTGATTGAATGACAGTGGTTTGCCGGGTGACTGAAAATTCCACTGCCACGGTTGCTGGCTGATTTTTCGAATCGTTCATGGCATTGCTCCTGGTGAAAACGCTTCGGCAGTCATTGCTGCCAGACAAATGCAATTGCCGATCAACTACATTGCCGACCGGCCGGACTTCAGTTGAAGAAGGACTGCTAATTTACCGCTCGCTGGCTGAGATGAAGCAAGTGGTAAAGGGATGATACACAGCTTGACGGATTTTATGAAATTACAATGAAGCCACAAGCTGGCGAGCGATCACCAACCGTTGCACTTCACTGGTTCCTTCGCCAATGGTGCAAAGCTTGGAATCACGCCAGAATTTTTCCACCGGATAATCTTTGGTGTACCCGTAACCGCCATGAATTTGTATGGCTTCTTCGGCGACTTTGACGGCAATTTCCGAAGCGTACAATTTGGCCATCGCGGATTCTCGGGTTGTGGGACGCTTGTTGTCTTTCAACCACGCGGCGCGTAAGGTCAGCAATCGAGCCGCGTCAATTTGCGTAGCCATCTCGGCCAATTTGAACTGAATGGCTTCGAAATCAAAGATTGGCTGGTTGAACTGTCTACGTTCCTGCGAATAACGCAACGCAGCTTCAAACGCTCCCTGAGCAATTCCCAACGCCAACGCGGCAATCGAAATTCTCCCTCCGTCCAAAATCTGCATCGCGTTGACAAACCCTCGCCCGCGTTCGCCCAACAGGTTTTCATTCGGAACCCAGCAATCTTCAAAAATGATCGAAGCCGTTTCAGAAGCGCGAACGCCGAGTTTGTTTTCTTTCTTTCCGGCGATGAACCCTTTCGTGCCGCGTTCGACGATGAATGCGGAAATGCCGCGCGAGCGCATTTCACGATTGGTGATCGCCAGAACGACGCACGTGTCTGCCGAAATCCCGTGTGTAATGAAATTCTTCGATCCGTTAATTACCCAGCCGCCTTCGCGCCGAACGGCAAAGGTTTTCATTCCGGATGCGTCCGAACCTGAACTCGGCTCGGTCAGCGCCCATGCGCCGAGCTTGTCGCCTTTGGCCAGCGGAGTCACGTATTTTTGCTTTTGTTCAGGAGTGCCGTATTGAAAGATGTGGTTGGTGCAAAGCGAATTGTGGGCGGCAATGGACAAGCCAACCGAACCGCAAACGCGCGCAATCTCTTCGATGACGGTGGCGTATTCGACATACCCCATTCCCGCACCGCCAAACTCATCCGGAAAAATGACGCCAGTCAGCCCAAGCTCGCCCATCTTGGCAAACAGCTCGCGCGGAAAATGCTGCGCTTCATCCCAAGTCATGACGTGCGGTTTGATTTCGGCTTCGGCAAATTCCCGAACCATCTTTTTTACCTGTTGCTGCTCTTCGGTCAGATCAAATTGCATTGCCATAAAACCACCCACCTTTCTGCAAAAACCAATTGAGTGCTTAGTTGGCGACGACCAACATCGGTGTCGCCGATCCACCGCCGGCCGTCACATTCAACAAAGCCGACGACGAAAGCCGGACACCTGCACCTTCGACATCTTCCCCGCCCCAGGTGTAAGGGTCAAAATCAACATAACGATGCTCGTACTTCACTTCGCCGTTAGCCAATGTGGGAAACAGTTCCTGAATCACTTCGACTCTTTCCTGGACGATGAACGAAGCACCAAGTGCGTCATTAATGGCTTGCCGCCATTTTTCTTCGTCGCACTCCCATCCGAGCGTCACACCGCGCCCACCGTAATCGCCATTGGGTTTCAAAACCAGTTGCTCTTTGTGCGACGCGGCGAAATCCAGCAGATCAATCTTTCGCCCACGATACGTGGTGAAACCTTCTTCTAGCTTTCGCGTCCAGGGAATATGACGACGCAGCGAAGCGATTTCGTCCGCTGTAAACAGGTGTTCATTCGCAGGATCGTCGAGTTGCGCGAACAACACTTTTTTCGTCAGCATCTGCACACGAAACGAATTTGCCATACAAACGGCACGCTCTCGAACGGCGCGCACCAGCGGATTGTCTAACCCGCAACGTTCGATCAATTCCCCCACGATGACCCGTTTGTAAACCAGATTGATGTGGAAATCTCCTGCGCGCAACCAGCCACCGCGATATTCCAATTCGCGCGGATCAACAATGACGGTCGGGTACCCTTGCGATTCAAAATACTGGCGACACATTTCAAACTCGGCGCGGGTTTTCACATCGTTCCAATCTACGATGGCAATGCGCGGACGCTCGCTCCATCCCCATTGCCGGTAAACATCCAGCAATGCTTGCATCAACCGTTGGCGAATTCCCACGCGTCGCACGGGGAATCGTTTGGAAAATTCCTGGATAACATTCATCTCCATGAAAATTTCGCTCAGCACATCCCCATACAGCAACCCGCCGGGCGAATCGGCGTTGTATTCCACGAAGCTGAAATCGCCGCGCGAATCCAAAAACGCGTCCAGCCTGCCGCTGGTGTCAGGCGAGTTGAATCCCGGTTCAATCGCGACGATCTGCTCTTCCCTTGAGCTCAGGTCAAGTTCGGCGTGTAGTTTTTTGTCAGCCAGCAAAGCTTGTCCGAGCTTAGAAATTGCGGACAGAGCCAAGATCGAATCGTGCCATATGGACTTGCATCGCTCTTCGGCAACGAACATCGGGCGCAACACGGAACAAATCGGGCGAACTCCGAACGTTAGTTGATGTTTTGAGGTTCCGGTCAACAACCGGTCAATGGCATCTTCCAGTAAATTGCCGTGCAACAGCGAATGGTAATGTTCAATTAGTGGTGAATTCATTGCTTGCAAAAACTTTACGACAGTTTTTCAGGATGAAAATGTTGCTGGGGCTGAACGACAATCACTCTTGTTTACCGTCTAAATCCTTTCCAGTTTCAGTTTCCAAAGACTTGCCTTGCCCGCCACCTCCGCCTGGCAACTGGCCTTGTTCGGCGTCAATCCTGTATTCGATGGCGCGTTCGGCGCTGCGGCGGAAAATTTGTTGGTCCAGCGACATCATCGCATTGCCCAGCAAGCCAGCGTCTCGTTCGCGCAGTGCCTCGTATTCTTCTTCAGTCATCTCTTCACGATAACGATTTACGTTGGCCAACCAATGCTGCAATGCTAGCAAAGCGCCAACAGCAATCAACAGCACAATTCCTACCAGAACCGAGTCACTCATAAAAGCCTCCTGCGAAAGTCGGCATCTTGGCTCAGATTGACGCCTGCCGTATATTACACCGGCTTTATGACAAGGCGCGACTTTCATTGAGTTGCGCGGCATATCTCAACATAGAAGGAAATAGCATTGAGCATTCGTAACGCAGTCATTCCCGTCGCCGGTTTGGGCACCCGTCTGCTTCCGGCCACAAAATCACAACCCAAAGAAATGCTGGCCGTCGGCAAAAAACCGATTGTCCAATACATTGTCGAAGAACTACACCGCTGCGGCATTGAACGAGTTCTGTTCGTCACTGGCCGAGGCAAATCTTCCATCGAAGATCATTTCGACGACGATCCGGATTTGATCCGCACGCTGCGCGAAACCGGCAAAGAAGATTTGCTGGAAGAGTTGGAGTACGAGCGGCTTGGAGTTCATTTTCTGTACACGCGCCAACGCCAGCAACGCGGGTTGGGCGACGCCGTGTTGTGCGCCGAACACTTCACTGAAAACGAACCGTTCGTCGTTGCGTTGGGCGATTCGATCATTGGGCGCCACAAACCGTCGCCGATCGTCAGCCGTTTGATCGAAGCCTTTGAAACCAACAACGCCGCTTGCGCCATCGCCGTCGAAACCGTCCCGACAGATCAGGTTTCGATGTACGGCATCGTCAAGCCCGCAACTGACGCCGACGTTTTCGAAATCACCGATTTGATTGAAAAACCCAGACCGGAGGAAGCACCAAGTAATTTGGCCATCGCCGGTCGTTATGTGTTCGCACCCGGCTTGTTCGACGCGATCAAACGCACTGGATTTGACCATCGAGGAGAAATTCAACTGACCAACGCCATCCGCCTGATGCTGCAAAAAGGCATGAAGATTGTCGGCGTCAAATTGCCCGCCGATGAAAAACGGTACGACATCGGCAACTTTGAAAGCTACTTTGAAACCTTTGTCGAGTTCGCACTGACCGATCCGGTATATGGCGAAAAGCTTCGCCAGCACGTCAAAGAACTGTTGAAAGATTGATTTATTCACGAAGTGCACGAAGAAGAGAAATAGACAGGATTTGCACGATTGAACAGGATTGGCCTCAGCTTGATTTAGCCCGCTGTGCTTTAAATCTTCCTCTTGTTGAATCCTGGCAAATGATTCTTCTCCACCGTCGTGTCTGCTTCGTGTGACTTCGTGGAAGATTTTCCTGGGGACTTTTTAGGTGAGAATTTTCAAGACCAAAGCCTACGCTCGTGCCGGGTTGATCGGAAATCCTTCGGATGGATATTTCGGCAAAACCATCAGCCTGATTGTCAAAAACTTTGCCGCCAGCGTGATTATTTACGAATGGCCGCAACTGGAAATCATTCCAACACGACAGGACCATTGCCGATTCGACAGCATCGAAGATTTTCTGCACGACACACAGCTGAATGGATATTACGGCGGGTTGCGTTTGATCAAAGCCTCGATCAAACGTTTTGCGGAATATTGCCAACGGCAAAACATCAAACTTCCGGCTAACAATTTTTCGCTG
The DNA here is from genome assembly GCA_035429885.1 of Blastocatellia bacterium. GTDB lineage: Bacteria > Acidobacteriota > Blastocatellia > RBC074 > RBC074 > RBC074. The sequence goes on from DAOMFR010000099.1 coordinate 16,275, forward strand.
CGTTATGAATCAAACATCCCACGCCAGGTTGGCATGGCTGGTTCCAGCGCGATTGTCACAGCAACAATGCGAGCGTTATGCCAGTTTTACGAAATCCAGATCCCGAAAGAGATTTTGCCGGGCTTGATTTTGTCCGTTGAAAAGGAAGAACTCGGCATCGGAGCCGGATTGCAAGATCGCGTGGCGCAAGTGTATGAGGGACTGACGTACATGGATTTTGATCGCGAGTTTATGGAAGCGCATGGCCATGGCATTTACGAATCGCTGGACATTGGATTGTTGCCGCCAGTGTACATCGCTTATCAAACCGAACTAGCCGAATCATCCGAAGTCTTTCACAACGACATCCGCAAACGGTATGACAACGGCGAGCAATTGGTCGTGGACGCCATCTCGAAAATTGCCGACTTGGCACGCCAATCTCGGGACTGTTTGCTGAGAGGCGACCACGATGAACTGGCCCGGTTGATGAATCTGAATTTCGACACACGGCGGACGATTTACAATCTGAACCCAAAACATATTCGCATGGTGGAACTGGCGCGCGAGTTTGGCGCTTCGGCCAAGTTCGCTGGTTCCGGTGGATCGGTCATCGGCACTTACAAAGACGAAGCGATGTTTCAACGGTTGAAAAAAGCGTTTGAAGCCGAAAGCTGCGCCGTTATCAAACCAATTATTCAATAATTCTGGATGCGCCCGTGCCTTCGCGGACTGACGCATTCGACAGAAGCTTGCTCGCCTGGATGCGAGCGCACTCATAGGAGAACCAATTACATGCGTTACTGGCTGATGAAGTCCGAACCTGACTGTTTTTCGATTGACGACTTGACGAAAGAGCCGAAGAAAACGACTTGCTGGAGCGGCGTCCGTAACTACATGGCGCGAAATTTCATGAAAGAGATGGAACTCGGAGATCAGGTGTTTTTCTATCACAGCAGCACCGAACCGCCACACATCGCTGGCGTCGCTGAAGTTGTCAAAAAGGCCTACCCTGACCACACAGCGCTTGATCCCAAAGATGACCATTACGATCCGAAAGCTTCGCCGGAAAAACCAATCTGGGAAATGGTAGACATCAAGTTCGTCAAAAAATTCGAGGTGCCGTTGTCGCTGGATGATTTGCGCCCCGTGGCTGCCTTGGAAAAGATGGAATTGCTTCGACGAGGTTCGCGCCTGTCGGTACAACCTGTCACCGCGGCTGAATGGAAAGCCATCGAAAAGCTGGCGGAAAAGAAAGCCAAGGGAAAGTAACGACATGAGTGAAGACAGGAGAGAGTATGGAGTAAATGGAAATAACGGCGCAGACGAAACTCTTCAAGTTTCAACTTTTCCCATTTGCTCAATGCTCTCCAGCGCGACTTCAATTGATTGAAAGCTTACAAAGCGAAAGGCCAAACAAAATGCCCAAAGACATTCGATTCTCGCCGCAACTGTTTTCCTTTCTGGAAGAACTGAAAGCCAATAACAACCGCGACTGGTTCGAAGCCAACCGCCATCGTTACTTGGAATTTGCCCGCGAACCAATGCTGGCCTTTATCGCGGCGTTTCGGCCTCGACTGGCCGGCATCAGTCCGTATCTGATTGCCGACCCCAAACCGAATGGGGGTTCGATGCTGCGATTGCATCGCGACCTGCGCTTTTCAAAATCCAAAGACCCGTACAAGGCGATGGCCGCGGCGTATTTCTGGCATCAATCCGGCAAGGAGAACACGCCGGGCATTTACCTGCACCTGGATCCCGAGCATTGCTTTCTGGGAATCGGACTCTGGCGCCCCGCAACCTCCATTCGTCGAGACATCACTGATACCATTGCCGCCCACTCTGACACCTGGAAAGCGGCTATCACCAACAAACCGTTCAAAGCCAAATTCAAATTCGGCGGCGAATCACTGTCCAAGCTGCCCAAACAATACGAACCCGACCACCCTTTTGCCGAAGACCTGCGCCGCAAAGACTTCATCGTCACCGCGAACTTTACGCGCCAGCAAGTCTGCGCCAAAGATTTTCTGGATCGCATCGACGGCCTTTGCCAACTCAGCAAACCGTTTATGGAATTTTTGACGAAAGCAGCTGGCTTAAAATGGTAGCGTGTGGAAATTATTATTGACCTCGACGGAAAAACCGTTAGAGTGTGGCTGTCACAGAATTAACAACAGATGATCTCTCAGCATTGTCTGTCAATGTCTTTCAGCCCAACAAATTCAAAAGGAGAAATCTCATGCCTAAAAATGAAATCATTCCCTTCCCAGGAAGGGTCATTAAACTCGGGGAAACGGACAAAAGTATTGTCCTCGCCATTCAAAAGCGATTAAACCTACTGGGGTGCGGCCCTATTGCCGAAAATGGAGTGTTTGATGAAATCACTCGTGACGCGGTCAAACTCTTTCAGTTGCGTTCAGTTGATTCCGATAATCATTCGTTGCTTGTTGACGGGAAAGTAGGTTCTTTAAGCTGGGGGGCGCTTTTCAAAACTGATTCGGCCATCTCCACCGAAAAAGCTGAATCCAAACTGCTGAACAAAGTGATCAAATTCGCCGCCACACAAATCGGTGTCAGAGAGAAACCTATAGGTTCAAACGACGGCCCTGAGGTCAGTCGCTATTTGGCATCTGTCGGGTTGAACTCTAAAAAGGGGAGCTTTGCCTGGTGCGTAGCTTTCATATATTTCTGCTTCCAGCAAGCCGCCAATGAGTTGAGCCGTGAAAACCCGATGGTCAAAACTGCCGGGGTTTTAGATCACTGGAATCGCTCGAAAGAAAAAGGCGCGAAACGAATCCTGGCCAAAGATGCAATTGCCAACCCAAGCCTGATCAAACCAGGGCAGATTTTTGTCATCGCCATTGGAAGCAATGGGCTTGGCCACAGTGGCCTTGTTACAGAAGTATTGCCTGACGGCAGATTCAAAACGATCGAAGGCAACTCCAACGATGGTGGTTCACGCGAAGGAATTGGAGTATTTGAGCGCATGCGAAAACCAACCGAAATCAATCGCGGTTTCGTTGATTACAGTGCTCTTTAGTCAAAATCCGTTTTTCTCAAAAACAATAAGGCGGGAATCGCAACCATTCTGGCGTTTCCCGCCTTACTGTTTTTGTCGAACTGAATAAGCGTATTGCCCGCTCCCCAGGAGACGTAATCGCCGTAATGCCGTTTACGGATTAGTAGACACTTTGATTGGGCACTGTTTTCCGTTTTGCCGCGACAGCCTCAATTTCGACGAACCACGCCGGGTCCACCAACTCCGTTACAAATACAGCCGTGGAAGCAGGACGATGCGGCCCCAAATGTTTCAGCCTTGCACAGAAACTGTATGACTGCACAGGCTCTGGTCTGTCGCAAAAGATATGCGAGATAAGCTGCAGCGACGACATCGTAGGCAAGACAAAACATTGGCCACCAAATGGGAACGCCTGGATTGGAAATGAGGTAGCCGTGAAAGAAATCGAATATGCAGTGCGTGAACAGACAACAGCCACAAACCACAAGCTGCGTTTGAAGCCAAGAACGGCGACTCCGAGAAAAACAACCGTGACGGCTGACTCACTGGGGATAGTTGATCTGAGCCTCCCCTAACAGCCGCCTTCCTGATCAGAATTCTGTCACCACAGTTACGCCCGCAACCTCGAACTTATCCATATTCACAAGCGCATCAATGGACTGTTCCAGTGTGATTGTCCTGCCAATCAGTTTTTCAGGCTTTAGTTTTCCACCTTCAATCATGGCGAATAAAGCGTCATAACGATGGGCCTGCATGCCGTGGCTGCCCAGAATCTCCAATTCATGTGCAATGACTTTGCTCATCGGAACCGCAGGGGTACTTTGCTCTGCCAGCATCAGCCCGACTTGAATGTGCTTGCCGCGTTTTCGCAAATTGCTGATGGAATTGAAACAGGTCGTCGGATGGCCGAGCGCATCCAGCGAAACATGCGCGCCGCCTTTGGTAATCTCGATGACGGCTTCTGGGACATTGGCGACTTGCGCGGCGTTTACTGTAGCCACCGCGCCCAACGCCTTCGCCAATTGAAGCGCATCTTCGGAAATGTCTACCGCCACAACGTTCGCGCCAATCGTGTTGGCGATCATAATCGCCGACAAACCAACTCCGCCGCATCCGTGAACAGCGACCCATTGCCCAGCCGAAGTTTTGCCTTGATCTATGACGGCTCGAAAAGAAGTGACAAACCGACAGCCCAGGCTGGCCGCAGCAGGAAATGTGAGCGCATCCGGCAGCCGCACCAGATTCGTATCGGCTTGATGAATGGAAACATACTCGGCAAACGATCCCCAATGTGTGAAGCCCGGTTGAAACTGATGGTCGCAAACCTGCTGATTCCCGGATGCGCATTGCGGACAAGCTCCACAACCGCTTACGAACGGAACCGTGACGCGATCTCTGATTTTCCATTTGGTCACGTCTTTGCCAACGGCGGCGACTTCGCCAGCCAGTTCATGGCCAGGCACATGCGGAGGTTGAATATCTGCGTCGTGTCCGACCCAGCCATGCCAGTCGCTGCGGCAAACTCCCGTCGCCATGACTTTGACGACGACGCCATGCGTTTCGGGAGTTGGATCAGGGACATTCTTTAACTGTGGCAGAACGCCAAAGGCTTCGTAAATGACAGCTTTCATTTGGGTGGTTCCTTGTTTGAAACAGATTCCCAAACAAGATCAAAGAAAAGTTAAAAAGAGAAGCGCAAGTGATTCTCACGCTTCTCTTTGTGTTTCCGTTTACGCGAAATTGTCGCCGGTTCTTACTTCACTGGGCGTTGCAGAATATCCGCCAGTGCCTGCATCCGATTGGAATCTGCCGGGCTCTTCGCCGTTTTGGCGCTTTCTTTCAGCGAGCGCGAAAGGCTTTGGAGTTTGGCAAGTCCTTTGGTCAGCTTGGAACTTTCTGCGGTTTGAATCGCGTTGCGAACGTCGGCGATCTGATCCGCTGGCAACGCTTGTGAACGTTCCAATTGATCCAGATACGCTTTGCCTACGACCAATTTGGCAGGCCAGACCAGTTTTCGCTGGCTCTGCACATTCAGTTCAGCAACTTGAGCAGCCTTCGCAGCGTCAATTTCATTCTGAGTCAGAAACTCGCTTGGGGTCAGTTCCAGAATATCCAACCCGCGCGCGATTTCCGAAGCGTAAATGTGACCGTTGTACCAATAAGCCGACCAGTCGCCAGCCAGGATCAGCATCTTCGGATCAACCGGGCCGCGGTCAAAGTAGGCGATCTCTTTCGGGTGAGCCGCGTCGGTAAAGTCCATAACGGATATGCCGCCCTGATACCAGGCTTGGACTTTTATATCTCGCCCTGGAACCGGAATCAGCGAACCGTTATGAGCGACGCAATTTTCGGTATCGCCTTGCGCCGCAGGCATTTTGTAGTAGCCAGCGAATTTCAGTTTGTTATCTTTCAAGTCAAACAAGGCGTTCGCGCCCCAGACGTTCGGATCGTTGGGACGGCAACGCGCGCCCATTCCTCCGCCCCATTCATCTGTGAACACGACTTTTGAACCATCGTTCGAGAACGAAGCCGAATGCCAGTAGGCGTAGTTCGGATCGTTGACGGCATCTATCCGTTTCGGGTTCGCCGGGTCTTTGATATCAAGCAGGATTCCGTTGCCGGAACATGCGCCTGCGGCCAATCCCAATTCTGGATAGACCGTAATGTCGTGACATTGATCGCTGAACGAGGGTTTGCCCGTGCCGTGCGTAGCTCCGCTGCTCAACGCATTGAGCACGCCGGTGCGAGCGTCCATAAACAATCGAGGGCTGGAAACAACTTTGGCGTTTTGCGGCGCGGCCACTGGAACTTTGATGACTTCGATGCGGAACAACGAAGTGTTCGGATCTTTATCCGGGCCTTCGGCTGAACATCCGGGCAACTCTTCGCTTTGGCGCACGAACGAAGTGCCGGAAACGTAGATGTAAACGTTGTTCTTATCCTTCGGGTCAACGACCAGCGTATGAGTATGCGAGCCGCGACAAGTTTGCACCGCGGCGACCTGCTTGGGACTCTTGATGTCAGTGATGTCGAAAATCCTGACGCCGCGGAACCGATCTTTGTTTGGCGCAGGCAAGCTCGGCCCTTGCGCTTTGCCCGCGGCTGGCGGTGGCGTTGGCGGGAATCCTTGTATGCCGCAATCTGTGCGGCCATTCGGCATTTCGACCGACATAAACATCAGGTTCTTGTAAACCGACACATCACCCTGTCCTCCCGGACAAACCATCGAAGTTATCAGCTTGGCTTTGGCAGGATCGGAGATGTCATAGATGTTGACGCCATAAAAATTGCCCATAAACAGGTGCTTTCCCTGAAAGGCAAGGTCAGAATTGGCAAAGGCCAGTTGTGCCATCACCAACTGAAACGGCTTCGGAATCATCGAGGTGTCGCTCATGCCAAGCACACCCAAAGTCTGCTTCACTTTGGGGTTATCAGCGTCGTCCGAACCCAGTTGGAACGCACCTGGTTTTTTCAGCAGTTGAATGTGCCTTAATCCTTTCGCGATTTCTCCGGCGTCATACAACCCCGGTTTCAGGTTGAAGCGCGGATCGCTGGCGTCCGAACCTGTCATTCCGGCGGGAAGCGGCGGCGCTTTTTCAGGGGGAGGCATGTCCTGCGCAGGTTTAGCATCCGTTGCTTTCGTTTGCTCTTGTGTCGGTGGCGTTTGTGCCTGCACTTTGTCAGCGAAACACAGCCACAACAGAAGGGAGACTGCGAGTAAACGGAAAGCCGTAGTCGGTAATTGATTCATCGTTTCTCCTTTGAAGGTATTTTCTCCAGCATATTTTGCATGACGCGGATTTCAGCACGCTGGCCGCTGTCTACATCGGTTGCGAAGTTGAACAATTCAGCTTCCTGTCCAGAACCGGCGGTGTCGTGCAAGTCTTTCACCATGTCCAAAGCGCCGCCGTGATGCTGAATCATTCCAGTCAGGAACAGACGGTCGAACTCTGCGCCCTTGGCTTGCTTAAGCGCCTTCATCTGTTCGGCGGTCAGCATCCCCGGCATCAACATCATCGCTTCGTGCGACATTTTCCCTTGATGCATGTTGTGCATTTCAGCCATCGTCATCTCAATCGGCTGCCCCCGCAACACCAACCATCGTTTCATAAACGCGATTTCGTCGGATTGCGAATGGCTAATGCGCGCGCCCAGCGACCGCACGTCTTTGTTTTCGGTATGCGATTCAATCAGCGCAGTCATCTCCACGGCTTGTTGGTGATGCACGATCATGCCTTGCATAAACTGCACATCCGCTTTGGACACCGGCGGCAACTTGCCTTTGGTTGTACGTGGAAGCGCCTTCGTAGGTTTCCCCGGAGCGCCTGGTTGCACCACAACCGGTCTTTCTGAAGCAGGTTGCTGCGCGTAAGAACGCACAGGTGACAACCCTGAAAGAGCAAGCACGCCAAAACACGCCGCGATGCTCACTAAAATCCGAATTTTCCTAGAGCCTCCCACATAAAGAGGTCTCGCCTGTCGTAAGTATTTAGTCATTGTCGGCCTCGCACTATTAAATTTAGCGGGAACTTCTGTGGTATTAAATGAAAAGTTAGTTTGGTACGCGCCCTTTTACTGCGTTGGCCCAGGCATTATAGGTGATGCCGCCACTGGCATCTACCGGCAGACGCGCCCGCAACCGCTCTTTGAGCAATTCATGATCTTCGGACGCCATCGCCTTGAGTGTTGGGCCAACGCTCGGCCCTCCGAGAACGGTCGCCCAATAGTCATCGAAATCAGCGAAGCTTCGTTGCACAGTAATCGTTCGCGTTTCAACAAATTCCAACCCCGCCCCAGTCCACAAATCCTGCAAGGCCTCTATGCTTGAAGCGTCGGGATTTGGCGGTGAAGGAACCGCCAGACCCAGTTCATGCATTTCAGAGTGCAACGCCTCGTAAGGAAAGCCACCACCAGGCATGTCCCAAGCGTAAGCTGCAACCAAGCCACCCGGACAAACCACTCGTGTCATTTCGGCGACCCCTTTGGCCGGGTCCGGAACGAAGAAAATCACCAGCGGCATAACGGCTACGTCAAACGTATCGTCGGGGAAAGGCTGCGCCATTGCATCTCCCTGGAGATATTGCGCGACACGCGACGAAGAGCGTGTGCGAGCAAAGGCGAGCTGTTCTTCAGACGGGTCTATGCCCTGCACTGAAGCTGGCGCGGATCGCTCGACCAGCATTTCGGTAAAAGCACCATTGCCACAGCCAACATCGAGCCATCGCAAACCGGTCTTGGGAGCAAGCCAGTCAATAAACACTTCACCAACAAGCTGGCTCCATTTGCCCATGTATTGTTCGTAAGTCGCCCCATTATCAAAGCGGATTTGTTCAGTCTTCATTTGCGTTTCCTCCATTCAAACTATTTGCGGAGAGTGATGCCCGTGGCGAAAAACAAGAATAAATCTACGCACATACGGGTCAGAAGGTCAGCGTTTCATGCAACGTTTGCATGAATTCGCGTATGGCCCCAATCTGGCCGTTCTGTGAAATGAACTCGAAATCAGAAGCACTGACAGAGAGCCTTCGCGAGTCTTTTGAGGCGCCGATAGCTGCGTGCAGCGTCGGGCATTCGTCAATCAGTGCAAGCAGAGCAGCCCAAGATGGCGTATCCAGAATCGCTATCACCTCCAGCGCGCCCCGTGCATGCCACGGCGCACCGGCTCGCCAATGCTTCGCGAGGTTAATGTGTAGCGTATCAATGTCCATCTGAATCTCGCGGTCGTCACACTGTATACGTTTCAAGATTCCAATCAGTTCTTTTGCTGTGTACATGCTGACGTTATCATAAAGAATCTTCCACCCGACCTGAAACACACTGACAAGACCATGATCCACGAGGAAGTTGATGGGCAATGCCTTCGAATCCGACTGAAGCCATTGAGGCGGCCAGTTTTCCAAACCAAGGTTGCAAGTCGCGACCACAGCATCCGAGGCCTCCTGCAGAGTAAATGGACGCTCCTGAATAGAACATCCGGCCATCAGCACATTCGCCAGATAAGCGAGTTCCTCTTGTCTCACCAAATAGGTTGCATCGTCATGGTCAAACACGAACTCAAGGCGCGTTTTGATCTCGCTTAGAAGCGGCACGCTTTCCGTTGATCTTGCAAGCAAGGCTTGAGGTGGAGGTGAGATGATTCCTTCATCGAAAAGTAATTTGAAAACTGCGGCGACCGACTCTGTGGCTCTCTCCGGTGCAGGCTGCTCCTCTGATCCCGCCACCATAAGCCCCACGGGGGGTGATGTGCTGTTGGCAGCCGTTGGCGGGGTCTTATTGATGGCTCGGAAATAGGCACGCGCTATCGGGTTTGTCGATGGCTTGGCGTCGCCATCCAGACGAAGATCCCGCGACATCTGAAGAAACGCGCGAGCCTGCGCGGGTGAAACATATCCTTGATTCTCACGGCGTTGCTCACGATCAACTGCCAAATCAAACATAACCTGATCCCGATCAAAGAGCAGATCATCCAGTCCATCGTCTTCGAACCCCGAGTTTGAAAGCGTGCAGCATCCTCGCATCACCCGATTGAAATGCTCTGGATGCTCTTCGCCAAGAAACATCAACACCTCGACTATCGCGTCCCACGAATCGGTCCGCCTGGCTACCAGCACATAGCTGCCAATGTCGGAAGTGAGCTGATCGTCGCTCTCCCGGCTCATGTCCATTTGCTCTCCGTCCAATGTCTGGTCGGGCATTATCGCCGCTCGGTCGTAAACTAAGGCGTGTTGTGCAAGCCCGGCGATCACAAACTCAATGTCCAGCCCAGCGAGCTTCTGAGTCGCCGTCGCCACGCCGTTTTCCAGCAACACTTCGATCCACGCACCGAAACGGGCAGCGTCGAACTGTTCGTCCAGCCCTGCCTTGGCGGCGCTCCACAAATCGAGATCAAAAACACGCGCCAACTGTTCGGGCGTCGTCAGCGCCAATATCTCTCCGCAATCTTCAAGTCCAAAACGCTGAATAACTCGGTGAAGCAGTTCAGGTTGCAATTGAGGAACTACCTGCGCCAGATGTGGCGTCTCCAAAATGCGCTTGAGCAGCTCACGCTTTTCTGGCGCATCTTGCTGCGCCGGCAGATTTCTGGGTTGAACGATGTCACCTGGATGCGGAGTGCGTGATTGTCTGTCGTTAGCAAGGATGTTCATGCGAGCCTTCTCCTCTGTGTTTAGATAAACCGTATAGGACGTTTCCCCTAAACTGTGGCGGATCATCGAATCGTCTTCGCGTTGAGAACTCTCTCTGTGGGGAGTGCGACTTCTTCATTTCCGAAGCTAGAGCCGCGACATCATCTACAATGGAAATAATCTGGCAAGTTTTTTAGGGTGTTTTTGGAGGGCTGAAAAGATGCAAATCAAACAGTGCTTTGATAGAATTAAACTGTGAAAGAGAGGGAATGTTGAAAAACCAATTCGCTCCACTTCTACCAAAGCCAATCATAAGAAATCCGAACTAAACCAAAAACTCAAAGGAACAAGTTTATGCAATTCGCTCGCTCCGCTGTCGTTTTCGCATCTGCGTCAGGCAATGTTTTCGTCTGGCGTTTCTTACTCTGTGCTGTGTTCGTTTTCTATTGTGCAGCCACTTCCCTCGCTCAGAATGCCGAAAAAGCGCCACCAGTGATTGACGTTCACGTTCACGCAATGGACGGCAACTTTCCCGGCGCATCGCCGATGTGTCCAAACACTCCGCAATTCCTGGCCTCTGACCCAAAAGACAAAGAGGAGCGATTTGGCTGGGCGAAAAACGCCTGCACACCGGCGCTGTATCCGTCAGCCCCTGGCGAATACATGAAAGACGTATTGGCTGAAATGGAGCGATTGAATGTTATCGCTGTCGTCATGGGCGATCCCAAGAGCGTGCAGAAATGGAAAGACGCTGCGCCTGGTCGTGTCATTTCAGGCACCGGCATTGATAACCAGGCCACCGCCGACAAACGTGCGACGCTGGAAGAATTGCGAAAACTATTCACTACCGGCGGATTCAAAGTGATGGGCGAAATCGGATTGCAGTATCAAGGCATCTCGCCGAGCGATCTGAGCGTGGATAAGTACTTCGCGCTGGCCGAAGAACTCGACGTTCCCGTAGCGATTCATATGGGCACAGGCGGTTCCGGTCGCGCCAACATCACCTCGCCGAACTTTCGCGGCTCGAAAGGAGACCCGCTTCTGCTGGAAGAATTGCTGGCACGTCATCCCAAGCTGCGCGTGCAAGTGATGCACGCGGGCTATCCGCTGATTGACAACATGCTGACGCTTTTACAGGCCAACTCCCACGTTTACGTTGACGTCGCCGGGCTGATCTGGAGCTACCCGATCAAGGAAGTGAACCGGTACATCGAACGACTGGTAGACGCCGGATTCGGCGACCGCGTGATGTTCGGAACCGATCAAATGATTTGGCCGAAGCTGATGGCCTATTCCATCAGCATTATTCAAAACGC
>DAOMFR010000100.1:0-27490 GCA_035429885.1 Blastocatellia bacterium
TGCGAACGGTGATGATTTCGGCGGATGGCAAAGTCGCCGGATTTTATCGCGGCAACGACTGGAAGCCGGATCAGGTATTCAAAGATTTGGAAGCCAATGCCCAAGATAACTAATTCGAACGAGGTTCTTAAAATTTGCCAGAACGCTGCGCTTCGGCTACACTCGGCCCCTTTGTTTGCAGCCGAATTCGTGTTGCAAGAGACTCAGCGAACTGGCGTTCTCTCTCCGGACCGGAAAAGCAGACAAAGATTCATAAACGTAACTTTTCTTTTTTTTTAGGAGTTTAAGAGAACCATGTTTTTAGTCCGTACTTTATGTTTGATCTGTTGCCTGACTGTGGCCGCATTGGCTCAGGGTCGCCTGGCAAACAGCAATTCTGACACCAGCTACGCTCAATTTGATCTGAAGGAAATTTCCACGCACGCCACCGAACTAGAAGGTCGCCGGATCGTCGTTATCGCCGAAATTATTTCGGTCAGCGCTGATCAAAAGGCGTTGGTGGTTTTCGATAACAACACCAAAACCCTGGTCAACGTTTCATTGGTTCAATTGACGAAATCACAACGTCACACACTGGTCTCCGATCCGATTCATCGTGTTTCGGTGTATGGCCGAGTCGAAATGAAAAATGGGCACGCCGCGATCAAAGCCGATCAGGTAATGCCTTTAGCAACGAATGTGCTTGCCGCAAACGAATAACATCGGAAGCCAGAAAGGCCAAAAAGAGCAGCAAACAGAATGAACTGTTTGCTGCTCTTTTTCTTTGCCGAAGAGTTTCCCGCAACCAGCCGCGTTTCAGCCACGTCTGTCCCTATGCAATCTTGCAACACCAGGGCACGGCACTTAGACTGCCGCTCTAAACCATCATAAGCATTCAAAATCAAATCAACGCAAAGCTTCGACAGCCGAATGCTGTTAACCATCCTTTGGAGGAAAACTTTATGTTTCACCGCAAACTCAAACGCGCGACCGCTCCGGTTGCCGTGCTGCTGATTTTCTGCTTGACCGTCGTCGCGCAGGTCGCTCAGATCGAAAAAGTGGACCTGGATATGATGAAGAAAATCCGTGAAGAAGGCATGGAACGGTCAAAGGTCATGGACACGCTTAGTTGGATGACCGACGTCATTGGCCCACGCCTGACCGGATCGCCACAGCTCAAACACGCCAACGAATGGACCAAGCAGCGCCTGACCGAATGGGGCATGGAAAATGCTCACCTGGAATCCTGGGGGCCATTTGGCCGAGGTTGGGCCTTGGAAAAATTCTCGGCCAACGTACTTGAACCTGTTGCCTTCCCGCTGATTGGGTATCCCAAAGCCTGGACGCCAGGCACCAATGGTCCCATCGTCGGCGAAGTCGTGTATCCCGACATCAAAACCGAAGCCGACTTTGAAAAGTATCGCGGCAAGCTGAAAGGCGCGATCGTGTTAAGCGTGCCGATGCGCGACGTCAAAGCTTGGTTTGACGCTCCCGGCAAACGATTTACCGACGAACAATTGCTGGCAATGGCAAACGCCGACCCGGTCACTGGCGGCGGTCGTGGTCCCGGAGGTCCTGGAGGTCCCGGTGGTCAGCAAAACTTCCGTCAGATGATGGAATTCAACAACAAAAAAGCCGAGTTCATTAAAGCGGAAGGCGCAGCTGTTCTGGTGGACATCGGACGCAACGGCGATGGTGGAACGGTGTTCGTTTCCGCCGGTGGTCCGCGCGACAAAAACGCTCCTCAAGCGCTGCCTTCGATCACCGTCACCGTCGAAAACTACGGTCGTTTGGTGCGCATGCTGGAAAAAGGCCAGAAGGTCAAAATGGAAGTGGACATCAAAGCGAAGTTCTATGATGACGATCCAATGGCTTACAACACGATTGCTGAAATCCCCGGCACTGACCTGAAAGACGAAGTCGTGATGGTCGGCGCGCACATGGATTCATGGCATAGCGGAACCGGCGCAACGGACAACGCGGCCGGTTGTTCCGTCGGCATGGAAGCGATGCGTATTTTGAAAGCGCTCGGCGTCAAACCGCGCCGCACGATTCGCATCGGCCTTTGGACGGGTGAAGAGCAAGGCCTGCTTGGTTCACGCGCTTATGTGGCGCAACATTTCGGCGCTCGCCAACCAGTTCCCGGACAAGCTCAAGCTGGACCGGGCGGCGGTGGCGGCGGTTTCGGCGGCCCACAAGGTCCGCTGGTGACCAAACCGGAGCACGACAAATTCTCCGCGTATTTCAACCTGGATAACGGAACCGGCAAGATTCGTGGCGTCTTTTTGCAAGGCAACGAATCGGTTCGTTCAATTTTCCGCGCGTGGCTGGCGCCGTTCCGCGACCTGGGAGCTTCGACAATCACCATCAACAACACAGGCGGAACCGACCACCAGTCTTTTGATGGAGTTGGTCTGCCCGGCTTCCAGTTCATTCAAGACCCAGTCGAATACGACACTCGTACCCATCACTCGAACATGGACGTGTACGAGCGAATTCAGGCTGACGATATGAAGCAGGCTTCGGTCATTATGGCGGCATTCTTGTACAACGCCGCGATGCGCGACGAAAAATTGCCACGCAAACCTGTCTCGACAGCTCCGCAAGCCGGAAGATAAGTCTTCATGACAAAAGTGGAACGAGTTAATCGCTCGTTCCACTTTCTAAAGTCTGGCAAACAAATTTTCCTACAACAGCGTTACGTCAATTCTCTTGTTCGCAGTTTTGCACCATCGAATTCACGTTATCCCGCTCGGCCTGAGTCGCCATTCGTTCCTGCCCTTTTACGATGTGATTGTCGTCAATCCGCACATTCTGGTGATTTAGGGAATTCGCAAACGTATCGTTTGCCTGATCAGGCAAACAGATTGCGCCAACCCAGCCTGTGTTTTTTCCACATCTGACACAAGTGCGGTAAATGGCGCCGTCAATATCTTGAAGCATTGCGGCATCTTCTTCAGTCAGAAGCTCCAAACGGACTTCGCCGCATTCGCTGCATTCCAGTGCCTGCTGTGTTGTCTTCATGTCTATCCGCCTTTCGGATTTGCCGTCGTGGGTTTCAGGGAAGAAGTTTTCCCGACTTATTTCTTAACAAACCAAACTCCTGTAACGCTCAACTCTCTGGCGCTCGCCATATCTGTCGCTTCGGCTATTGTCTCTGCGTACAGTCCCTGCTCCCTGTAAGCTCGCAAGCTGTCCGCTCCGAATCCACACGCTGGGCCAAGCAGCCGAAGTTCCGAATCTTCTGTTTTGTATTCGTAAGCCTGCTCCCCAGCCGCAAAACGTGCGGCGGCGTCAGCAATATCAATCAGAATAACTCTCACTTCTTTTACCTCTTAACTACGTCATCCACTCATTGAATCAGCGGACACAGCGTGAATCGTGCCTGTGATCGCAGCCTGAGAAGTCTCTCGTTTGATCAAAATGATTGCATGTTCGCAATTGGCGCGATTTATGTAGCCTTCCGCAGAAACAGCCAGAATCTTTCCGTTGTTGGATTGAAAGCGCCAACGATAATCGCCCGCTGAATCTTGATAAATTTCGAATTTAGCCATCTGTTCCTTCTTTGGTTAAGACTTGTCGAGCGACGTGTCGAACATTCTCTCGCCCGTTGAGCGCGCCGTTGATCATCTCTTCAGCAGCGATCTTGGTGTTCCCCATCACTTCGGAAATTTCACAGACCAACAACCGCTTTGCTTTTTCCAGTATGCTGCTCTCTCGAACCGAAAGGGCTTTGCAATCATTCAATGTGGTCAGTGATTCAACAACTTCTGCCAGATCAAATGCCGACCCGGACAGTAATAATTTCATGTGGTCGCGCGCGCGCTGTTTCCAGTCTTTGCTGACCTGGCCGGACTTGGTTAACTGTTCCAATAACATCGGAATCTCTGATGTTTTCAGTAATTGGCGTAAACCGCTTTCCTCGACCTTCGTCACCGGAACGAATAACTCCCCTCCGCTATCATCCAGCAGCGCCAACCTATAGAAACTCATCGAATTGCCAGCGATTTCCCGGTTCACGACAGAAGCAACCAGACAAGGACCTTGATTTGGATAATTCACCTTGTTCCCAACATTCATTTCCATCATTTCCATAGGTTAATTCTCTGATGATTGCGCTACGACAAGCGTGTTGGATGGGCTTCTTGAATAGAAGTTGGTCGCAGTCGAAAGTTGCGGCGTTGAAAAGTCACGGTCCAGCTTTCAATCTGAGAGCTTAAGCAGGATTAAAAGCCACCGGGACATCCCAAACCGCCACTCCCGGCTGCCACTAACAGTGAACAGGATCTTTGATTGGGCAAGATTCAAAAAGTCTGCCGTCGAAAGAACTTCACGCGAAAAATTCAGACAATACTGGACGCGATTGAAGGAGGCCTTCTTTCACAATAACTGCTCCTGTACATCGTCAATCCCGCGGCGACACTGACAAGAGGAAGCAATCCCATTACAAATAGCGTCCAGACCAAACCTGATTGCCAAATCGTATCTGGCAGCCGTCCACCAATCGCGAAAAGTGCAAGCGGAGTAATCACAACTCCGATGAACATCACCAGGAATTTTGTTTTGGAAAAGTCTTCTTCGGAAAATACTTTGAGCTTTTGCAGGTTGTCTTGGATAAACATTCTTTGCTCCTAGGAAGGTAAGCTATGCAATTCAGATAGTCTGGGTGATTCCAGAGGAGCTGACGAAGCGAGTGAGCCAAGCTCAGTTCGGATTCACCATACGCTTAGCCAATGATGCCGTCAACCAACGAAGAACTCAGGCGATCAGTCAGTGCCGCCAATCTTCACAAGGAGGAATCGTTGCAACGGAGGCCTCCCAATCAAGGTAAATGATGTCTTGATTTGTGGCTGCGATTTTGGCCCGCCTTGCAACTTACCTGAATGTAGAGCATTCTCTGTACAGTTCATTCCTTCTTTCGTACTGTGACGGTGACGCGCATCTACCTTTCAATGTCTGTAGCAGCGCAATTATGAAAGTCCGAGAGCTGGTTAAACCACAACTTCAGAAGCTGCTCCACAGAGCGCCCGAAATCAAGCCTTCGCTGCTACCGTACTCCGAAGCCACTTCAATTCGAAGCTTCTCACATTTTCTCTGAGGAGAAAGGGTAAATTATTTTATGTCTATGAAACTATATGTTGGCAATCTTGCGTTCCAAACCACCAATGAAGATTTGCAGGATCTGTTTTCCCCAATCGGCACTGTCGAATCGATTTCGTTGGTGACGGACCGCGACACTGGTCGTCCGCGAGGCTTCGGCTTCGTTGAAATGGGATCGAGAGCTGAAGGTGAGGCTGCCATTTCGAAATTAAACGGAACGGAAGTCGCAGGCCGCAGCTTGACTGTCAATGAAGCCAAGCCGCGTGAAAACAGCGGCGGCGGTCGCGGCGGATTCGGCGGAGGCGGTGGCGGTCGGTCACGCTACTAAGCTTCAGTCCTGAAGCAAATTTGAATGCTTGAGCCTGGGCGCTCTTGACCACCTAATCTCCGGTCGAGAGCGCTTTGTCTTTCGAGTTGGGTATAAGCTTTTATCGTCAGGAGGTGGGTTATATGAAACTATGCGAATTCTGCATTCTTCAGCAGTCAAACGGCACTTGCAGGAATGGCCTCACAACTCCTAAAAAAATGCGTTGCGTTGATTTTACCCCTGGTGTCGAAAGATTTTGTGCAACTCCCGCAGATTATGTTGGCGTGGAACAGCTCAAACAAATGGCCGTGTATTTCGGTCTCGCCGGAAAAGAGCTGAAACGGGTCATGTCCCTGACCGACACGAACACAAGCCGGAAAGGGTAACGTCATGATGCGGCTGAGATTATTACTACTACGATTCGGAAGCATTAAGGCGCGGCGATCCGTAGTAAAGGCGTTGAGCCAATCAACTAATCCGCGTGCTCAAGAAGCGTTGATAACAGCACTCCACGATGAATCCTATTTGGTTCGGAAAGAGGCTGCTCAATCCTTGGGCGACATCGGTGATGCACAAGTCGTTGGCCCGCTGATTCACATGATTGAAGACAGCTTCCATTATTCCATGGCAAGAACTGCCGTTGGCGCATTGGAGCGGGTTCTTGATCGAGTCAGTAGTGTCGCCATCCCTGAAGACATTTTGGCAGCAGCAATCCTTGGCGATGTATACGGCATTTATCATGAACGCCGTGAAGGTATGGCCTGGTTTTCTAAAACAAGAAATGGAATGCCCTGGACGATGGATTGTTCCAGGGTCAGAACGCTTGCACATCGGGAGCTACTTCGTCGCGGCCTGGCAATTTAGTTGCGGCGGGTTGTCATTTTCAACCATTACCTGAAAGGAAATAGCTATGGATCAACATCAATACTTAGTGGGTGATCGGATCGAACAAATGTGTTCGGTTTGCGAAGAAGAAAAAGGGCATGTTGTCCTGTCAGTCGGGAAGCGAGGCCAAATCACACGCGTGAACTGCCCTCAATGCGGCACCAGCGGCAGATTCAAAAAAATCAAGTCCGTGACAGAAAAGCGCGCAACGGCTGGAACCAATGTTCCGTACGACTGGACGCGCACTTACCGCAAAGGTCAGGCGATGCTGCATCCTAAGTTTGGAGTGGGCGAAGTCACTGCCTTGATCGAACCTCAAAAAATTGATGTGTTATTCTCGGATCGAATCCGTCGCCTGATTCATTCTCGCGAACGCTCCTAACGCCCAACCTATTTCTGAAATCGTGCCTTAACTCTCAGGTTTGACATTAGACGCAGCTCCCGTTATTTTTTGGTCGAAATTTGGTTTGACCAATACTCAAAATCTTTCCGGGCAAATACATGATTTATCGGGCTTCAAATCAGAATAATGTTGAAATTGTTGGCGCCATTTGTGACTTCCAGCAAATGTGTTGTTGTTGTAAACACAACATCGAACGAAACCGCTTGCCAGCAACTTTCAACGTCACGAATTGAGATTGCCCAACTAAAGTAAAACAGGCGCTCCGGTTTCAAGAACAGAAACCGGAGCGTTTTGTTTATGACGAGCGAAGAGAACAACTCAGGAGAAATATGGACGCGACTTTACAGGCTTCACCAGTTCCCGAGTTCATTGAAGATGAACTCGCCAATTACGAACAGCAAATCAAAAAATTCCGAGCCGGGCTGGTCGGCGAAACCAAGATGCAGAAATTCCGGTTGCAGTACGGCACGTACGCTCAGCGGCAGGAAGGTGTGCAAATGCAGCGCATCAAAATTCCCGGAGGTTACCTAACCGCCGACCAACTGACCCGCTTGGCCGATGTCGCGGACAAATACGCCAGCAGCTTCATTCATTTCACGACCCGCGAAGACGCGCAGTTGTATTACCTGTTGCTGGAAAATGCTCCGGCCCTGTTGCGCGAACTGGAAGAAGTCGGCATCACCACCCGCGAAGCCTGCGGCAACACGGTCCGCAATATCACAGCCTGTTACCGCGCCGGAGTTTCTCATAACGAAGTGTTCAACGTGTATCCGTACACGCGCGCGCTGTTCAAATTTCTGTTGCGCAACAAGTTCAATCAGAACATGGGCCGCAAGATGAAATTCGCCTTTGAAGGCTGCGCTGAGGATCATTCCGCGCTGGCGTTTCACGATTTGGGATTCCACGCCGTCACGCGCGAAGAAAACGGCCAGATTCGTCGCGGATTCAAAGTCCACGTCGGCGGAGGATTGGGCAGCGGCCCAATGGTCGCGCACATTTACACCGAGTTTTTGCCCGTTGAAGAGTTGTTCAATTTCACAGCGGCGGTCATTCGCATCTTCGACCGGTACGGCGAACGCAAACAGCGAATGAAAGCTCGCATGAAGTTTCTGGTCCAATCGCTGGGCTGGGACAAACTCAAAGCGGAAGTGGACGCCGAGCGCCAAATCATCGGCCCGCTGCCATCCATCGAAGAGTTTCTCGAAGATGCCGTTGATCCGGAATTGAGTGTCGCGCCTTCAAACCTGAACGTATTGCATCCGCTGACCACTGATTCCGAGTATCAACTTTGGGCGCAGGATTCCGTGATTCCGCATCGCCTGGAAGGATTTCGCGGAGTTCACGTGCGCACCAAACTCGGCGACATCACTTCCGACCGGGCTCGTGATTTAGCCGACGTCGCTCGCAAGTTTTCCGCCAGCCAGTTGCGCGTTTCGATTGAACAAAACCTGTTTTTGCCGTGGGTGCGCGTCGAAGATTTACCGGAGTTGTACAAAGAGCTTCGCGGCATTTCGCTGGGTGACGCCGGTTCGGAAACCATCGCCGACGTAACCGCTTGCCCTGGCGCTGACACCTGCCGTTTGGGCATCGCTTCGGCCAAAGGATTAGGCAGCACAATTTCGGATTCCTTTTTCACCGGCACGCTAGCTCCTTACCGCGAAGCGAATCGTTATCTGCGCATCAAAATTTCCGGATGCCCGAATGGGTGCGCACAACATGCCGTCGCCAATATCGGATTCCACGCCGCAGCCGTTTCACACGAAGGTCATAACCTTCCGGCGCATCTGCTGTTCCTCGGTGGGCAATCCAACCACGGACATCCGCAAGCTGCCAAAGTGTACGGACGATTCCCCGCTCGCAATGCCATTAACGTCGTGGAAACGTTGCTGAAATGGCACGATGCGGAAAAAGTCGGCGAAGAAGATTTCAATAGCTTTATCGCCCGCGTCGGCGATGCGCGCGTGAAAGAAGTGCTGGAACCGCTGAAAGCCATTCCGGCGTTCGACACCGATCCGGAGTTCTACGACGATTACGGCCATGAAAACGAACGGTTTTCGATTCGTTCCGGCGTGCGCGGCGAATGTGCGGGAACAACCATTGCCGAAGTCGTGCCAACGTTTGAAACCGCCCAGAACAAACTGGAACAAGCCAAGGCCTATTTACTGCACGGCAATTACGAACAAGCGTTGCTGGAAAGTTACGAAGCCGCCTCTGCCGCCGCCCGCGTTCCGCTGTATCAAAAACTGGTGGACCCGTTCACTTCACTGGAAGCGTTGTGGGAATTTGAAAACCTATTTGTGCTTTCGGGAAAAACCAACGGTTCGTGGAAAAACTTGCTGGAAACGTTTGAAGGCGTGAAAGCAGGTTCGGCAGATGAACCGTCAGCGCAGGCTGCGCTGGAGTTAGCTGGAGAGTTTGTCGGCTATTGCGAACGATTTTCGGCGTAATCAATTTGTAAGCCATTCGAACGGAAACCTTGTTTCCGTTCGAATGGCTTACACCTCATCAATCCACAATTACGACCGTAAAGCGGTCGTTCGCATCGGAAACCGTTGCGCCAGGCAACGCCACCAATTCCAAGGTGTGATTTCCCGGCCCGTCAAATTGCCAGGGCAGAAATTGGGGAACAACGGCTCTGTGAGTGGCTGGGCCATTGGAAAAGATTGTTGCATTTCCAATTTGCTGCCCATCGAGAATCACGGCAAATCCGATGTCAACATTGGCTTGTTGCGACCAAACACTTCCCGAAACAAAGAACGTGATCGGGTCATCGCTTTCAGCAGCAAATGTGACAGACAGGGGCAGCGGCCCCGCGGCATTAAGCAGTACTTGTGGCATTCGTAACTCCTAGGAATGATTGGTTGGAGAGAATCGTGGGGAAAATCTGATCGCGTAACCAGCCTGTTCCATCCACACCTTACGACCGCGCGCGCGTACCGTACCACTCAGCCTCAAATTTCATCAAGCCATGTGTCGCCTGCTCCGACACCACATCAAACTGGTACATCTGGTTGTGAATGTCCGCCGGATCATTCCAATCGGGCGAACCGTCTTGCGTATAGGCTTTCAGCGAAAGGAAGTACACGTTGTGGGAAAGTTCCAGTTTCGGAATGTGCAGGTCAATCGAATTTGCCCCCTTGTTGATTGGCAAACTGGCGGCGTGAGTGTCCAGATTATTGATGCTGCCAATGAAAATGCCGTCATACCGATGAATGTCCACGGCAAAAACAGGCTGCGGATAATCAGCGTCGGATTCAATGTGCAGACGGATTGTCACGTCTTCGCCGTGGCTGAAAACCCAAGTCGCTTCATTGCGCGAGTTGAGCATTTCAACATTCGTAAACCGAATTTTGCCGTTGCCCCAGCGCGAACCCGTTAGCTGCAACTCGCGCAATATCTCGTCGTGTTCGCGGGAACCAATGCCGCCGTTTCGGGCAGCGTTCCGCAACCGGTCATCTTCCAGCTTGGCGCAAAAGGCTTGGTAGGCTGTGACGACTTCGCGGGCGTTGCCGGTCATGGCGACTTTGCCGCCTTCGATCCACAACGCGGTGGTGCAAAACCGCTGCACCAGCATTGGGTCGTGCGACACGAACAACACCGTCTTCCCTGCTTTGCGGAAATACTCCATGCGATCGAGCGATTTGCGCTGAAAGTACACATCACCCACCGACAAGGCTTCGTCCACGATCAATACGTCGGGATCAACGTGGATTGCCGACGCAAACGCCAGCCGCATCAACATGCCGGTTGAATAGGTTTTGACCGGCTGATCCACAAATGCTTCCAGTTCGGCGAACTGCACAATGACGTCGAACCGTCGTCGCATTTCGTCTTCGCTGAAACCCAGAATCTGGCCGCTCAGCAAAATGTTTTCGCGCCCGGTGTATTCGGGATTGAATCCGCTGCCAAGTTCCAGCAGCGCAGTCACTCGGCCTTCGACGCGAACATCGCCCAGCGTGGGCTGCAATACGCCGGCAATGATTTGCAGCAATGTGGTCTTCCCTGCCCCGTTGCGTCCGATGATGCCTACGGTTTCACCGGTGGGAACTTCCAGGCTGACATTTTCCAACGCCCAAAAATCGCGATGATACTTCCGCCGCCCGCGCAGCAGGATTTCTTTCAACCTGCCGGAAGGCGATTCGTATACGCGATAGAGTTTGGAGACGTTTTGAACGGAAATCATTTCTGGGAATTGGGAGCTGGGAGTTGGGAGTTGGTTGGGAGCGGAACTTATTTGCCAACTCCTATCTCCCGTCCCCCAACTCCTCTTCAGTCATATAAGCCGTCAGGAAAGCGATCAAACTGCTCACTGATTTTTCGCCCAACGGCAAAGATGTTGTCGCCGCGAAGTTCACGCGGAACAGTCGTTTGATCCAGCCATTGCAGGAAAGCTTCATCAGTTTGCGCCCACAGGTCTTTGGTAAACAGTTTGGCCGTTTTGAATCCGGCGGCGTTCAGTGCAATTTTGATGTCGTTCGGCGTGTATTCGCGGCTGTGCCGGTCGCCAGGGCTTTTCGGATTGTATTCGCCATACACGTAAGGACTATTGCCCGCCAACGCCTTGCCCAAACTGAACGCGCTGGCGATGTTTGGAGTCGTGACGATCAACAAGCCGCCCCATTTCAGCACACGGTTCAATTCAATCAGCATGTGCATCGGGTCAGCCGTCAGATGTTCAATCAGTTCGCAGCACAAAGCCACATCGAAATATTCATCGGGAAACGGAAAGCGGTCGCGTTCGACATCTACGTTGAGCATGTTGAAGCTCAGGCGTTCGCCGGTTATCGCGTTTGTCACGGTTTGCAGTTGGCTGCGCGTTTCGCCTTTCCACCAATTGGTCAGCACGATTTCGCCATAAGCTCCGTGCCGTTTGATCAGCGGAGTCATCTGCAAATAACTACTCAGTTCCAACAGGCGTTGGCTTTCATCGCCGACCGGAACCAGTTCGACGGTTTCGATAATTCGTTTGCCGTGTTTTTGCAGATAGCTGCTGGCGTTCGGATCTTCGGCGAAAAAACCTTTTACGTAGTCCAGCGATTCTTCGGGGTCGAGTTTGATCATTTCCGGCGCTTTGAACTTCAGTGGGCGCGTTCGCAGTCCTGCCTTCAAGCGGCTGGCTTCTCTGACAATCTTTTCGGCGAAGTTCAGATAGCGCGCGGCACAGCGGCTGATTTCGTTTTCACTGCGAATCCATTCTGAAGCGCGGCGGCTGAGCTGTTCGCGCAGCGTAGGGCGATACACCAGCGCGCGGAGTTTCGCGTACAACTCTTTTTCTTCGTTTGGCCCGGCTGTGACTTTCAGGCAAACATCGTCGGGCAGTTCCCCGAACTGGCCAAAGTCCGTGACGATGACTGGCTTGCCTGCTCCCAGCGAACGAATGAGCGTCCCTGAGGTTTCTCCGGCGGTCGGAAAGCGCAAATTGACGATCGCATCGGCGGCTTTCAGGTATCGGAAGAAATCCTTTTCCGTCGTATACCCTGTCATGTGGACTCGATCGCCAAGTCCCATTTCTTCGATCAACGGAGCGATGCTCCACTTCCAATGATCTTCGCCAACGATCAGGTACATCGCGTTCGGTGCAACGGCTAACAACCGTTTGAACGCAGCCAGCACAGTCGGAATACGTTTGGCCTGAGTAACAAATCCGTGTGAAGCAATGACCCAAGCGTTTTCAGGAATCCCTAAACTGCGGCGGCATTCGGCGATGTCGAGTTTGTCCAGTTCGTAAGTTTGCGGCGCAAGGTGGTGCGGAATGATTTCAACCGGCGTGCTGGCGCTTAGGCCTTCCAACTGTGAAGCCGCGTATGCGTTGTGCGTGATGATGCCCAAGCTGCTGGCGACCAAACGGCGGTTGAGCGGCATCAGAAACTGCTGGTATTCGCTGCCTACCCCAAGCTCACGCATTTCCGCCACGCGAGCGCCTAGCCTCCCGTATGTGTAAAAGAGTTCATCCCAATATCCGTCTTCGTCTTTGCGGCCAAGCGTCCGCCACGCGATCAGGTGATGCAGGCAGTGTTCGTGCAACACCAGCAACCCCGGAGTTTGCAGCGCGCGTTCATACACAAATTCGTGATAGGGATTATTGCCTTGATGATAAATGCAGAGGTCGAACGGCGTCTGGCGATTGATTTCGTCAAAATACGCTGCGCTTTGAACGGCGTAATCTTCGCGATTCTGGTTCAATCGCAACTCTTCGGCCTGTTCGACAAACACAGTGATGTCCGCGCCTTTTGCCAGATACGGCAACAGCTCGGCGCTGTAATCGGCGATGCCGGATTTGCTCGGCGGCAATGGGCTGAAATAAGCCAGACGCATACGGTTGCGGATTTCAGATTGCGGATTGCGGATTCGCCAATTTCGACTGGCTTCGCAATCTCAGGAACAATCCAACAAGGGCGGCAATGAAAAAGGCCACAGCAATAAACTGGGATGTCGAAAGTCCAACGACTTCTCCGCGCGGATCGTCGCGCCAGAATTCGACGGTAAACCGCGCGATGGAATACAGTGCCGCATACGCCAGCACAATCTGGCCGTGAAATTTGCGGTGCCGGAACATCAGCCACAGCACGATAAAGATCAGTAACAAGGCCCCAGCTTCGTAAAGCTGCGTCGGGTGCAAGTGCAGCGGCGCCGTCAGACTGCCAAGTTTGTCCGCCCACACGCTGCGCTGGATCGGATCGCCAAGTTGTTCGACAGTAGTCGGCACGCCAGTGGCTTCGTACCCTTTTTCGGTGAAATGAACTCCGCACCAAGCTGTCGTCGGTTTGCCCCAGCAACATCCGGCGCTGAAACATCCCAGCCGCCCGATGAAATGACCGATGGCAATGCCCGGCGCAAAGGCGTCAGCAGTTCGCCACCAGGGCATTTTGTATTTCCGCATTACAATCACCGACGCGAGCACCGCGCCAATGAACCCGCCATAAAACACGCCATTCGAGCGAAGAAAATCCAGGCTGAAAATTGCTCCGATGTTGCCGCTGTATCGTTCGTTCCATTCGGTGATGATCAACAGCAGTTTTGACCCGACCAGCGATGCCACCAGCACCCACAATCCAAGATCGTAAACTTTCTGTTTGTCCAATCCGTCGCTTGCCGCCAGCCGCGACATCACCCACAAACCGATGATGAACGAAAGCGCAACCAGCAACCCGTAGGTGTAAATCGTAAAGTTGAAATAGGGGATTTTGAAAAGTTCTGGAAACATATAAGTAAGCGATCAGGAAATCAGCTTTCGGGCTGAGTAGTTTCTTCAGCAACCGCTCTTGGGTCGCCGGATTCGATGTTCGTTTCACGTTCTTCAAACAACATATCCAACGCCAACAACACAGCGCCGATGCAAATTGCCGTGTCAGCCAGATTGAAAATCGGCCAGGAGTATTTGTCTTGCCAATGAAAGCCCAAAAAATCCACGACTTCGCCCAGCCGCACGCGATCAATCAAATTGCCAGTAATGCCCGCCAGCAACAGCGCCAGCGAAACACTCAATCGAAACTTGCCCGACGGAGTTCGCAGCAGGTAGATCGAAACGAACGTTGCCGCCACAACCGAGATCGCAGCAAAAATCCAACGCGCATCGAATTCACCGTCGGCAAACATGCTAAACGCGACGCCGCGATTGGTGGCGTATACCAATCGAAAATACCCTTCAATGACTTCAATCAAAACCACGGGCTTAAGCTTGGCCACAGCCCAAGCCTTCGTCAATTGATCGGCGGCTAAAACCACAGCCGCAATGATGAAGTAAGGCAGTTTGCGTTTCATTTACAGCATCTCTTCCAGGTTCGTGGCGCAACGGCGGCAGGCTCCGGGATAACGCGCATCCGAACTTACGTCAGTGGTGTAATGCCAACAGCGTTCGCACTTTTCGCCATCCGCACGCACAACTTCGACTTTCAATTCCGCGCCGTCTTTTAGTTCAACGCCCGAAACGATAAAGAAAAATCGCAGGTCTTCACCGAACGATTCCAGGAACGCTCGCGTATCGGCGTCAGCGGAAATGGTGATTTTCGCTTCCAGCGCAGCGCCGATTTGTTTGGCATTCCGCGCATCTTCCAGAGATTTGGTCACCGTGTTGCGAATCTCAAACAGCCGGTTGTAGCGCGCAAGCAATTCGTCATTGCGGAGCGTTTCGTCATACGCCGGAAACACTGTCAGATGCACGGATTCCGCTTCGGCTTTTGCGCCGGGGATGTTTTCCCAGATTTCGTCCGCCGTGAAAACCAGAATCGGCGCAATCAGTCGAGAAAACTGGTGAACAATTTCATACAGCGCCGTTTGTGCCGAACGGCGAGCCACGGATTTCGGCGCGTAGGTGTACAGCCGATCTTTCAAAATGTCGAAATACAATGCCGACAGTTCAATCGTCGCAAAGCCATAAAGCGTCCGATAGACTTCCGTGAAATCGTAGCGCTCATAAGCTTCCAGGACTTTTCTGGTCACGTCGTTCATCGCCGTCAACGCCCAGCGATCCACCTCAAACATTTCGCTAACCGGAACACGATCCGTCGCGGGATCAAATCCATCCAGGTTGCCCAGGCAATACCGCGCCGTGTTTCGCAGTTTGCGGTACGCGTCGGAAATGCGTTTTAGAATCTCATCCGACACGCGCATGTCTTCGTGATAATTCAGCGCCGAAGACCATAGCCGCAAAATTTCAGCGCCGCTGGTTTTCAACACCGTTCCCAATTCGACGCCTGTGCCTTTGGATTTGGACATTTTGTCGCCGCTGACGTCCACGACCCAGCCATACGTGATGACTTCGCGATACGGCGCGGCGCCCATCACTTCCAACCCGACCACCAGCGAGGAATTAAACCATCCACGGAACTGGTCGCCGCCTTCCAAATAAACATTCGCCGGATACGGCAAACCATATTCTTTCAGCACGGCAATCGAACTTGCGCCCGAATCAAACCACACGTCCAGAATGTCCATTTCCTTGCGCAAATTGGACGAACCGCATTTGCACGTCGCGCCTGCCGGAAGCAGGTCTTTCGCTTCGCGTTCGTACCAGGCGTCAGCGGACTCTTTCTCGAAAATGTCTGCAATGTGGTTGATGACCTTCGGGTCACATAAGGTGTCGCCGCAATCGTCACAGTAAAATACCGTGATCGGCACACCCCAGGTTCGTTGGCGAGAAATGCACCAGTCAGGGCGATCCTTGAACATGCTCTTCATGCGGTCGCGCCCCCAAGACGGATGCCATTCGACTTCATCGCAAGCAGCAATTGCTCGTTCGTTGAGTTTGGTCGCGGTCATCGAAATGAACCATTGCGGTGTCGCGCGAAACACAACCGGATTGTGGCACCGCCAGCAATGCGGGTATTGATGCTGGAATGATTCCACTTTCAGCAACGCACCGATTTCCTGCAAATGTTTGATGACAGCTTTGTTGCCGTCACGCTCGGCGTCGGCTTTGGTAATCGGCACAACTCGAAGCCCGGCAAAATGTTCCACGTCTTTCATGAAAAAGCCGCGGCCATCCACAGGGTTATACGCGTCAATGCCATAATGTTTGCTGATGACATAATCTTCGTACCCGTGTCCCGGTGCTGTGTGCACCGCTCCAGTACCGGCTTCAAGCGTCACGTGATCGCCGAGCATCAACAGACTGTCGCGCTCAATAAACGGATGCCGCGCGTTCAACCGGTCAAACTTCGCACCGTTGTATGTGCCAACCACTTCATAATTTTCCCACCCGACCTTTGCCGCAACCTGTTCCAGCAAACCTGTGGCAACAATGAACACTTCGCCGCCAACGGAAACCGCGCTGTATTCAAACTCAGGGTTCAGGCTGATGGCCAAATTCGCTGGAAGCGTCCACGGAGTTGTCGTCCAGATGACGATGCTGACCGTTTTGCCAGCCAGCGATGGATCAACCTTTGCTGCGTCGGGAAACGGAAACTTGACGTAAATCGAATGGCTGGTATGGTCGTTGTATTCGATTTCAGCTTCGGCCAGCGAAGTCACACAACTGATACACCAATGCACCGGGCGCATGCCTTTGTACACGGAACCTTTTTCGACGAACTTGCTGAAGCTGCGAACGATGTCGGCTTGGTACTTGAAGTTCATCGTCTGGTAGGGATTGTCCCATTCGCCGAAAATGCCTGCGCGTTTGAAATCTTCGCGCTGAATGCCAATGAACTTTTCCGCATGTTTGCGCGCCGCGCGACGGATTTCGACCGGTGGCATGTCATGTTTCTTTGAACCGAGCGCTTCCTCGACCTTGATCTCAATCGGCAACCCGTGACAATCCCAGCCCGGCACATACGGTGCCCAATACCCCATCATCGAGCGCGATTTCACACAAAAATCTTTTAGCGTCTTGTTCAGAATGTGACCGATGTGAAGCCGTCCGTTGGCATACGGCGGGCCGTCATGCAGCACGTAAAGCGCCTTGCCCGCGCGTACTTCGCGCAACTTGTTATAAATGTCCATCGCCTCCCATTTCTGCAATCGAATGGGTTCGTTCTGCGGCAGGTTGCCTTTTTGCGGAAAGTCGGTGTTCGGCAGATTGACGGTAGCTTTCAGATCCATTTTGGGCAGGTCAGATTTCGCTTCGGTACTCATATTCTCCAATTATTCCAATCGCTTGATTTATGCGTGCAGTTTTTTCGGGTTAAATTAAAGAGACACGATGATAGCCCAAAAGGTTAATCATAAAAAAGCGCTCGGCCTCCGTTCTCTTTTCGGAGCCGAGCGCTTTTTGGTCGCTCTGATTTTTGGGCCGCTCCGGATGGAGCGTCAAATAAACATTTCTTCGTCTTGATATGCCTGATTGACAGGTAGCCGATTGCCCGCAAGGAAAACTTCCATTGCTCGGCGCAGGCCCACCATTACATACGAAAATTCGCGTGCCGGTTCCAGTACACTGTTTTGAACCATGGCAGTTGTGCGCTGAAATTGATCAGTGGCAACAGCCAGCGTGTCTTGGACTTTTTCGACCTTGTCCTGAGCGCGTTCAACTTCACGGCGAGCCATTGCTGTAGTGTCGCCAAGCAAATTGCGAATTTCAGCAGCTTCGTCTCTGGCCATTTCAGCGATGGCATTGATTTGCTCGGCTCCTTGAGCAAAGTAACCAGCAGCATCTTTCAATTCACTCATCAGGCTGTGTGCAAGTTTCAGCACAGGCTCAGTGTTGTTTATCAACAATTCGGCGCGTGTTTGCAGCGAGCTGGCTCGTTCGGCCAACGTAACCAGCTTGCGAGCCAGCAGGTAGAGACCGACGAAAACGCCTACTTGGACGATTAGTAAGATTCCAACGCTAATTGCTATGAGTGTGATTTGCCAGTTCTCCACTGCGCGCTCCGTAAAATGCCGTGAGTTGGTGTTTGATGGTCGGTGAGTGATGCCAGGCGGCAGGAAGTTTCCTTCAGCCGCCTGGCAATAATAAGTTTAGCTTTCTTCTACAGCGGCGCTGCTGCGCCCTTGGTCAGCCTGCTTGGCTTCGCGGTAACCTTGCTTGCCGGCTTCGATTGCGGCGGTGAATTGAGCTTTCTGCGTATTGACAAGCTCTTTGCCACGCTGTGTGAGGTCAGTGACAGCCTCACGTCCGCGGCTGGTCAGATCAGAAGCACGCTCGACACCAGTTTGATAATACTCATGGGCGCGATCGCCCAAATCGCGGCTGGTGTCACGAGCATAATCCAACCCTTTGCGCGTCACGTCCGCAATATCCGAACGAAGCTCGCTGCCTGCTTTCGGCGCAAAAAGCATTGCAGTGACGGCGCCAATTCCAGCTCCGATCAAAAAGTAAACCAGCTTGTCTCCACTGTTGCTATTATTGTCTGCCATAATCTCATCCTCCTTAATCTGATAACCGATATAGATAATTGTCGTTCTTCGACAGAACGAATCATTGTCAACAAAGCCCGGCTTCTTCTCGCGTTCTAGCATCAAAAACTCGAACGCAAGCCGAGGCTTGCGAGAAGAAATTACCTAGTAAACACGTGATTTTGTTGATGATTAAACCGCTCATCTAACTGAACGGCACTATAGCATTCGACTTTATCAACATCAAGGAAGCGATAATTGACACTGCTCTCTCTGCGCCGCTACAATGCCTTGTATCAACAACAAGGAGACTTATTATGTTTGGACTTGGCTATCCTGAGATGATCGTAATTTTGGTCATCATTCTGGTTCTTTTCGGAGGCAGCCGCCTGCCATCGCTCGCCAAAGGCTTAGGCGAAAGTATTCGCACCTTCAAACAAGGCATAGCTTCTGGCGATGCCGAAGAAGAGAAAAAAGAAGACACGAAAAAAGTCTAGTTTTAGTGTTCTTCCCCATCACCTTTTTCCTCCGGTAACGTCACAAGTTGCCGTGTTCCCGTTTCCTGATACCGGCGGTCACGCTCGGCACAAACTTAGCGCTTTATAGAAAGCTTGCGCTGTTACCGCGATGTCTCGTAAACGCTACAATCACAGCCAGCGTCCGCGCCAGCAGGTTGGCTCGGAGCGATCATATTACGCATATCAACTTGATGTTCCGGCCCAATCCACGTCGCGCGCGGAGATAGTGCGCTTGTTGCGTGGCGGCGAAGACACCTTCCTGGAACTCAAAGTTCGCTACAGCAACGCCGAAAAGATCACGGCGGAAATCATCGCACTGGCCAACACGGCTGGTGGAGCGATGATTTTCGGCGTCAATGATCAATTGCGAATTGAAGGCGTTGAAAACCCTGAAGAAATCGAAGAAGAGCTGCGCGACATTTGCGCCAATCAGATTCAGCCGCCGGTTTTCCCTTACATCAACAAAGTCGCATTCGACAGCGGACGCCGCATTGTCATTTTGGAGATTGACGCTGCCGACCGCCCCCACCGCACCCTGGACGACCACTTTTACCTGCGCGAAGGCGCCATCAAACGCGAAGCTTCGCGCGAAGAGCTTTCCCGGCTCTATCACGAAACGCACCGAGTCGGTTTTGAACAGGTTCCGGTCTTTCAAGGAGACATCAACACAGACATTGATGAATCCCTGTTATGGAGTTACGTCCGCAGTGTGAATCCGGGATATTGGGGCGAATCCGCCAAAGGTTATCCCAACGATGTGGTAATGCGAGAGATGGGTTTGACCATCAAGGTCAAAGACAATTGGTTGCCAACAGTGGCCGGGTTAATGCTGTTTGGGTTGAACGAGCGAATTGCCGAACTGATGCCGCGCGCGGATGTCGTGCTGACTCGTTTCAGCGGAGCGAACCAGAAAACCAACAATCTGCCCGTGATCGAATCCGTTCGGCTCCAGGGAAATATGCTGCGATTGGCCGACGGGTCGCTGACTTTCATCAAACGCTATGTTGATTTGTGGGAGGCTCGGCCTTCGCGCAAGACGCGAGAAACCAACTCAGCTCAAACCGTTGAAGAGATTTTTGCCGACTCGTATGGGCAATTCGTTCCTGGCAGACAGAATTATCAACGTGGGGCAATCGTCGAAACCCTGACGAACTTCCTGGTGCATCGCGACCTGAGCGCCCGCGACCGCCAAGCCCGCATCAACATTTACGACGACTGCATCGAATTCATCAACCCAGGCCAGCTACCCGAACTTCCAATGGCATCTTTGAGATACGGGTTAACTTGTCCACCGAATCCTCGCCTCAAATCCATCTTCACCAACCATCATTACGGCTCTGCTTTGGCTGCTGAAAATGTCAGTGGCGGAATTCCGATGATTTACATTGAAACCATCAACTTCGCGCGACGCGCTCCTGAAGGCCCAAGTTTAACCAACAACGAATTCCGCTTGAAGATTTACGGACTGCTGTAAACAAGCGCCGCTAAACCAAACTTGCGTTTACGATTTGCTGACCTCAGCAATCGGTTCGGCGGAAATTTTAAGTAGTGCCTGAGTTGTGTGCAGAGTGAAGTAGAAGAGCAAAAGCTTGTCTACCGGGACACCCTCTCTTTACGCGTAACTGAGTCATTCCCGTTAGATGTTGGTTGCACATAAGAAAAACTTTTGCGATATCACAAGATTCAGCCAACCAAACGTGGCAATAAAGCCGCCTGCTCTCTTCTGTTCATCAGCGCAAAGGATGCGTATAATTCCCACCGAAGCGCCCCGGTGCCCCTAAATTCTGGAAAGGCGTGTTCAGAGCGAACAATGTCCCTCATCTGAAGTCATCATCTTCAAAAATTATCTGGCGCGCCTCCAAAACAATTCAACCGCGCCCCGTCTGTGAATCAGCTTTACTCATGATTAAGCAGTACTCTAAACACACTCGCGCTGGTGTCTCGGCTTTGTTGTTTATCTGGCTGGGAGTTTTCGGCCTGCTGTTGATAAGCAAACCATCAAGCTCAATTTGGGGGACAACACCCGCCCATTCGACGATCGCCGACCATCTGCAAACTCAACTCAGCCGGTTGCCGCTGAGCTTTGAAGAAAATCGCGGCCAAGCCGCAGAGGATGTGCGCTTTATTGCGCGCCAACAACACTGCACGCTTTACCTGACCGAAGACGAAGCCAGATTCGAAATGAGGCAACAGATTTCCGGCAAAACGAAAACCTTGCGAGTAAAGCTGGCCCGTGACGAAAACAACGCGCGCGTAGAAGGTCTGGAACCGCTCAGCAGCAAAACCAATTACTTCATCGGCAACGATCCGCGCGAATGGCAAACCGACATTCGGACGTTTTCGCGCGTTACTCAGCGCAGTGTGCGTCCGGGCGTTGACGCAATCTTTTATGGAAATCAGCGGCAGTTGGAATACGACTTCGTCGTCTCGCCACAAGCCAACCCGCGACAAGTGGAACTGGCATTTGACGGCGCGGACGCGCTGAAACTCAACGAACAAGGCGACCTGTTGATTGCTGTGGCCGATGAACAAATGGTGATGCGCAAGCCCGTCATTTACCAGGAGGTCAATGGCAAGCGGCAATTGATCGAAGGGGGATTTTCGATTCGCAATCAAATAGTCGGTTTTGAAATTGGCGATTACGACCTTAGTTCGCCGTTGGTGATTGATCCTGTAGTGGACTATTCGACCTACTTCGGCGGCAGCGGAACGGACATTGGTTATGGCATTGCGGTGGACAAGCTGGGATTCGTTTACATCACCGGCCAGACCGGGTCGTTGAATTATCCGACCAAAAATCCGTATCAAGCCGCGCGCGATGGCGCGACCGATGCCTTCGTCACAAAGATCAATCCCAAAGGTTCGACCGTCGTTTTTTCAACATACTTTGGCGGACGCAATCCGGGCGACAGAGGTTCGTCCATTGCCGTGGATCAGGCTGGAAACATCTATCTGGCTGGCGAAACAAACTCGCTGAACTTCCCAACGGCAAACGCCGCGAATCCGATCTTTCGCGGCAACGTGGACGCGTTTGTCACGAAATTCAACATCGAAGGCAATGTGTTGCTGTATTCAACCTTTCTCGGCGGAACGTTTTCCGATGTCGCGTTCGGCATTGCGGTTGATCGTTTCGATAACGCCTACGTCACAGGCCGAACCTTGTCGTCGAACTTTGCAGTCAAAAATGCGATGCAACCGACACTGAAAGGTCAGCAAGATGTTTTCGTCGCCAAGTTCAGTCCCGACGGAGAAATCGTTTACTCGACCTATCTGGGAGGCGAGTTGTCCCAAACCACAGGGCGCGACGAAGAAGCGGGTTACGGCATCACAGTTGACGCGCTGCAAAATGCCTACATCACTGGCTTCACGACTTCACCCGGGTTTCCGACGGTCAGCGCAATTCAGCCAAACTTTGGCGGAGTCGAAGACGTGTTCATCGCCAAACTCAACGCCGCCGGTTCGGCCTTGGTTTATTCGACCTTCCTGGGCGGCGACCGCGCTGAAGAAGCCAAACAAATTGCGCTTGATCCGCTCGGCAACGCCTACGTCACGGGATACACCTTTTCGCTGAATTTCCCGACGGTCAACGCACTGCAAAAAAATTATGGCGGCAGCGTTGACGCGTTCGTGACCAAAATCAATGCGACCGGCTCTGCAATCATTTATTCAACGTTCCTGGGAGGCACAGGATCGGAAAACACAGGTTTGATTGCCGACAACACACCGGTCGGAGGCATTGCAGTAGATTCGCTCGGTTACGCTTACATCACAGGCAAAACCGAATCGGCGAACTTTCCGGTTGCTCGCGCCGTGCAACCGGCGTTGCACGGAGACAACGACGCGTTCGTGGCCAAGATTGATCCGGCTGGTTCCGAATTGATTTACTCGACGTTTTTGGGCAGCACGTTCACCGGCGACAACGGCTTCGACGAGCGCGGGTTGGACATCGCAGTGGATTCCGCTGGCAGCGCGTACATTGTCGGACAAGTATTGAAAAACGATTTCCTGACGGTAATGCCTGCACAAGCGACGTTCGGCGGAGGTTTGAGTGATGTGTTTATCACCAAAATTTCCGCTTCAGACATTCCTACCATTGCGACCGTTTCCGCAGCCAGCTTCACCAGTGGTTCCGTCGCGCCCGAAGAAATCGTCGCCGCGTTTGGCGTGAACCTGGCCAGCGGAATTGAAATCGCGTCCAGCACTCCGCTGCCCACTTCCCTGCTCGGCACGACTATCAAGCTCAAAGACAACTTGAACGTTGAAGCATTGGCTCCGTTATTTTTCGTTTCGCCTGGGCAAGTGAATTTCCAAATCCCGAAAGGTCTGGCTTCCGGAAAAGCCACCGTCACCATCACAAACGCTCAGAACGCGTCGGTCAGCGCCACGGTGTTGATTGAAAAAACGGCACCCGGTTTGTTTTCCGCCAACGCCAGTGGCAAAGACGTCGCGGCGGCGATTTTGCTGCGCGTCAAAGCCGACGGCACGCAACTGTACGAACCGATGGCGCAATTTGTCCAAGGCAAGTTTGTTCCTTTGCCGATTGATTTCGGACCGAATCTCGGAAGCGCCAGCGATCAACTGTATTTGCTGTTGTTCGGTTCTGGTTGGCGAGGCCGCAGCTCCGAGCAAGCCGTTAAAGCTCAAATTGGCAACGTCAGTATCCCTGTAATCTATGCTGGCGTGCAGGGCGATTTCGTCGGCGAAGACCAGATCAATTTGCAATTGCCGCGTTCGCTGGCCGGCAAAGGAGAGCAAATTGTGTCGGTGACAGTTGATGGTCAGTTGGCCAATCTGGTAACAGTCGCATTTAAATAAATATAGCAGTGGTCTAGGCCACAAATCACAAAGTGGTTCAGAAGGACGACATACAATGATGCCCCGTTTACTCTGCCTTCTCACAACATTGTTACTGACGCTGACAGCAAGCTGGCCAAACCGATCAGCCCGCACTCAAGAAAAACCACTAGCTTCGCCGCTTTTCCACCATCTTCATCTGAACTCCACCGCGCCCGAAGCGGCGATCCAGTTTTACACGCGAACGTTTGACGTCACGAAACGAACGCAGCTTGCCGGTTGGCAAGCCGTGCAGAGCGAAAATAGCTTTTTGCTATTCAATAAAGTCAGCCAGGTTCTGGCGCTTGCGCCCGACAACGCCATCTGGCATTTCGGCTGGGGCAGCACGGCGATGGAAGCCGATTACGAACGCCACAAAGCCAACGGCATCGAGTTCGCCACGCCACTGACGCGGTTGAATGCGTCGTTGCAGTTCGCTTACATGAAAGCTCCCGATGGCGCGCTGGTCGAAATCAACACCGCTGCCACGCGAGCATTTCTTCACACGCATCTGTACAGCGCAGCTCCGCTGTGCGCGGCGGATTGGTACGTCAAGCATTTGGGAGCAATCAGCCGTTCGCAAAGAACAGGCTCTTGCGAAGTCCCTTTCGCCGCGCCGAGCGAACCATTGGGCGTGATTCGCTCACCTGCTACAACCGTCAGATTTGGTGATGTGAGTTTGATTATTTACCCGCAGCAACGCCCGACGAAACTGGTCAGCCCGCGTGGACACACCGTTGACCACATCGCGTTGAGCGTAACGGATTTGACCGAAACTTTGGCTCGGTTAAAAAAAGAGGGCGTGACTGTTCTGGAAGAGTTGCATCCATTTGGCAACAGCAAAACGCGGGCGGCAATGATCGAAGGGCCAGATGCAATCGCCATCGAGTTGATCGAAACCAAGTGAAGGAGAGTTTTTATGATTTTGGTCACCGGCAACATTTTGGCGAACGCCGACAATCTGGAAGAAATCTTGACGCTGAGCCTGGAGCACGTCAGACGGTCACGAACTGAACCGGGCTGTTTGGCGCACGCTGTTCATCAGGATGTTGAAAATCCGATGCGCCTGGTGTTCGTTGAACAATGGGTTGACCATGCCGCGCTGGCTGCTCATTTTGCCGTTCCCGAATCGCGGGCATTTGCCAAAGCTGTCAGAGCGTTGGCTGTTGAACCGCCAACGCTGAATATCTACGAAGCGAAACCCGTTCAGCTTTGAACTCCTTTTGATAACCTGCAAACAAGCAAGAGCCCGTTGGAGATTCGACGCCCAGAACCCGCGGAGCGGGTGATCAGCGTAAAGCCTGGGGTGAAGGCGCGAGCCGAAACCCCAGGCTAGTCAGTTACAAGGGCAGAGCCTGTGAAACAGGCGAAAGCACAAAGATTATCGCCCGCTTCACGGGCTTGTGTGCCCCTTTCTATTCTTTCCTGGGGCTAATCGCCCCAGGCTTTATGCTGACGCTTGCTCTGCAAGCTAATGTCCCAAACAAACTGTAAAGCAAAGGAGACTCACCCCAAGTTGAAAAACTCATCTCC
This sequence comes from Blastocatellia bacterium, assembly GCA_035429885.1. Lineage (GTDB taxonomy): Bacteria > Acidobacteriota > Blastocatellia > RBC074 > RBC074 > RBC074. Next base: position 25,334 of record DAOMFR010000100.1, read on the forward strand.
CGCCGCGTCAATTCAAAAGATCGCCATCGCCAGCTTCATCGGCACGACCATCGAATGGTACGACTTCTTTCTGTACGGCACGGCCAGCGCGCTGGTCTTCGGCAAACTGTTTTTTCCAAACTACGATCCGCTGACGGCGACGCTGGCTTCCTTTGGAACGTATGCCGTTGGCTTCATCGCTCGTCCGTTCGGAGGAATCATCTGCGGACATTTCGGCGACCGCGTAGGCCGCAAGTCCATGCTGATTTTCACTCTGCTGTTGATGGGGCTGACAACGGCGCTGATCGGCTTGCTGCCTACGTACAATCAGGTCGGCATCTGGGCGCCTGCGCTGTTGATCACCTTGCGATTGATGCAAGGTTTCGCCATTGGCGGCGAATGGGCTGGAGCCGTGTTGATGGCGGTCGAACATTCTCCCGCCGGGCGACGTGGCTTTTACGGAAGCTGGCCGCACGTCGGAGTTCCCGTTGGCTTGCTGCTTTCCACAGGCGTGCTGGCCGTTATCTCGAAACTGCCCGGAGACGTGTTGTTGTCGTGGGGATGGCGCGTCGCGTTTTTGCTGAGCTTCCTGCTGGTCGGCATTGGCCTGTACATCCGAATGGCGATTACCGAACCGCCCGCCTTCACCGAAATCAAACAAGCGGGCGAAGCCTCCAAAGTCCCGATCCTGGATGTGTTGCGCCATCATCCCGGAAACGTGTTGATGGCGATGGGCGCTCGGCTGGTGGAAAACGGAGCCTTTTACATTTACACCGTGTTCATCCTGACGTACGCCACGCTGCCGCGCATAGGCTTTTCCAGTTCGCGCGTGCTCGCGGCGATTTCGCTGGCAGCCTTTCTGGAAATTTTTGCCATTCCCGCCTTCGGCCATCTTTCCGATGAATTTGGACGCCGCCCTGTCTACCTGTTCGGAGCCATCTTCACCGGCTTGTTCGCCTTTCCGTTTTACTGGTTGGTAGAAACATCGAACGCCACCTGGATGACGCTGGCCATTGTCGCCGCGATGGTCATCGGCCACGCAGCCATGTACGGCCCGCAAGCCAGCTTCTTCGCCGAATTGTTCGGCACGCGAGTCCGTTACAGCGGAGCTTCGCTGGGCTATCAATTGTCTTCTGTGCTGGCTGGCGGCTTATCGCCGTTGATCGCTACGGGATTGTTGCGGAAGTTCGGAGCTTCGTGGCCGATTGCCTTGTTTGTGGTGGGAATGGCGGTGGTGACTACGGTTTCGGTTTTGCTGGCGGCTGAGACTGCTCACAACCAGATGACTGAATCTAACGAAAAACGATAACAATAACTACGAATACAGCAATAACATATTGACAAACGATAAATGAGCCGTTAAAAAGTGACCATCTACTATTCAGAGAGGTGTTACATATGAAGCGAAGCTCAACCATATTTCTTCAGGTAGTCATTGTGCTCATCGGCATTGGAGCTGCTGCTATCCTGCTTTGGGAACCTCAGGTCGAAGGCAGAAACGCACATGCCACGCTTTTCCAAATCTACTTCAACGACCCTTTTTTGGCGTATGCGTACGTAGCGTCCATTCCATTTTTCGTGGCGCTCTATCAGGCGTTTAAGTTATTGGGATACGCTGGACAGAATAAAGTCTTTTCGCCCGCAGCCGTGAAAGCCCTGCACACAATAAAATATTGTGCGATAGCCATTATCTGTTTTGTCGTGGGAGCAGAAATCATCATCCTGTTTAACGACTCAGATGATCGGGCGGGAGGAGTTTTCATCGGCGTCCTCATCACCTTCGGCTCTATTGTGATTGCCACCGCAGCAGCGATGTTTGAACGGATTTTGCAGAATGCTGTGGATATAAAATCCGAGAATGATTTAACTGTGTAACGAGACCAATATGGCAATCATCATTAACATAGATGTTATGTTGGCGAAGCGGAAAATGAGCGTCACCGAGCTGGCAGAAAAAGTCGGCATCACAATGGCAAATCTTTCCATCCTAAAGAACGAAAGAGCAAAAGCCATTCGTTTATCAACTCTGGATGCGATTTGCAGAGCGTTAGATTGTCAGCCTGGAGACATTCTGGAATATAAAAATGAGGAACAGCCGTAATCGCAAACAAGCAGAACAAAGTTAGCTTAACCCGCAAAGCTTTACCCCGAATATCCTCACCTACGCCACGCTGCCAC
>DAOMFR010000101.1:0-27204 GCA_035429885.1 Blastocatellia bacterium
GTTCAACAGCTTGAAATTGTTGTGGGCGTTGCCGGTGACTGTGGCGTTGGTGATGCTGCACGTGCCGAACAGGTCAGTGAAATCGAAGCCTTCGTCACTTGTGGAGTTTCCGTTGTTGATGACGCTGCCGTCGCTGAACGAAAAGCCCGTGACAGTTGAACCGTTGATGCCGTCATCGCCGCTGTTTTGAATATTCATCCAACTCAGGCTAACGCTGGCTGCAGTGCTGAGCGTGACGCCATTGCCTGTCGAGTTTTGAATCGTTCCACCGGTTCCCGCCGATCCCGTGCCAGTGACGGCAAACGATCCGGTTGTGCTGGTCAGTGAAATTCCGTTGGCTGCCCCGTTGGACGCAACCTTGATAAACGACAATGTGCCGCCCGTGCTGGAGAGCAGGACTCCGGTTCCGGTTGTCGTGGTGACATTCACTTCGCTGACGGATACGCCGGTGATTGCGCCCGCCGGGTCGTTGACGCCTGTGGATGAGCCCGAATTGATCGAAAAACCTCGGAGCGTCGTGTTCGTGTTCAACGTCACCGTGCTGCCGATGTTGGTGATCGTGCCGTTGCCACTGTTCATCGCGGGCAAGGCATTGCTGAACGTCGGAACTGAGATTCCGGTGATAGTTGCCAGCGTCGCCGTCGCATCCTGTCCGATCAGCTTTTGCCCGGTTAGCAAAGTCACCGCGCCGGTGTATTGGGTGCCGCTTTCATAAATAAAGATATTGTCGTTGGTGGCGGGATTTGAGCCGCCGCCGATGTTCACAGCGCTGAAGGCCGCCAGCGTTGAAAAAGGACTGCTCAGGCGTCCGCAACCTCCGGCAATCGTGGTGCAGGCTGCGGCGTTATTGTTGATGAACCAGATCATTCCGCTGACGGTCAGGTTGACCGTTCCGGTGTCCATCTTGCCGTTCGTGTGCGTCAGCGTGTATACGAAACTGTCGGCTCCTTCAAAACCAACCGGCGGGTTGTATGAGAAGCTGCCGTCAGCCGCGAGTGCATATGAACCGCCTTGCGTGGTTGTCCCCGCTGGCACTGCCATGATCGAAATCGTGCCTGTTCCCTGGGGATTGATGTCGTTAATCAATAGGCCGCTTCCAGCCGGAACCGTAATGCCGACGTTCCCAATGCTGGTGTACGCGTCATTGGTCGCAATTGGTGACGCTGTGGCCGAACCGCTTTGCGTCAGGTTGGCATTGAGCTGGTCGGAGAAGACGACGTTCATCGCATCCGTCCCGCTGTTGCTGACCACGACTGAATACATCAGCGTGTCGCCGGGATTTACAAAGCCGTTGCCGTTTACGTCCGTGGCAAGTGAGGCCGTCTTGGTTGCCGTGATGGTGGGCACGAAAAACATTGGCTCGAATCCAAACGAGTATTTATAAAGATTGAAACTGGAAGTTTCTTCAGCCTCTTTTTGCCCAAAGGCGTGGGCCTTTTTGATTGTCTGGCGCGAAGCTGCGGGCTGGACGGTGATCGGCCTTGATGAAATCGAATTTTTGAGATTGGCTTTTCTCGCCTGAATCGAAATAAAGCCGATTGTGCCAAGCAATAACACCGTCACGGAAAAGATAGTAATTACCCTGAATGAAGTTCGCAGTTTCATTGTGTGTCTCCTGAAAAAACCAAAAGGCAAAAGGAGGCTTTGGCTCAGAAACTCAGACGTCTGATTGTTGAGGTGGCGTCTGAGCCTGTTCAAAAGCATGGTCGGATTCGACCTATAAATAGCCTGTCTCCCGCAAATGCGGGGCAAGAAATTGTTTGAATTTTTTGTGCCAGTGAGTTTTTGATTTTCGACTGCTTTCAGTGTCGTTGTGAGGAAAGCAGCCGTGATCAAATAAAGGAAGCCGGAGTTTATGTTGCGACCGGGAAGCTGTCAATTAACAAGCTAACAGCTTCCCGGTAAAAAATGCCGCTGACTGAAGCTAGGTTCGCGGCGGGAAAACACCTTGCATCGCGATATTGAAGTAAAACGTCAAATACGGCTGCATGTTGTTGTGTGGTTGATCTCCTCCGGCAGGAGCCAGCGCATTGAATGACATTGTAGCCAGCGGTGCTCCGGCAGGTGGAAGATACGGGGTAGCGCCGCTCACACGGGAATCGCTGCCGCCCTGTGGCGTAGGCGAATCAGCAGGAGAACCTGTGGCCATAAAAGCATGGGAATGGCTTGGGATTTCCGACTCAAGCAAAGAGACGGTTTCTGATCCGCCTGTTTCTCCAAGATCGTGGAGCGAAAGCCCTGGGCCTTGTCCGGGATGCATGGGCGCGCGCCCTTGCAAATCCGGTAGGGCGAAATTGGATTTACCGTTTCCGCCATACGTTGTGCCCAGCAGTGAAAAGAGCGCGGTGTTTTGCGAAATTGGCAACAATTGCCCGTCGCACCACGCCCAGCCTCTGGGCGCAAAGTTAAAAGGAAAGATTCGAATTTCAGCGACAAATGGGTCTGCCATAATTGTTTCCTCTGAATAGTTTGGCAAGAAAAAAAACCTGCCCTGAATTATGTTGTGCTCGATGTTCGCAGTCAGTCGCCATTGTTTGGCGACCGGACAAGCCTAAGCTTGTTTTCCTGCGCGACCTGTCAACTTCTTCGCCATCGTTTTTAGGATGGCGACGGGAAAATCCCAAACAGAGAGATGATGAAATCAACGCACAGATACGGCTGGAAATTATTATGCGGCTGACTGCCGCCTACCGAACTGATTGATTGAGCTGCCATCGGACTGGTTGGCGGATTGCTGACATTGTATGGGTCGAAAGTTGACGATTGAGCTAGCAGGTTATTGGAGGCTTTTGTGTCAGCGGCAATGGATGTGGTCGCAATCGCCGGATGACTATGGGCCGGGATCTGCGAGACAGTAAGAGTGACTTCTTCTACTCCACCCGTTTCCGCCAGGACAAAACCGCTGCCCTGATGAACTGGTATTCGTCCACGCAGATCAGGCAAAGCGAATGTTTCCTGCCCATCTCCGCCGTAAGTTGTGCCAATCAAATTGAATAGAGTTTCGTTCTCGGAAATCGGAATTAACTGACCTTCGCAAAACATCCAGCCAGCGGGCGCAAAGTTGCCCGCGAACATTCTGATTTCACCGACATAAGGTTGTGCCATTGGGTTCTCCTTTTAGTTTGGGCTAGGGAAGATGCCTTGCAGTGCGATGCAGAAGCTCAGGGTCAGGAAAGGTTGCATGTTCAAATGCGCCTGACTTCCGCCGACATTTGTTACTACGCCTGCTGCCATCGCAGTCTGATTGCCGTCCGGCGCGTGGTAAAGTGGGACATTCGATGTCGCAAGGAGATTTCCGGCAGGGATAATCTGCGTGCCTGCTGTTGACGTGCCGCTAAGCACATGTGTGTGCTGTGGCAGTTCAGCTATCGAAAGCGTGTGCGCCTGTTCGCCCGCGCGTTCGCCTAGCGTATGGCCGCTGCCGACGTGGATAGGCACGCGCCCACGCAAATCAGGTAGCCCGAAATTCACACGCCCGTCGCCTCCGAATGTTGTGCCAAGCAAACTAAAGAGACCTTGGTTCTGGTTGATAGGGAGTAACTGGCCGTTGCAAAGCGCCCAACCTTTGGGCGCAAAGTTGAACGACATAATTCTGATTTCAGACAGGAATGGTTCTGCCATATCTGTAAAATCCTCAATGTTGGAGAGGCTGAAGAACGATCTAATTTAAAATCAATATCGTCCCACAGCAGGTTTGGACAATTTCATAGCTCTTCGTGATCTTCACGTGATTCGACAAACCACGCACCTATCAGAATGGCTTTTGAATTGAATTGAGTTGTGGAGCAAGTACAGAATTAATGCCTTCACGATCTTCATTTGGACCGTGGTTAGGGATGATCCCAAAAGGATTGACCGCCTGCCTTTAGGATCGGGGCTTAAGAATCGAAAAAACTTGTTGAACAACATTTGATAAGGTGACGGGATTCTATGGAGCGGACTTAAGTTAGTCAATACAAAGTACTAAATAACAATGGTTGTTTAGTAAAAAGATTCGCCTTTTGTGGTTTGCGATTGAGTGCTGCGTCTTCATGCGAGACGACCCACTTACAAGCCATTAGGTGCTTTGGCTTCATGGTTTCGCGGAGACCGTGCTTGGGTTTGGCAATTTCTGACGCCAAGCCCCAAATTTACCTGGTAATTTTCAGTGAATATGGCCTTGGTGAAAAATCTTCCCGGCAGTTGATGTAAAAACTGCTCGAAAGCTGAATGAGCGCCTAGTGCCAGTAAGAATGAGAAAACGATGGAAGGCCTGTATTTATTGAACCTTCTGGCTTTTTGATCGCTGCGAAATTCTGTGGCACCGTGCTTGCAGTAGCTTAGGTGGGGCAACGAGATACCAAGTGGTTAGTTCCACTGACGGTGTCAGCGGTTACCAAGGGTGAGGAAGGTAACCGCACTTATCGGGCGCGACAGGCAATCCCACGACTGTCGCGCCTATTTCTTTTTGGAAAGCACATACTAAAAAAAAGATCCCTCTGCCGTTGATCACGATCCCGTAATAAATTGTTTGGCTTGTTCGAATGTTGTTGGCTCAGAAGGCTGATGAAGTTCGATTCCAAAGTTAGGCGTAGTCAAAATCCACCACAAATGCTTTTTCACAGACTCTTGAAAGTATGGCTGTTTTTCAAGTGCACCCCCTGAATCAGAAACTCCTATGCCTTCCCGCTGTGTTTGCTCAATGTATGCTCGGACAATGGCCAAATAAACGGCGAATCGGGCCAGGTAAATTCGCGGCGGTGGATTTTTGCCAACGGCTAAGGCTTTAGTCACAATCCGTATGGAACGTTCCGGAATATGATTCAGCACCGCTGGGCCATTTAGGTATTGAGCAATAATAAGAGGGACTCTGATGTCCTGGAGTTCTTGTGCGTCAGAAACTTGGTCAACGTGGTGAGCGTTGTTAAGCCAGTGAGCCAACATTCCAGCTGTATGCTTTCTTAATTCAGAGTTCTGCACTCCATCCAGTTTATCAAAGCAATCGTTATACATTTGTTGCCAATAGTTGGCAGGCCTTTCGAATCGTTCTTGCGTGCCAGCCGGTGCCTTCGGATTAACCAATTGCCAAAGGCCTGTGGCGGAACTAAGAGAGCTATTGGCGGTTCTGAAAGAGGTTTCAACCGCAGCCAATGCCACGGCGGCATCAGTAGGGAGGATTCGCGCTGCTCCGCCCCAAGAGGTGTTGATTGCATCCCAGGCGCCTCTAAACGCCTCAAGGCCTGGCTGAGTGTATAGCGTATCAGTTTGCAAGAGTTCAAAACCTCTCAAGATGATTTGGGTCTTTCCGGTTAACCCACTGGGTCCGTTCATCTCACTACCTATGGAATCCAGAAGCGGCTCCATACGTTCCAAGGAGGCCAACTCGTCCGAGCTCATATTAATAGGTAGGCCGATGTTCTCGGCTTTGCTGAGCACGCTGGCATGTTCTTGGCGAAGCGCATCTTCATTTGGGGTACAACCCCAAGACCCAGCACAGGCGAAGATGATAACCAAAAGCCCAAGCTTTCTTTTGAACGATTCATGTGAGGGTGGTTTTGAAGAAGTTTCGAACCAATGAGTTACAGATTTAGACATGACAGCGTGATCGCAGAATCAAATTGCAGTAGTGGATTTTGGAGGAGGGCGTTTGTCCGCAAGTTTGCGAGTGATTGAAAGAACCCGAACAACCCTGTCTGTAATGACGCAAGCAAACACGCTCGTGTAAGGTTGTTCCGAGTGGCGAAAGAATAGAAATTCTGCCAAGCTCATGTCAATCGGAGCTGCATTAAATTTCGGGAAACGTCATTCCGCCAATCCAGCTTCATTCTCGAACGCATCAAGTAACGACAGCTGATTGACGTGCTTGCTTGGCTTTTTCAAGTGCTTGGCGAATTTTGGTTTCCCCGTCACGTCGAGTTCGTTCTGTTCCAGGTTCGTCAGGATTTCTCTGGCGCGTTCGACGACGGTCTTGGGCAAGCCAGCCAGTCGAGCGACTTCGATACCGTAGCTTTTGCTCGCGGAGCCTTCGACGACTTTTCTAAGAAAAACAATTTCGCCCTTCGACTCTGAAACAGCCACTTGATAGTTGCGAACTCCCGGCCGGAGCTTCGATAGCTCAGTCATCTCGTGGTAGTGAGTCGCGAAAAGCGTTTTAGCGGAATGCCGGTCGTGGTCGTGCAAGTACTCTGCAATTGCCCAAGCCAATGACAATCCATCGAAGGTTGCGGTGCCTCTGCCAACTTCATCCAACAAGACCAGGCTGCGTGGCGTCGCGGTATTCAAAATATTCGAAGTTTCCACCATCTCGACCATGAACGTGGAACGGCCACGCGCCAAATTGTCCGAAGCCCCGACACGTGTAAAGATGCGATCCACCAGGGCAATTTTGGCAGAGGTCGCGGGTACGAAGCTGCCCATTTGCGCCATGACTATTATTAATGCTGCTTGCTTCAGGAACACGCTTTTACCGCCCATGTTCGGTCCGGTAATAATTAATAGACGGTCTGTTGTGTTATTGACGCTCAAGTCGTTCGGGACGAATCGTTCGCCCAAAGTTTCAATGACTGGATGCCGACCGTTGCGAATTTCAATCTCGTCGCCTTCGTGAAGTTGTGGGCGCACGTAATTTCGCTGGGCCGCGACCTCGGCCAAAGACGCCAGTACGTCCAATGTCGCCACGGCTCGCGCAACGCCTTGGATGCGTTTGACCTCTTGCGCCACACGGCGGCGAACATCGTTAAACAGCTCAATTTCCAGAGTCAGGATTCGTTCTTCCGCGCCCAGGACTTTGGCTTCATATTCTTTCAGCTCTGGAGTTGTGAATCGCTCGGCGTTGACTAACGTTTGTTTGCGTTCGTAATCCGGCGGAACGCGATCCTTGTTGGAGTTGCTGATCTCGATGAAATAGCCGAAGACGTTGTTGAACTTCACCTTGAGCGTGGCGATTCCAGTGCGGCCACGTTCACGGGCTTCGATGGCAGCGATATAGCTTTTGCCACTGTTCGCTAAATTGCGAAGCTCGTCGAGTTCAGGATGAAACCCGTCGCGAATCATGCCCGCTTCATTAGCTGCCGCAGGTGGTTCTTCGGCAATCGCTTCGGCGATCAGTGATCGCACATCGTCAAGTTCATCCAGGCTTTCGTCCAAAACTTGAAGCAGGGAAGAGCGACTATCCTTCAGCGTTTGTCGCAATCGCGGAATGATTTCGATGGAAAGCCGCAGCGCAATTAAGTCGCGGGCATTTGCTCTGCCAAGCGTGACTTTCCCGCAAAGTCTTTCCAGGTCGCTCATCGGTTCAAGTTGTCGCCTCAATTGATCGCGCTTGATCGTGGAATTTCGCAACTCATCCACAGCATCCAATCGCGCTTGGATTTCCCCCAGCTTGACAGACGGTCGCAAAATCCATTGCCTCAATAATCGAGCCCCCATGCCTGTCAGGGTTTCATCCAACACGCCAACCAGCGAATGGGCTGCGACATCATCAGTTGCTTGCACCAATTCCAAGTTGCTGACTGTTGTTGCATCCAGCACCAAAAACTCGCTCGATTCGAAGTAAGTGATCTCACTCAAATGCGAAGCCTGCGCCTTTTGAGTTTCGTTAATGTAATGAGCTGCAGCTCCTGCTGCGCAGACTGCATAACTGTGTCCGTTCAAGCCAAAACCATCTAGGGAACTGACACCGAGCTGAGTTCTCAGTAAGGAATCCGCATGATCGAATCCAAACAGCCAGTCATCAACCGGGGTCAGCGCCACGTTCTTTATTTCATAAGAGCCAGGTTCTGATAACGAAGACTGAATTTCAGTGCTTGATTGGGGAGTTGCGGCTGATAACGAATTCGATGGTTCTTGCTCAGTCGGACGAACGGCCTCAGGAGGCCGGACTGCTTTTGGTGGCTTGTGCCCAATTAATGAAGATAGGGAATTGGGAAAAATGAGCTCACGAGGAGCAAAGATTTCAATCTGTTCCTGCACCTTTTGCCAAGCTGATTCTCCTAAAAATTCTGTCGCCAGGAATTCTCCTGTTGAAAGGTCGAGCACCGCCAAGCCCATTCCACTGCCTGCGCCGCAAACGGAGGCGAGGTAACTGTTCTGTTTTGCTTCCAGCAACTGGCTTTCAAGTGCAGTTCCAGGCGTGACGACTCTCACGACTTCACGTTTGACCAATTTGGTGGTGGATTTGGGATCTTCTGTCTGTTCGCAAATTGCAATCCGAAAGCCTTTTTTGACGAGTTTGGCAATGTAGCCGGTTACCGCGTGATGAGGGATTCCGCACATTGGGATCGGCACACCGCGTTCTTTGTGCCGAGCCGTCAACGTGATTTCCATTTCGCGCGCGCCGATGATCGCGTCGTCAAAAAACAGCTCGTAAAAATCGCCCATCCGGAAAAATAGCAAAGTTCCCGGGTACTGTTTTTTGATTTCGTAAAACTGTCGCAGCATAGGCGTTAGCTGCCCGGCGTTTTTGTCAGAAGACATTAAGTCGTGCCTTTCTAAGTGTTGATGTGATGAATCATCGGAAACGGACTGAGAGTCACTTTGTTAGCCCGTGACCGGAAGATATAATCCGTCCTTGAATTATGTCAAACCTCAATTTCAATGATGACAACTCGCCGATAGTTTTATCCGTAGACACTTCTTCCCTTTGTGCCGGATTCGCTTTAGCGCGAGGGCAGTCACTCATCGCTTCTTTCAATGGTGATGCTTCCACGCCTCATTCGCGGACGTTTTTTCTTCAAATCAATGAGCTTCTAAAAATTGCAGGAATCGATCTTAGTCAAGTTGAACTCTTGGCCGCCGCCACTGGGCCAGGCAGCTTTACTGGCCTCAGAGTGGGTTTGGCTGCGATGAAAGGGTTGGCGCATTCACTCAACAAGCCAGCAATCGGCGTAAATTCTATAGATGCTCTTGCGTTGAGCACTAAAGTGATTGGCGATGTTTTGGTTTTCATTGAAGCTGGGCGCAGTGAGGTTTATTCAGGCGTTCGCCGGGTAAGCCAAAACGGCAGGATTCAGCCTGTCGGCATTGATCGAGTTGGAACTTTAACTTCCGTTTTAAGTTCCGACTTAGCTCAACAAGTATTGACCGTTGTCGGCAACATTCCCCAGGAAGTTTTGGTTGAACTTCCAAACTGGCAAGTCTGTTTACCTTCCATCACGATTGCTGAAGAAGTCGCTTTGCGCGCTCTCAGTTTTTTTCAGTCGAGAACCGACTGCGATTTACGACCCCATTACGTGCGACCGTCAGATGCTGAAATCAAGCGAAAGGATTGAGCCAGCGTTGGAAATCAAGATTACCAGTATGCTTGCTGAACATGTCCCATCTGTCATTGAGCTTGAGCGGCAATGTCAGCTCAGCACACGTGACTTGGAAGCTTACATCAAGCTGCTGAAGGAACCGACTTCTATATTAATGGTTGCTCTCAATGAAGATCGGCTCGTTGTCGGATGTTTTTCTGGGTGGTTGGTGGCCGATGAGCTTGAGATTGATAACGTCGCGGTTGCTCCCGATTGGCGTAGGGCAAGCGTTGGCACACGCTTGTTAGTTGCAGCGCTTGAAACTGCTCGAAAAAACGGAGCCGAAAAGGCTTTTTTGGAAGTTCGTTCAAACAACAGTGCAGCGTGTTTGTTATATGAAAAGATTGGGTTTGAGGCTGTCGGGCGTCGAAAGAATTATTATCGCGACCCGGTAGATGACGCCCTGATTCTCTCGAGAAAAATAGCCAGCTTGAATTGAAAATGTGCCTTGATGACCTCCAGGCTTTGTACTACTATTCAAATATCGAAGACACAACTGGTAAAGAACAACTACCAAAACATCGGCAATCTTTAACTCCAAAGGAGGAAAAGCCAATGAGCAATCCAGCTAGCGAAACTGCTTTGAAAGACTACCTAATAGCACATGATGAACACTACCGTGAGCTCGCCAATGAACACCATCAGTATGATGAAAGATTGAGCGAGCTTTTGTCTTTAACGCATCCGAACGAGGATGAAAAAACAGAAGAAATCATTCTGAAAAAGAAGAAACTTCAGCTTAAAGACCAAATGGAATTTATTCTCAGCCAATATAAGACTAGCGCAACGTCACATTAAGTGCTGGGATCGTTGCAAAAATATCGAGACAAAAGAAAACGGGGACGCCAGAATGTGTCCCCGTTTTCTTTTGTCGCTTGGCCTGATAATCTTTGGGCTCGTCAAACCTACGAAACAAATTAGTAAATTTACTGAGGAGCCGGACATTGCTTCGTGACGCTTATACTTTCATTATTCCGCTCGTAATTTTGAGCGTAATTTGTTTTTTGCTGGGCTGGCTGGTTTGGCCCATTTTTTTCTGGGTCGCCGGAGGATTGGTGTTTCTGGCTGCCTTCGTAGCCTTCTTTTTTCGTAATCCTGAGCGCGAAACTTCTACGGATGAAAAGACAGTCGTTTCGCCTGCAGATGGCTTAATCGTCGTGTTGAAGCCTGTTGATCCGAAAAATGAACAGGCGGGGACTTTGATCAGCATCTTTCTTTCCATCTTCGATGTTCATGTCAATCGTTCACCGCTTGCGGGAACTATCACCAGTTATGATTACCGGCCAGGAAAATTTTTAGTTGCTACCGCCGAACGTGCTTCCAGCGAAAACGAGCAGACAGTCATTGCCGTTGAAAATCGATACGTTAAGGTTGTTTTCAAGCAAATTGCTGGTTTGATTGCTCGCCGCATTGTTTTCTGGAGGAGCGTTGGCGAAACAATCAAGCTTGGTGAGCGCGTCGGATATATCAAATTCGGCTCACGAGTGGATGTCATTCTTCCACCTCAAGTCAAAGTGATGGTCAGAAAAGGCCAGCGCACCAAAGGTGGAGTTACCATTCTCGGAAAGGTTTCTGAATGAGCGATTTCAACGAAGAGACTCAACCCAACCCGCCTCGGCGTGGGATCAAAAAAGGCATCTACATCATCCCAAGCGCCTTCACGATTGGCAATATTCTTTGCGGTTTTTACGCGGTCATTAACTCGGCCAAGGGTTATCAATTGTTAGATCAAGCTGGGCAAATTGCTCAGGCGACGCATCTTTTTGATAACGCTTCGCGCGCCATCGGCATCGCTTTTTTGCTTGACGGATTGGATGGTCGGATCGCTCGCATGACCAAAGCGACCAGTGATTTCGGAGTTGAACTGGACAGTATCGCTGATGTTCTGACTTTTGGTATCGCGCCGGCAGTGATGGCGTATACCTGGGGGTATGGTTCTACGCCCGGACTTGAACGCATAGCCTGGGGAGTTTCTTTCTTCTTCTTGATTTGCGGAGCCCTACGGTTAGCGCGCTTCAACGTTATGGCGAGAGCTCCCAGATTTTCGGATCCTGGAAAATCACCCAAGCTGGACAAGAAGTCTTTCGTCGGATTGCCAATTCCGGCTGCTGCATCAATGCTGGCTGCGGTAATACATTTTGTCCCTCGTCCCTTACCGACGCTTAAGACTGACCAACAAGAACTCTACAGCTGGTTTCTGATTGTGGGAATGTCCGCGCTGGCGGTGTTGATGGTTAGCACCTTTCGTTATACCAGCTTCAAAAATCTCGGCTTGAAAAGTAACAAGCCCTTTATCACGTTGCCGTTGCTTTCGTTGTTGTTGGCGGGAATCTGGTTTTACTCGCAATGGGTTTTGCTGATTTTGGTGACGGGATATGTTTCTCACGGGCCGATATTCAAGCTTTGGAATCTGATCAGCCGCCCTTTCCGCCGAACTTCCTCCACTGAAGAGCCGTCAACTTCTGTACCTGTCGAATAAATTTCCATTCTTTTTGCCTGTTGAAAACGAGAGCGTTGATGGCTGATTGAGGTCATCAGCGCACTCGCTTATACTCCGATCTCATTGAACAATTTACAATTCTGATACTAAAAAGGAGCGATCTCGTGTCCAAAAGCTTCGAGACGGTCGTTATTCTCGATTTCGGCTCTCAGTATACCCAGCTAATCGCACGGCGAATTCGTGAAGTCGGCGTTTATTGCGAAATACACCCTTTTAATACGTCTGTTGATGCACTGCAACATCTGAACCCGAAAGGTATCGTTCTTTCCGGAGGCCCCAGTTCGGTTTATGAAGAAGGTGCGCCTCATTGTTCCCCAGGCGTGTTGACACTGGGTGTTCCGGTTCTTGGAATTTGTTACGGCCTACAACTCCTCAGCTATTTTCTAGGCGGGAAAGTCGAATCTTCCGCTTTTCGAGAATATGGTGCCGCCAGAGTTAGTTTGAGTGGTGACAGCCAATTACTGGATGGGCTCCCATCGGATTTTCAAGCCTGGATGAGTCACGGAGATCACGTTACGGTTGCCCCTTCCGGCTTCCAAACTATTGCCAGCACTGAAAATGCGCTCGGCGCTGTCGAGAATCAGGCAAGCCGAATTTACGGTTTGCAGTTTCATCCTGAAGTCGCTCACACTCCAAATGGCAAACAAATTTTGGAGAATTTTGTTCGCAAAATCTGCGGTTGTCATGCTGATTGGACGCCAGCTTCTTTTGTTCAATCCGAGGTCGAGCGTATTCGTGAACAGGTTGGAACTGGACACGTTATTTGCGGTTTGTCAGGAGGGGTAGATTCTTCAGTCGCCGCTGCGTTGGTATCGCGGGCGATTGGAGACCGGCTGACATGCATTTTTGTGGATAACGGACTGCTCAGAAAAAATGAGTTTGAAAAAGTGCTTGAAGCATTTCGTGATTACGGCGAGCTAAATGTAAAAGGAGTCGGAGCTGGGGAGCGCTTTTTGTCTGCGTTAAAAGATGTCGCCGATCCTGAGCGAAAGCGAAAAATCATAGGCAATGAATTTATCGAAGTTTTCCAGGAAGAAGCCAGCGCTCTTGGCGAAGTGGACTTTCTGGTTCAGGGAACGCTTTACCCTGACGTGATTGAATCGGTTTCAGTCAAAGGCCCTTCAGCAGTGATTAAGAGTCACCATAATGTTGGCGGCTTGCCGGAAAAGATGAAGCTTAAGCTCGTCGAGCCTCTGCGAGAACTTTTCAAGGATGAAGTCCGTGCCGTTGGCAGGGAATTAGGCCTCCCCGAAATGCTTATTAATCGTCAGCCGTTTCCAGGACCGGGACTGGCTGTTCGGATTCTTGGTCCGGTTGATGAAAACAAAGTTAAGCTCCTACAAGAGGCTGATAACGTAGTTTTGGAGGAAATTAAAAAGGCAGGGTTGTATCAGAAGATATGGCAGGCCTTTGCAGTCCTGCTTCCAGTTCAAACTGTTGGAGTTATGGGTGATTATAGAACGTATGAAAATGCTGTCGCGATCCGAGCAGTGGAAAGCTCGGATGGTATGACGGCCGATTGGGCAAAGATTCCTTACGATGTTCTAGAAAATATCAGCCGTCGAATTGTCAGCGAAGTCCGAGGCATCAACCGAGTTGTTTATGACATTAGCTCTAAGCCACCAAGCACAATTGAGTGGGAGTAGGGAATTTGCTTAACGCTTAAAGCGTTAAGCAAATTCCCTGATCACTTGCCGGTTAATTGTATGCTTAGTGGCTTATCGCAATGCTTAAGTTGAAAGCTTAAGCATTGCAGGTTGCTTATCTTAAGCGGAAAATCAGCGCAACTATTTGCTTAAAACATTTATGGAAAAGCAGTTCGTTCACCTTCATTTACATACAGATTACAGTCTTTTAGATGGAGCCATTAAGGTTGGCCCATTGGCCAAGCGCATTGCCGAGCTAAAAATGCCTGCGGTGGCGATTACCGACCATGGTAATTTGTACGGCTCACTTTCGTTCTACAACAAAATGAAGGCCGAAGGCGTCAAGCCAATTATTGGCATAGAGGCCTACATTGCTCGTGGGAGTCGTCTTGAGAAAGGTGAATCGAATCTGTCACCGGGCGACAAAGCCACAAATCACATCGTCCTTTTAGCAAAAAATCTTGCTGGCTATCACAATTTAGTCAAACTTTCTTCATACGCTTACACAGAAGGTTTCTGGCGCAAACCCAGGATTGATAAGGAATTGTTGGCAAAACACAGTGAAGGAATTATTGGACTCTCCGCTTGTATTAGCGGGGTTCCGCCTTATCTGTTGTTGCGTGATAAGTTCGACGAAGCAGCCAAACAGGCACTGGAATTCCAGGATATTCTGGGTAAAGGGAATTATTACCTGGAAATTCAGGAACATGGGCTGGATGCTCAAAATCGCATTCGCAAACCAATGGTCGAGTTGTCCAAAAAGACTGGTGTGCCGATTGTTGCAACCAATGATTCGCATTACTTGATGCCGGATGACGTCAAGGCGCATGAAATGCTGCTGTGCATTGGTCGCGGCAAGTCTTACGACCCGAAGTTTTTGACATATGGAGCGCCAAACTTTTACGTGAGAACGGCCGAAGAAATGTGGCAGGTGTTTGGCGAAGAGCCGGACTTGCTTCATAGGACGTTGGAAATAGCTGACAAATGCGATCTTACTTTTCCAAAAACAATTGATCAGGTCCCGGCGTATCCCGTGCCCGATGGGTTCACGATTGAAAGCTATTTTGAAAAGGTCGCCTGGGATGGGTTTGAAGAGCGAATGCGTGAAGTCTGGCAAGCTTTGCAGGTGACGAATTCGCTGAAACATCCAATTGAAAAGTATAAAGATCGGCTAGCCCATGAGATTACGACGATCAAGCGAATGGGTTTTCCTGGCTACTTTTTGATCGTATGGGATTTCATTCGTTATTCGAAAAAGCAGGGAATTCCCGTTGGACCAGGGAGGGGGTCTGCTGCCGGCAGTTTGGTCGCCTACTGCATGAAAATTACTGACGTTGATCCGATTCAATACGATCTATTATTTGAGCGATTTTTGAATCCAGAGCGTGTGACGATGCCGGATATTGACGTGGATTTTTGTGTGCGTGGCCGAGGCCAGGTGATTGATTATGTTAGTGATTTGTATGGGCGCCAGAATGTTTGCCAAATCATCACTTTCGGAACGATGGCTTCGAAAGCTGTGATCAAAGACGTTGGGCGTGCAATGGGAACTGATGTGATCAGTTATGCCGAAGTCGAAAAAGTCGCCAAAATGATCCCGCCGCCTGTTCGTGGTCGAAACGTTTCTATTGAAGCCGCGATTGAGCAGAATCCTGACTTAAAGAAAGCCATTCAGAGCGATGAACGAATCGCTGAGTTGATTGATACCGCCAGAAAGCTAGAAGGGAATGCCAGGCACTCCTCGGTTCACGCTGCAGGAGTGGTTATCTCGCCCAAGCCTCTTCACGAATTGATTCCCGTTTGCACAGGTCAGAATGACGAACTTGTCACTCAGTTTGTCATGTCCGATCTGGAAAAAACCGGAATGCTGAAGATGGACTTTTTGGCGTTGACGACGCTGACCATCATTGAAGATTGTTTGCGGACAATTGAAAAAGAGACTGGCGCTCGTCCCAATCTTGCGGAAATTTCTTTAGAGGACAAGCCAACGCTAAAGCTATTCGCCGATGGTTTGCTGAATGCGGTGTTCCAGTTTGAAAGCTCCGGCATGGTTGAAATCTGCCGTAAGCTGAAGCCAGAAAGTTTGGAAGATTTATCTGCCCTGAATGCTCTTTATCGCCCAGGTCCGCTCGATGGTGGAATGGTGGATGATTACATCGAACGCCGACACGGGCGCCGCAAAGTGACATACATTGTGCCACAGATGAAAGAGATTCTGGAAAACACTTACGGCATTTTGGTCTACCAAGAACAAATTATGCAGCTGGCGCAAAAACTGGCAGGTTACTCGCTTGGCGAAGCGGACCTGATGCGGCGCGCCATGGGGAAGAAGAAGAAAGAAGAAATGGCGCTTCACGAAGAAAAATTTGTGAAGGGAGCTATTGAGCGTGGGATTGCTGAGTCTAAGGCCAAGACGATTTTTACGCTTATGGCCCAGTTTGCAGATTACGGGTTTAACCGTTCTCACTCGTTTGCTTACGCTTATTTGGCTTACCAGACAGCTTACCTTAAAGCACATTATCCGACTCATTTTTATGCCGCTGTTCTGTCGAATGAAATTTCAAATTCCGAGAAGCTCTCCAGATACATTACTGAAATGAAGACTTTCGGGATTAGTCTCTTGCCCCCCGATGTCAATTCAAGCAACGAAGGTTTTACGCCCGTTGGCAATGCCATTCGGTTTGGATTGGCGGCCATCAAAGGGCTTGGATCTTCTGCTGTGCAATTGATCATTTCTGCGCGCCAGGAAGGTGGGCCATTCAAATCCCTATTTGATTTTGCTGAGCGCGTTGATCCGCGCGCTGTCAACAAACGAGTATTGGAGTCTTTGGTCAAGTCTGGGGCCTTTGAATTCTTTTCGTCTCATCGTGCGGCAATGCTGGCAGTCTTAGATAAAGCCATTGAATCTGGCATGAAAGCTCAACGAGATAAGCTTAGTGGCCAAACGGACCTTTTTGCCAGTTTGCTTGGGGGAGATTCAGGGGCATCGCCACAAATTGAATTGCCCAATGTGAAGGCTTGGAGCCAAAAAGAGCTGCTGGCCAATGAAAAAGAGTCTCTCGGTTTTTATGCGAGTGGTCATCCACTGGAGGAATATTCTGATTCCATCAAAACTATGGCTAAAGCCGATAGTGGTAATATTGCCGAGTTTCAGCCAGGAGAGATTCTTTCAATGGGAGGCGTCATTGTGGAAACTTCGATCAAGACCACAAAAAAAGGTGATCGCTTTGCCCTTTTCCGCCTCGAAGATCAGTTTGGGTCCGTTAAGATTGTTTGTTGGCCGGAACAATTTAATAAATATAAAGCACTGATTCAAAACGATGAAGCAGTGCTTGTGAAAGGGAAGCTGGAATCAAATGATGAAACTGATGCTTCAATCATTGCTCAAGAGATAATTCAACTCGAAAGCGCGAAAGCCAAAGCTGCTCGAGTGATGGTGATCAAGTTAAACGAAGCTTCGGCTGGTCAGCAAAACTTGCAGCGATTAAATGATCTCATTGGCTCTAATGCTGGCAACGCGCAACTTTTCCTGGATCTGGCTACTAGTAATGGATTGGTAGTCAGGTTAAGACCAAATCAGTTTTTTAGAGTTAGTGCATCTGCAGCACTAATAAGCGAAATTGAAAACATAGACAACACCTGGAAAGTTGAACTCGTTATGAACGAGTTTTCGCTTTAAGGTGGCTTAATACTTCTACATTCAATCAACGATTATGAATCAATCTCAAATAGTTTCATTGGACCCGATCGATCGAGTGAAATTGGCTAGGCATGACCGTCGGCCTTATGCCTTAGATTTCATCGAGCGAATATTTACTGACTTTGTTGAAATTCACGGTGATAGAACCTTTGGCGATGATCCCGCGATTGTTGCTGGCTTTGCTAACTTCCGCGGGAAGCCAGTTGCGATCGTTGCACACCAAAAGGGAAGAGACTTGAAAGAACGCCAGACTCGAAATTTTGGCATGCCTAAGCCTGATGGTTATAGAAAAGCATTACGAGTGATGAAGATTGCTGAGAAATTCAATCGGCCAATCTTTACTCTGATTGATACACCGGGCGCCTATCCTGGAATTGATGCAGAAGAGCGCGGACAAGCAGAAGCGATCGCGCACAACCTTAGGGAAATGGCTCGTATTAAGGTGCCAATAATCGTCACAATAACCGGCGAAGGAGGGTCAGGTGGAGCGCTTGCCATTGGCGTCGGAGACAGTGTGAGCATAATGGAAAATGCCGTCTATTCGGTGATTACCCCTGAAGGATGTGCTGCCATTTTATGGAAGGATGCCAAGTTGTCTCCACAGGCCGCAGCGAGTATGAAAATGACCGCTCAGGATCTAGCTAGCATTGGAATTGTTGATCATGTGATTCCTGAACCTGAAGGAGGCGCACATGAGGATTGGGACAAGTCCTCCGAAATTCTTGGAGATCATATTTTTGAAATGTTGGCTGGAGTCGAGGACTTGGCAGTGGAAGATCGCTTGGAGCGACGTTATAAGAAGTTCCGTGCTTTGGGTGAAGTCGGGTAATTGGTTAAAATACTCATTCTTTTAAAGTTATGGGGATTGTCGGCACGCCGACAATCCCCATAACTTTAATTAAAACGGTACATGGTCATCTGGCTCGCCCATATCTGATGCTTGACTGGAAGAGGCCGAAGACCGAGGCTGTTGAAAAGAAGAAGAGGATCCTTCATCGCTTCGTGGTCCTAGAAATTGAACATCAGTTGCCCTAACATCCAAAGACGTTTTTCGGTTGCCATCTCGATCGGTGAATTCTTGTTGACTAAGCCGCCCTTCAACGTAAACCTGCCTGCCCTTCGATAAGTATTGATTCGCCGCCTCTGCCTGTTTTCCCCAAACGTTAATTCTGAACCAGGTTGTTATGTCTTGAGCTTCACCTGAGCGGTCTTTTTTCTTTTCAGTTGTTGCAACAGAAAAATTACAAACTGCTGTTCCGTCTGACATGTATCTAATTTCGGGATCTCTTCCCAAATACCCCACAATGACAATTTTATTAAACGAAGCCATAAGTTTCTCCAGTGGTTTTATTGTGTCAAATTTCTTGAATGGATTGCTGTCTCAAGCGAGTTACTGATAAACTGTGGGCCGAGTCAGCAATAACTTCATTACAGGCTGTATGTTTGATCGCTTTCAAAAATGAGTATAGCTTGTCCATTTAATTGCGTAAACGCATTTCTAAAATCAATTTAGTTTATGCTCCGATTTCTGAACATCGCAAATTTTGCGCTGATAGACGGGTTACAAGTGGAGTTTCACTCCGGACTTAATGTCTTAAGCGGAGAAACTGGATCAGGCAAATCAATCATTATTGATGCCTTGGGACTCTTGCTAGGCGAACGAGGCTCCACGGAGATGATTCGTTCGGGAGAAGAGCGCGCCTTTGTTGAAGGAGTTTTTGATTTCCAGGGAAATAAGCCTTTGGTTGAGGTTATGTCGGATTCGGGAATTGAAACTACTGAAGAAGAGTTGATCATTCGGCGTGAAATCAGCCTTTCAGGGCGAGGGCGGATTTTTATCAACAATCAAGTTGCAAGTCTTAGCTTACTAAAAGCGATTCAACCTCATATTGTTGATATTCATGGCCAAGGGGATCAGCAAAGCCTGCTAAGTTCAGAAACTCATCTAAACTTGCTTGATGCTTACGCTGGCATTGGATCCCTTCGGGCAGACATATTTCAGGTCTATGAAGAGATTTTTCAATTGGTGAAGACGCTTGAGGAGAATCGTCAAAGCGAATCTGAACGGCTTAAATCTCTCGATATGATTGATTTTCAGCTTACCGAGATTGATCAGGCGGCTCTTTCAGAGTCTGAAGATACAGAATTGGAAATGGAACGAAATAAGCTGGCCAATGCTGAAAAGTTAGCTGTGCTGAGTCGTGAAATTTACCAATGTCTTTATGAGGATGAAAATTCAGCTCAATCGCGGTTAGCTGCTGCTCAGAAGAGAATGACTGAGCTTGTAGACCTGGACCCTGGCTTTAGTGCTCAGTTGGATCAGCTTACAAGTGCTAAATATGTTCTTGATGACGTGGCGTTTACGATCGGAGAATATTGCGATGGGGTTCAAGCTTCGCCGGCCAGATTACAATTTGTCGAAGACCGCATAGCAGATATTCGAAGGTTGAAGCGAAAATATGGCGCTTCAGTGAAGGAGATTTTGTCTTTTAGAGATAAACTGCTTGAACAAAAGAACCTGCTCTTGCATAGTGAGGAAAGAGGAAAAGACATTGTTTCAAGGCTCAGAATTGCCTTGGAGAAATACAAAACCATCGCAACAGAGATTAGTCATTTACGGCAATCGGCAATTCCAAAACTCGAGCGAGCAATCACGAAAGAATTGGCTGCGGTCGCCTTGGGTGCTGCAAAGTTTTCAGTTCAGTTAGTGAGCCAAGAGAAAGGGCAATTATCGGCGAGGGTCGGCAATCTTATTGGAGCGAGCACTGAAGCACTTAGTCGTATTGGGAAGGATTCCGTTGAATTCCTGTTTACTGCAAATGCAGGTGAAGAGCTAAAGCCATTAAAAGCAGTTGCTTCTGGTGGTGAACTATCCAGATTGATGCTGGTATTGAAAACTGTGACGGCTCCAACACTTTTTCCTAGAACACTCATCTTCGATGAAATTGATGCTGGAATTGGTGGGCGTGTCGCTGAAGCCGTTGGGCAGCGATTGAAGCGGTTGTCGAAAACGAATCAAGTTTTATGCATTACTCATCAATCCCAAATTGCCAGATATGCAGACACTCATTATCTGATTACTAAAGAGCTTAACGACAAGCGCACGGTGACAAGGTTAACCAGCTTGGATGAAGACGGAAGAATTGAGGAATTAGTGAGAATGATTGGTGGTTCAACCGCGACAATGGCTGCCAGAAAGCACGCTCGCGAATTGCTCCACTCTCAGTAGTGTCAAAAGCGTTATGAGTAAAAAGTTTTATTTAGAAACTCATGGTTGTCAAATGAATGCTCATGACAGCGAAAAGGCTGCATTTGCATTGTCCGGATCAGGTTATGAGTTGACCGAAAACCCCGAAGAAGCTGATTTGATTCTGCTCAACACCTGCATGGTGAGAGAGAAAGCGGCTCGAAAAGTGTATTCAAGAATTGGGGAGCTAAAACATCACTCCAATGAAAAAAATGCTGAACCAATACTCGGGGTTATGGGGTGTGTTGCACAGGCAGAGGCTGAACGAATGTTCGAGCGCAATAAGGACATTCGATTGGTATTGGGGACACAAGCCATCGGTAAACTGCCAGAGTTAGTTTCCCAGCTTGAACAAGGATTTTCCAGAGCTATTGATATTAGGCTGACAAAGAATGCTGAATTCTTTGAATTAGATGCAGATGCTCGACGTACTGAGCATGTCGCCTTTATCACCATTACAGAAGGCTGCAACAAGTTCTGTTCATTTTGCATTGTTCCTTTTACCAGAGGGCGTGAACGTAGTCGCCCCTCGTCCAAGATTCTTGCGGAGGCCCAAAGCCTGGCTGCACAGGGATTTAAAGAAGTTCATCTGCTCGGACAGAATGTAAATAGTTATGGCTTAAGTGGGCGATTTCACGGCAACGATACAACGTTGATAGATGAAGAGACAGGTGAAGTTACCTTTGCTAAGTTATTGGCAATGCTGGCAACTAAGAGCTTGATTCCACGGATAAAGTTTACGACTTCATACCCTAGAGACTTCGACCAGGAAATAGTTAAAGTAATAGATGAGCATGAGAATCTTTGCGAATGGATACATTTGCCGGTTCAATCTGGAAGCAACAGGATTCTTAGGGCGATGAGGCGTGGCTACACAAGAGAAGAGTATCTAGAGAAAATCGATTTTATTAAAAAGGCAAACAAGGATTTTTCAATTACAGGCGATATCATCATTGGGTTTCCTGGAGAGACGGATGAAGATTTCAATGCAACGATGAGCTTGGTTGCTGAAACGGAGTATGATGGCTTGTATATTTTCAAATACTCTCCTCGCCCAAATACGCCCGCCGCAGCCTATGCTGATTCAATTCCCGAAGAGGTCAAGACTGAGCGATTTCTGAAGTTGGAAGAATTGCAGCGGCGGATTCAAAAGCAACGATACAGCCGGTATGAAGGAAAAATCGTTGAAGTTTTAGTTGAAGGCGAAAGTGTTCGATCTTCCGACGATTGTTTTGGCCACACCCGATGCAACAAAGTCGTCAATTTCCCCGGGCAAAAAGAGTTAATTGGCCAGCTTGTGAAGGTCAAAGTGACAGGGATAAAGCCGAATAGTCTTTACGGTCACTTAGTGTAAAACCGTTTGGTTGAGCGAGGTTCAAATGGAAAAAGAAGTAAAAATTCGTGGATTATTGATTGATCCGACCACCAACTCTCCTGTGGTTTTGCTGAAAGATGTCACCAGCGATACGATGTTGCCAATTTGGGTTGGGCCGTATGAAGCCAACTCAATTGCTTCAGAGATTGAAAAATTACCTTCTTTGCGACCGATGACCCACGATCTGTTGAAGAATGTTATCCGACAGATGGGAGGGGTCGTGAATCGCGTCGTTGTTACGGATTTGCGCGACAGCACATTCTTTGCAGTTATTGAAATTGGCCTGCTTGATCAAACTGTGTTGATTGATGCCAGGCCCAGCGACGCTATTGCCCTTGCCCTGCGTGTGGATTGTCCTATTTTTGTAAAAGAAACTGTGCTGGAGTCTTCCCGTACTGAAGTCAGTCACGTGATTAATGAAGAAGTTGATGATTTTGAAGATGAAGAAGAAGTGGAATGGCCTGAAGAAATAGATGACATTAGTGACTACAAAATGTGATGGCATAAGGAGTTCATCGTATTCAGCAGCACAAGGAGACACATTGCAGGGGATCAAAATAGCAATCACAAATCAAAAAGGCGGAGTAGGGAAAACTACAACTGCGATCAATCTTGCTGCTGCGCTTGCTCAGCAAGGAAAGAGAGTGTTATTGGCGGATTTAGATCCACAAGCCAATAGCACAATCTCGTTTTTAGTTCAGGATGAAATTCCTCTTTCAATTTATGATTTGCTGACAGATTCTGATATTCGCTTTGCCGACATTGTCAAAAAGACCAAGGTGGAGAACCTGGACCTATTGCCATCCAAGATTAACTTGGCGAAACTGGAAGCAAAGCTGGTAGGCGAGCTTGATGGCCCCTATAGGCTAAAAGATAAACTGGATGCTGTTAATCATCATTATGATGTGGTGATCCTTGATACGCCACCGACCTTGGGGTTGATTACTGTCAATGCTTTAGTAGCGGCGACCCACCTGATAATTCCAATTCAGTCATCATATTTTGCTTTAGAAGGAACAGATGATCTTCTTGAAACCATTGAGCGAATCAAGGCCAGGCCTAATCCTCAACTTGAAGTGTTGGGGGTTGTTGTGACTCTTCATGATAGAAGAACTACTTTATCACGTGACATTTACGATCAGATTTGTAATGTGTTTGGTGATAAAGTGTTTGATACTACGATTTCTAAATCTGTTAGGTTGGAAGAAAGTCCAGCCTATCGAGAATCCATTTTTACATTCGCTCCAACTTCCAGCGGAGCGATCGAATATGCCAATTTGTGCCATGAGGTGATGCGACGTGCCAGCTAAAAGAGGATTGCCATCAACTTTGAAAATGAGACACGATCGTCATTATGTGGAGGAGTTGTCGTCGCTTCGAGGCGCTCCGATTGGCAAAATGATTTCGATTGAAAAGTTACAGCCGAATCCGAACCAGCCGCGGATCGATATGGGCGATCTGGAAGACCTGATCGCTTCAATCAAGGAAAAGGGAATTCTTGAGCCGTTGTTGGTCCGTCCGTCCGACGTAGGTGGGCGATACATGATCATTTCAGGCGAACGGCGTTATCGAGCTGCGCTCGAAGCCGAATTGCGTGAAGTTCCTTGCATCGAAATGGATGTGGACGAACGCAATGTCGCCGAAATTGCATTAATCGAAAACCTGCAAAGAAAAGACCTGACAGCTTACGAAGAAGCCGAAGGGTATCTCGCTTTGATCGAACGGTTTGGCTACACGCATGAAGAAGTTGCCAAGAAGATCGGGAAGTCGCGTTCTTCCGTAACCGAGGCTCTTTCGATTGCGGCAATCCCGGCGGACATTCGCGATAAGTGTCGCGCTGAAAGTATCAATTCCAAATCGTTGTTGCTTCAGGTTGCAAGACAGTCCGACCACGATTCCATGTTCAACTTTGTCCAGCGAATTGCCTCTCAAGGATTGAACCGCGACGAGGCAAGGCAGGCGAGAAAGAACAAACAGGTTCGTGCTCAGCCTTTCGTTTACAGATTTCAAGCGCCGAGTAAGGATTTCACCATCGAGGTGAAATTCCGGCGCTCGTCTGTTGAACACGATGAATTGATTCTTGCGGTAAGAACTGCGCTTGAGGAATTAAGCAAGATCGGTGA
Source organism: Blastocatellia bacterium (assembly GCA_035429885.1). Taxonomy (GTDB): domain Bacteria; phylum Acidobacteriota; class Blastocatellia; order RBC074; family RBC074; genus RBC074. The sequence goes on from DAOMFR010000101.1 coordinate 23,864, forward strand.
GTAGAAAAGAAAAAGGGGCGATTCAGCCCCTTTTTCTTTTCTATGATTTTCGCTTTTGCTCTTCTTGTTGATAGCGTTTCTTTAGCTTCTTCGACCACTTTTCCAGCCAGGGACGAAGCGGTTTGAATAGCTTTAGCCGCCATCCACCCTGACTCTCTCTCCATTTTTCCAAGTGCTTGTCCACGTAAGAGCGAATGGCGCCTTCGTACTGATGTTTCTTGAGTCCGTGCGAAAGAGTGAAATGGTAATGTTGAGCCTGCAATGAAAGTGTCAGGTACGCCAAGCTCGCCTTAAAATTCAACCGAGCCGCGATCCGTTTAAAAAAACCTTCCGTTGGCATCAGCAATGCGTTCAAACCGATTTCAAACCAGGGTTGAGAACCGCCTTGTTTAGGGTGGTAAAGTCCTGGGAGTTCCTGCGCAGTTGGAAGCTGGATTCGTGAATCAGGAATGATGCGGTCAACGAGCACGACTTTGTTCAAGCCTCGTAAATGCTCGCCCGGAACACAGCCGAGCACACTGTTAATGGTTTCCTCGGTCTTGCTGGGAAGTTTTATATTTGATTGGTTTTCGATTTTAATGGCCATTCGTTGAATTTACCTTTCAAGTAATGCGTTAAGTTTATTGATCTCTTCTTTTAATTGTCTGATCTCTTTCTGAAGCTTAGGCAATTGAGCAAATACGGCCGATGATTTCAGCCAGTCGCGATTCTCGATTGCAGGGTAGCCGGAGATGATTTTTCCGGCTTCAACTGAACTCGGAATTCCAGTTTGAGCCGTCGCAATTACCTTATCGCCAATTATCAGATGCCCTGCGACTCCGACCTGACCGCTCAGGATAACTTCATTACCAACCTGAGTGCTGCCGGCCAAACCCACCTGGGCGCAAAGCAAAGTGTTTTCGCCGACGCTGGAACCATGTCCAATTTGAACCAGATTATCCAACTTGGTTCCTTTTCTGACAACGGTTGACCCAATGGTCGCACGGTCAATGGTCGTTCCGGCTCCGATTTCTACGTTGTCTTCTATCACAACGATCCCGGCCTGTGGAATTTTGAACCAACTGCCGTCGCCGCGCTTGGCGAATCCAAACCCATCGCTGCCAACAGTTACGTGATTCTGAAAGATAACGTTGCTGCCAATTTTGCAAAATTCTCTGACAACGCAATGAGAATGAAAAAAGGTATTTTCTCCAATCTCAGCGCCCGGATAGACCGAACAGTGATCCAGAATCGTAACGTTATTCCCAAGCTTAACGCCATCGCCAATGACGGTGAAAGCCCCGATTGTAATGTCTTTGCCGATGGTCGCGGATGGAGAAACGACCGCCGATGGGTGAATACCTTTGGGATGTTGAAGCGGCGGATAAAAAATCCACATGGCTTCAGCAAAGGTCAGGTACGGATTGGCAGACACTAGGCCGGATTTTCCAGCAGGCAAATCGCCCGCATCTTCCAGAATGATCGCAGCCGCGGCCGTTGTCGCCAAATGTTTCTTGTATTTCTTATTGCTTAGGAATGTAAGGTGGCTGGATTCAGCAATTTCAATTGGAGCCAGGCCCGTAATTTCGAGTTCAGAATTTCCGATTACCGTGCAATTCAGTCGTTGAGCGATCTCTCCCAGGTTCATTGTTAAGTTTTGGTCTGATGATTTCAGGATCGTGGATGAAATTTATTGTAAGCCGTCTTCAGTTGATCGTTCGTGACGTGCGTATAAATTTGAGTGGTCGAAATATCGCTATGACCCAGCATCAATTGCACCGACCTCAAATCCGCGCCGTTTGCCAGCAGCACTGTGGCAAAACTATGTCGCAGCAAATGCGGGGTGATGTAAGAGATATTGGCCGCTTCGCCATATCGCTTAATCAATTTCCAGAACTTTTGCCGCGTGATCAACCGTCCATTGAGTTCAATGAACAGCAATTCGGACGACTTGTTATTCAGAAGCCGCAGTCTAGCAGGGAAATAGCGTTTCAGAAAAGAGATGGCTGAACGTCCCAGCGGAACTTTGCGTTGTTTGCTGCCTTTGCCAAAACATGTCAATACGCCGGAATCCAGATCAATGTCCGACATCTTCAAATGGACGAGTTCCGACACTCGCAATCCCGAAGCATACAACGTTTCAAGCATTGCACGATCCCGAAGCCCGTAATCGGATTCCATATTGGGCTGAGCCAGCAGCGATTCGATTTCTTGCTGATTCAGAAAATGCGGCAGCGTTTGCCAGGGCTTATAGGAATCCAGATGCGCTGTCGGGTCGTTTTTCGTTAACCCTTCAGTCAGCACGTATTTATAAAAGCCTCTGACAGCGGACATCATGCGCGAAATGCTGCTGGAATTTGCGCCCGAATCTTTCAAATCCGCCATCAAATCAACCAGATCCGCGCGCTCCATCGTTAGCAAGCTTTTGCCCAAATCCGTGGAATGCTTGAGCAATTTCTGCAAATCGCGTTGATAGGCCATCAACGTGTTATCGGCCAAGCCCTTTTCGACCCGGAGTTGAACGATAAATTCAGCGACTAACTTCTTATCTTCTTTCATTGCAAGGAATCTTAAGGAATCCCACTACAACGATCAAGCAATTCGTTGCACAGAAGACACATTTCGCTTGGTCGTTTATAGCGCCGGGTATAGTCCGTGGAGTCCGTGACATAGTCGTTTGGTCTGATCACTATAAACAATGATGTGATGTGTATACCCGGAAGATCGCAACCGTATATCAGAACAATCCCCGACGCATATCAATTGGGATGTTGCTTACCCATCGTTGATATGCGTCGAAGTATCGTTCCTTATCGCTCATCCTTCTGTGGATTTTTTAGGCGCAGTGGCTTTACTGCCCGCAGAGCTGCTGGGCTTTTTGGCAAAGCGTTTGCCCAATTCGTCTAAGGTGTCCTGTAATGCCGCAGCTTTACCCGCTGCTTTAGCATAATTGTAAACCGACAACGCAGAGGCATAGGCTTCGCTGTTCACCGTCGCCACTGTGTTATCAACAATTTCCTGTAATTGTGACAGCGCCAGCAAAATCGGCTGCAACTTATGGCTTAGCTCAATGTCTTTTTTCATTTCTTCGACACTGAACAGTTTGGGCAAAATGTCGGGGTTTTGTGTAGCGACTTCCAGAGCCTTATCAATGAAATTCCGACTACGATCACCGGGTTTGTTCAATGCCCGGCGTTCGTCTGAAGTCAGATTGATGAGAAAGGGAAGCTTTTCTTTGATGAGTTTGATCGCTTCCAAAATGGTGTCTATGTCTTGCTGCGATAGTGTCGCGCTGATTCGATTTTCAATCATTGGCTTGTCTCCTTAAGCTGAAGGCCGATGGTTAGTATCGGAAGGTTTAA